>JBFYWT010000115.1:0-7917 GCA_041310895.1 Desulfobacteraceae bacterium | reverse complement strand
AGCCCGGTTTCTCAAGGCCCAGGCCCTGCGGCCGGAAGCGCCCGAGGTGGCGGAGGCCTTGGCCCAGGCCGAAGGCCGCCGGCGCACCACCCGGATCGAGGCCGTGCGGGCCAGGGCGCTTGCCGCCGAACAGCGCGAGGAGTGGGCGGCCGCCCTTACGGCCTACGACGAGGCCCTGGCGCTGGAGCCAACCCTCCGATTCTCCCAGCAGGGGCGGGAGCGCGCTGCGGCCTTTCTGACCTGGGAGCGGCGCATCGCCTTCTTCGTAGCCCAACCGGCCGTGCTCGACTCCGACGCCCAGCTGGCAAATGCCGTGGGGCTGCTCCAGGAGCTTAAGGCCGCGCCGCCGGAGAGCGCTCGCCTGCGCGCCGCGGCGGATCAACTGGCGGCCCTGGTGAAGACCGCTCAGACCCCGGTCCGCGTCACGATCGAATCCGACCACCTGACCGAGGTCTCCGTCTATCGCGTCGGACGGCTCGGCCGTTTCACCGCACGCGAGCTGAACCTGCGCCCGGGGACCTACACCGTGGTGGGATCGCGCGACGGCTACCGGGACGAGATGATCGAGCTGGTGGTCCGGCCGGGAGCGGCGCCGGTCCGCGTCTCAGTCTACTGCAAGGTCAAAGTTGACGACTTCGTAAAAAGCAGTTTATGGCGCCCAGCGCCATCCTATCGGTAATGGAGTGTCGCCCTTGGGGGAGTGGCTTCCAGCCACGATGACATCGCGGCAACCAGCCTTTGCCTCCGGCTACGGCGGTCAGGAGATGCCGCTCCCACAAGAAGAAGACCCTACTTACGTGAAAGCCAAATCTCTCCCGCCCAAGGCGGGATTGCGCGTTCCCGCCATGGCGGGATGGTCGCTGCGGTCCCGCCTCGGCGGGATACGCCTCGCGACACGGAATTCGCACGCCGTGCCTGCCCCGCTTTAACGGGGATCTTGGGCTTTTTACAAAATCGTCTGGATCAAGGACTTTTTACGAGTCCATCAAAGTTGGATAAGGATGTCGAGGTCCGTCGATGCCGGAAAAAGAACCCCGCGACCCGAGCCCGAACGAGCCGATCCTCGTAACGCCGGTCCCCTTCCGCGGCGGGCGGAGAGGCGGACGCGGCGGGGTGCGGCGCGCCGCCGGATGGATGGGGGTGATCGCCGCCGCCCTCCTCCTCCCGGTGCTGGCGGGAGCGGTCTGGTTCGTCGTCACGGCGCGCCAGGTGACGATCCACCTGGACCCGGCACCCGATGCGCTCTCGCTCTCCGGCGGGTGGGTCGCCCCACGCATCGGCGGTCACTACCTCCTGCGGCCGGGGGCCTATGAGCTCCGGGCCGCGCGCGCATGTTACCGTGAGATCGTGCACGCCTTCGAGGTCGGGCCGGAGGAGCGCCAGGAGATCCGGCTCTCTTTCCAGGAGCTCCCCGGCCGGCTGCGGATCCGGGCCCACCGCGACGGCCGGCCGGAGGAGCCGATCCCGGCGGCCGAGCTTCTGATCGACGACCGCCCCGTCAGCGCCGTTTCAGGAGAGCCGGTCGAGGCGCCCCCGGGCCGCCGCCGCATCGCGGTCCGCAGCGAACGGTTTCAGCCGGCCGCAGCGGAGGTGGACGTTGAAGGCTGCGGCAGGCTGCAGGAGATCACGCTGGCCATGACCCCCGACTGGGCCGAGGTCGGCATCAGCTCCATTCCCGCCGGAGCGGCCGTTGCGGTGGACGGGACGCCGATGGGCCAAACCCCCGTCGCGCTGGAGCTTCCGGCCGGCACACACGCCATCGAGATCAACGCCGACCGCCACAAGACCTGGAGCCGCCGGCTCGAGGTCGTCGCCGGGCAACGCATGAACCTGCCCGAGGTGCGCCTGGAGCCGGCCGACGGCCGGCTGGCCATCCGCTCCGAGCCGGCCGGGGCGAGCGTTCTCATCGACGGGCGCTATGCCGGCCAGACCCCGGTCGAGGTCGAGGTCGGCCCGGGCCGGGAGCACGAAATTCAGCTCTCCAAAGCCGGTTATGAGCGCGCCGGCCGCAAAGCCACCGTCGCCAGCGGAGAGGTCAAGCGGCTTGAGGTCCAGCTGACGGCCCTGGAGGGCCTGGTCCACTTCGAAGTCGAACCGGCCGACGCCGAGCTTTTCGTCAACGGCGCCAGCCGCGGAAGGGTGCCGGCCGAGCTGAGGCTCCCGGCCGCCGAGCACGCGATCGAAATCCGCAAAGAGGGCCGTGAGCCCTTCCGGACGCGTATCCTGCCCCGCCCGGGGTTTCCCCAGGAGCTGAAGGTGACCCTCGCGCGCCGGGCGGCCGCCCCGGCGCCCGGCACCGCCGGCGTGGTCCGGGCGGCAACCGGATACGAGCTCCGGCGTATCGCGCCGGGCGCCTTTGCCATGGGCTCTTCGCGGCGCGAACAAGGCCGCCGGGCGAACGAGGCCCTCAAACAGGTGCGCTTGACGCGGGCCTTTTACATGGGGACCCGCGAGGTGACCAACCGCGAGTTCCGGCAGTTTCTGGCGGCGCATGCCTCGGGAACCTTCAAGAACCAGGACCTCAACCGCGACGATCTCCCGGTCGTGATGGTCTCCTGGGAGCAGGCGGCTCTTTTCTGCAACTTCCTGAGCGTCAAGGAGTCGCTGCCGCCGGTCTACGTCCAGAAAGAGGGCCGGATCGTCGCCGCCGGCCCCCTGGGTACGGGCTACCGCCTGCCGACGGAAGCCGAATGGGAGTTCAGCGCCCGCCGCGGGGCCGCCCTCAAGTACCCCTGGGGCGATGGCTACCCGCCGCCCCCGGGCGCCGGCAATTACGCCGATGAGTCCGCCAGAGGGATGATCGACGTGATCATCGAGGGCTTCAGCGACGGGTTTCCGGCGGCCGCTCCGGTCGGCCGCTTCACGCCCACGGCGGCGGGGTTGCTCGACATGGGGGGCAACGTGGCCGAGTGGTGTCATGATTATTATGCGATCGAGCCGGCGGGAGACGAAAGGGAGCTCGCGGACCCGACCGGGCCGCGGGAAGGGGCCCACCGGGTGGTGAAGGGCGCCAGTTGGAAATCGGCCGGGATTGCGAATCTGCGCATCGCGTTTCGCGATTACAGCGCCGGGCCGCGCAACGACCTGGGATTCCGGATCTGCCGCTACGCCGAATGAATTTCCCCGGCCGCCGGGCGGCCGGGAAATCCATGCCGCAAGGAGAACGGAAAGAATGGTACGAGTGGTTGTGGTTGTCGTCATAGGCTTCCTGCTCGTGGGGCCGCTGATCAGAACAGAGGCCGTGGCGGCCGAGAGGGAGGAGCTGGGGATCGTTTTTGCCCAACGCGCCGGTGCGCCGAGCCGCACGGAGACGCAGCCGCCGGGCGCCGCGCCGGTCCCGACCCCGGCCGATCGGGAAGGGACCAAACCGCCGGCGGCCCCGGTCCCGGCCAAACCGAAGAGCGTGCCGCCGTTCGAGCCCACCGAAAAGGTGAAGGCCGACCAGGCCATCGATTTCCCGGCGGATATCTGATCGGCCGGCCCGTCGCCCGTCAACCCGGCCGACCGGCGACCGGCTGACCGGCCGACGGGCCGACCCTAACTGAGGACCCACTCATGAAGCGCCCCCTCGGCATCTCGTTCGAATTTCTCTATCAAACCGTATCGCTGATCGTGATCGTCATCTTCGTGCACGCGGCCTATGTGGGTATCGTCCGCCCCCGGGGGGACGCGATCCTCGCCCAGCAGGCGGCCGCCCTGGAAAACGATAAATCGGCCGCCACCGAGCGCTCGATCTATGTCCTGATCTACGACTGGGAGCAGGAGGCCGTGATCATCCTGGCCCTCTGGGCCCTGGCCATCATGGCGTTCAAGTGGGTGGGGATCTATAGGCAGCGGGCCTTCCTGCAGCAGGACTTCATCCCCCTCGCGGAGGGGGTGCGCATCCTCCCGGGCGACACGCGCGAGCTCGCGCGCCAGGTTCAGGCCCTGCCCGAATCCCAGCGCCGGGCGCTCCTGCCGCGGGCCCTCCTGGCCGGCCTGCAGCGGTTCGGCACGACCCGCCGCGTACAGGATGTGGCCGACGCCGTCCACGCCTATTGCGAAGCCGAGGGGGAACGTCTCGAGTCGGAGCTCTCCATGATCCGCTACATCGCCTGGGCCATTCCGTCGATCGGCTTCCTCGGCACCGTGCGGGGCATCGGAGATGCTCTGGGGCAGGCCCATCTGGCGATCGAAGGCAATATTTTCGGCGTCACCCGCAGCCTGGGCGTAGCCTTCAACTCAACCCTGATCGCGCTGCTGGTGAGCCTGCTCCTGATGTTCATCCTGCACCAGCTGCAGCTGGAGCAGGAGCGCTTCATTTTAGACACCGAGGCCTATTGTGAAGAAAAACTCACCCAGCGGCTGCATGCAAACTGAGAAGGGTTCGAGGAGTCGAGGGTCCAGGGGGCCGAGTGAAACACGGCACGCTTCCTTGCCTTTAACCCTCGAACCCTTGGCCCCTTGAACCCTTGAACCCTTTACAAGGCATATCTCATGAATCTGATCGGACTCGAGCTCTGCGATGCCGGAATCCTGGCGGCCGGCGGTGAGCCGCCGCGGCTGCTGCCGGTCGACGAGGGCGGCCTGGAAAGCCCGGGCTTCGCCCTGCCCGATAAAAAAACGCTGGTCACCGGCATCGCCGCCGAACGCCAGGCCCGGCTCTTCCCGCGCCAGGTCTTGAACCGGTTCTGGGGGTCGCTCTCCACCGACCCGCTGGTCCCCCCCCTGCCTTCGGCCGGGAACCAGGCGGAGGTGGCCTGCGCCCACCTGGCCCATGTCTGGGGCAACGTGCGCGGCGTCGGCGACGGGCTTTTGATCGCGGTCCCGGCCTCCTTCGAGCGCACCCACTTGGGGCTGCTGCTGGGGATGTCCCAGGAGCTGGGCATTCCCGTCGCGGGATTTGTCAGCCTGCCCGTGGCCGCAGCCGCTCCCGGGCCGGAGAGCCTCCATCTCCACGTGGATGCACATCTGCATCGCTTCGAAGTCGCCATTCTCACGGCGGGTGAACGCCTGGAGCTCCAGGAGGTGGTGGCGGTCAATGCGAGCGGACTGGAGGGGCTCCACAACCTGTGGGCCCAAACCGCGGCCGCCGAATTCGTGCGGATGACCCGCTTCGATCCGCTCCACAGCGCCCAGACCGAGCAGGAGCTCTATCGGCGCCTGCCGGCGCTCTTGGCGGCGCTGCACCGGGAGCAGGCCGCGAGCATTTCGATCCCGGCGGGGCGCTCGACCTACAGCGTCAGCTTGATGCGCGGGAGGATCATCGAAACCGCCCGGCCGGTCTACGACGAGCTGATGGCCGCCGTTCGCGACGCCGCCCGGCGCGGGGAGGCGCCGGGAACGGCCGTCTGCCTCCATGTCGCCCGGCGCGCGGCGCGGCTGCCCGGGGTCGTGGAGCGCCTGCGGCAGACGCCGAACAGTCGGGTCGTCGAGCTGCCCGCCGGGGCGGCCGCCCTGGCCCTCTCCGCCGTCTGGCCCACGCTGACGCACAGCTCCCGGGCGGGCGGGGCCGCCTTTCACCGCAGCCGCCCATGGACCCGCACCGCACCATCCGCCGCGCTGCGACCGGCGGCACCGGCGCTGCGGCCGACCCATCTTCTCTACCGCAACCTCGCCTACCCTCTGGCCGCAACCCCGCTCACGGCCGGGAGCAGTGTCCCGGCCGGAGGGCGGGCCATCCGCATCGCGGCGGAGGCCGTCGGCATCGATCCCGCCCATTGCGCGGTCCAGCTGAAGGGGGATACGGCCGTGCTCACCGACCTCAGCTCGACCGGCACCTTTCTGAACGCGAAGCGAGTCGAGGGCGCCGCGGTGCTCATGGTCGGCGATGCCATTCGCCTCGGGACCTCCGCCGAAACCCTGGTGGCGATCGCCTGTCTGGATCGTGATGAAGCGTAGAAAGACCTCCGTTTTCAGCGTCGCCTTCATCGACTGCATCTGCTGCGGCCTGGGGGCCATGATTTTGCTTTTCGTGGTGGTGAATTCCCAGAACAGCCTCCAGCGCCAGCGCATTACCGCGGAGCTCCGGTCCGAAACCGACCGCTGGGAAGAGGAGCTCGCGGAGGGCCGGCGCAACCTCGTCGCGGCCAAGAACGCCCTCGATGAGACCGCCCGGGAGATGGTCCGGACCGAAGGGCTTTCGCGCAAACTCCTGCAGACCCTCACCGAGAAACGCAAGGAGCTGGCCGACCGGGATCAGCTGACCCTTGCCCGGCGCGAGCACCTCGACAAGCTCAAATCCGACCTGCGCTCCCTGGAGGAAGAGGTGAAACGGCTGCAGGCCGGGGCCAAGCGCGAGGAGGAGCTGGGCCGGAACCTGCGGCCCTTCCCCGGACAGGGCGACCGCCAGTACCTGACCGGGCTGAAAATGGGCGGCCAGCGCATCCTGATCCTGGTGGATGCCTCGGCCTCCATGCTGGATGAGACCGTGGTCGGGGTCATCCGGCGGCGCAACATGGCCACCGCCGAAAAACTCACCGCCCCCAAGTGGCGCCAGGCGGTGGCGACCGTCGACTGGCTGACCGCCAACCTCCCCGCGGCGAGCCTTATCCAGATCTACGTCTTCAACGAAACCGCCCGCCCCCTGCTGGAGGAGACCGCCGGCGCCTGGATCGAAACCCAGGCCATCGACCGCCTGAACCGGGCGGTCGAGACGCTGCGCCGCCTCTCCCCGGAGAAGGGCACGAGCCTGATCAACGCCTTCGAGGCGGTTGCCCGGATCTCACCGGCCCCGGACAACCTCTTTCTGATCACCGACGGCCTGCCGACGCTGGGCCGGGACAAGTCCGCGAGCGCCCGCGTCTCGGCCGACAAGCGCCTTGCCCTCTTCCGCGAGGCGGTGAAGCGGCTGCCGGCGGGACTTCCGGTCAACACGATCCTCCTGCCCATGGAGGGGGACCCCATGGCGGCGAGCGAGTTCTGGCGCCTGGCCGTCGACACGCGCGGCAGCTTCATCTGCCCGGCGAGGGATTGGCCGTGAGACGAAAAGACCGCGGCATCGAGGTGTTCAACCTCTCTTTTCTCGACTGCATCTGCTGCGGGTTCGGGGCGATGATCCTGCTCTTCGTGCTCTCCAGGTTTTCGGCCCCCCAGCAGATCGAGGCCGCCCAGGTCGATTTGAAGGCCCGCATCGAACGACTGGCGGAGGAGCTGCACGTGATCCGGGGCGAGACGGTCATCCTCAACCGCGAGCTCACCGCCCGGGTGGAGCAACTCTCCGAGGAAAAAAAGCGCCTGGCGCGGCGGCTGGGCGATCTCGCGGCTTTCGAGGGCCGGTTTGCCGCCGCGACGGGGGATGCCGAGGTCCAGAACATCATCGATGGGCAGCTCGCGCGCGCGCGGCAGGAGCTGACCGAGGAGCAGCAGCGGCTGCAGCAGGTCCAACCCCGCCGCCGACCCGACGGCCAGGTCGGCGGCATCCCCGTGGACAGCGAGTATGTGATCTTCGTCATCGACACCTCCAACAGCATGCAGCGCGGCGCCTGGCCCCTGGTCCAGCAGAAGCTCCAGGAGGCCCTCGCGGTCTACCCCCAGGTCAAGGGGCTGCAGGTCATGAACGACGACGGCCTTTACATGTTTCCCCAGTACACAGGCAAATGGATCCCGGACACCGCCGGCCGCCGCCGGGTCATCCTGAACACGCTCGGCTCCTGGCAGCCCTTCAGCAACAGCAGCCCGGTGGAAGGCATTGTCGAAGCCATCCGGGCCTTCCGCGGCGAGGGTCAGCGGATCAGTCTCTATGTGTTCGGGGACGAGTTCAGCGGGACGTCCATCCAGCCGGTATTAGATGAGGTGGACCGCAGCAACCGCGCCGACGCCGACGGCCGGCGCCGGGTGCGGATCCACGGGGTGGGGTTTCCGACGGTGATCGAACGGACCCGGCAGGCCGGCAACACCGGGCAGCGCTTCGCGACCCTGATGCGCGCCGTGTGCCTC
>JBFYWT010000102.1:0-7061 GCA_041310895.1 Desulfobacteraceae bacterium | reverse complement strand
CTCGACGGTGATCATCCCGCCGTGATTCTTGATGATGCCATACGCCGAGGCCAAACCCAAACCGGTCCCGCGGCCCTTCTCCTTGGTGGTGAAGAAGGGGTCGAAAATCCTAAGCTGCGTGGCCGCATCCATGCCGATGCCGGTATCGGCGATCGAGACCGAATGGTAATGCCCGGGGGTGGTTTGATGGGGCCGGCAGAAGGCCGCATCCAAAACCAGGGTTTTGGCCTCGATGTACAACTGCCCGCCGTCGGGCATGGCCTGCCAGGCGTTGACGTAGATGTTCAGGAGCACCTGTTCGATCTGACTGCGGTCGGCCTCCACCACCAGGGGGAATTGCGGCAGCTTGGTGTGAATCCGAATCTCCTTCTTGGTCCGGCCGAACATCGCGGCGCTGGATGAGACCAGCTCGTTCAGGTCCAAGGGCCTGACTTCGTATTTGCCGCCGCGCGCAAACCCTAAGAGCTGCTTGGTCAGCTCCGCCGCGCTGCGGATGTGCTCCTCGATGGCGAGCAGGTGCTCCCGGTGAGGGTGGGCCGGCGCAAGGTCGGTCAGCATGAGCGAGGCCCGGCCCTGTATTCCCATCAGCAGGTTGTTGAAGTCGTGGGCCACTCCTCCGGCCAGGGTGCCGACGGCCTCGAATTTCTGGGATTGCTGGAGTTGGGCTTCCATCCGGGCCCGCTCCTGTTCGCTCTCCTTGGCGCGGGTGATGTCGGTGCCGATCTGCAGCCGCACCAGGCGGCCGTCGACCCAGCGGATCGCCCGGTCGCAGTTCAGATACCAGCGGCCGGTGACCGGGTTTTGGCCTTCCCAGGAGTGGATGCCGGTCGGCTCGCCGTCGGCGCCGATCAGCCGGTCGTTGCTGCAGTGCGCACAGGGCTCGGTTTCACAGCGGAAGGCCTCGTAGCAGAGGTCTCCGACCAGGTCGCGCTTGAAATCCTCCCGCATCTGGCGGTTGATGAAGAGAATCCGGTGGGTGGCGATGTCCGCAACGTAGATGTGCGCTTCGATGCTGTCGAGGATGGTCGTCAGCCGTTCGTGGGCCGCCTTGAGCTCGGCCTCGGCCGTCTTCTCCTTGGTGATGTCCCGCAGGTGCTCGATGACCTGGGTCCATTCGCCCTTCTCATCCAGGATGGGGTAGGCCCGAACGTCCAGCCACCGGCCGATTTCCGGAACGAACTTCTCGACCCGGGCGACCCGGTTGGTGCGGAAGACCTCCGAGGGGGCGCACTCCTCACACGGCAGCATGCGGCCGATAAGCTCGTGGCACTTGCGGCCGTTGACCTCAGAGGGCTTGCAACCCAAAAAATCGTATCCCGCCTTGTTGTAGCGGATGACCCGGTGGGTGCGATCCTGGACCCCGATCACATCCGGGATGCTGTCCAGCACGGCGTTCAAGAGGCCGGAGGTGTTTTTCAGCTCTTCGGTGAGCGCCTCCCTTTGACGTTCGGCCCCAATCTGTTCGGTGATGTCGTGGGCGACGGCGACGCTGATGCCCTTGTCCGGCTGGGGGTGGGATACCCAGTTCAACCACCGGTAGCCCCCCGCCTTATGGCGGTAGCGATTCTTGAAGTTAATGAGCTTCTCCCCTTTCAGGAAAAGGGCATTGACCGCCTTGCGGGTGACCTCGATGTCGTCGGGGTGAACGAATTCCAGGAAGGGCCTTGCCAAAATCTCCGCCTCGGAATAACCGAGAACTTCCGTGAAAGCGGGGTTTACCTTAAGGAAGGTGCTGGTGGGCAGATCCGCGATGCAGATCATATCGAGGGACATCGCAAAGATGACGCTCAACTGCTCCGCCTCGACACCGTGTCCTCCTCGGGAGCATCGACTCAGATCCTCTTCCAATTGGGCAACCCGTTTCGCCATTTCCTCGCATGTGGGTCTCGCAGCCATCGCCACCACCTTCTCCAAGAGCAATGTGGCAAACCTACCGCCGGTCGGATGCACATAAAGGCATAATATATCACGTCCGGGCCTCGGCAGGAAATTTCGAGCCTGCGCCCGCCGTCGGATAGTGGATAAAAAACGTGCGCGCGAAAGGGGGAATTGGGGGCGGCACTGAAGCCCGCCGGGCATTCCCAGTCAAAGATGCCCGGCGGGGGCAGGAGCGCAGTAACGTTTCTTTTATCGTCAGGGTTTCAGCTCGATGTGCTCGACGTAAACGAGCCGCTGCCCCTTGGCGGTGGGCACCTTGTCGTAGGCGTTGGCGTCGTCGACCAGGTACTCCTCGTATTCGGCCACGACCAGTCTGAGGCGCGTCCCTGCGGGAAGCCCCGGCGGGACCGTGACGACACCGTTCCAGAGGCTCGGCACGATCGGCAGGAGCTCGAGCAGACCCTCCTTCACGATCAGGTCGAACCGCCGCTCGGCCAAAAGGGTCGCGGCGCGGCCACTCGCGGCGGCGTCCGCGGCGGTCCGGGTGGTCCGTGCCCGGATGGGCTGGAACGGAGGCACCTCGATTTTGACGGTGGTGTCACGTTTCCAGCCGAAATCCTCTCCCAGCACCGGGTCGAGGCGTTCGGCCCAGACCTGGACCACCGTGGTCCCGGCGACGGCGGCCGGAACCAGGGTCAGCGGCGGCAGGCCGGGGCGTGGAATGCTGACCGATGGGGCGCTCCGCGCCTCCTTTCCGCTCGAGGAGTCGGAGGGGGCGCAGCCGGAGAGCCTGACCCGGTAGCTGCTCTGCCCCTCGCCCGCCGTGACGGAGAGCCAGCGGTCGGGTGCGAGCTGCATGAAGTCCGCCAGGACGACGTTCGACAAGTAGGCGCCGCCGACCGACACCGGCTGGTAGCGGGCGAGCGCCAGCCGGATGAACGGAAAGTAGGCGCTCCCCTGGTTGACCTCGATGTCGCAGTACCAGAGCTGCCGCTCGGGGTCGTAGAAAACGTCGTGGGGGGCGATCTCGACCGTTTTGGCGCCTTGCATGGCGGCCAGGGCGGGAGGCTGCAGCGTATCCACCCGGAAGCCGCCGGGAGGCTGGTCGGCCTCGGTTGCCGGCGCCCCCGGCGGCAGCCACTTGCCGCCGGGGTCCGGGGCGACGCGCGCGAGCGGAAAGCTCGCCCGCTTGGGGGCGGCGCCGCTCACGAAGGAGCTGGCCCAGCTGGGGTCGTTGCCCCACTGAGTGACGTAGTTCTTGAAAGGAGCGCCGGACGGCTCACTGTTCGGGTCGCCGCTGAAGCTTGCCGGAGGTACCACCACAGCGAGCATCTCCCCGTAGCCGGAGGCCGACCACGGCCGGTCCAGGTAGACCCGCAGGCCGCCGCCGCGGCGCATGCTGGACCACCCGCTCGGCGATTTGCCGCGCGCCCAGCCGAAAGTGGGGACCACGTAGAGCACCTTGGGAACCGGCGGAGGCGAGGAGCTGGGCACCCAGGAGACGCGGCGCTTCCCGGCGAGCTTGAGGTGGATGTCGGTGGGTTTGCCGTCCGGCAGGCCGTTCTCGGTGAGGAGTTTCACCGGCAGGTATTCGCGGAAGCGGGTCGTGGCCTCGAACCAGTACTCGATGCGCCGGTAGCGGGTGTCCCGGAACTGATGGAACTTGTTCGTCGGCCGATCTTTTATGTAGGCACCGCACTCGATCACATCCTCGGAGGGAATGGCGTGCTCGGCGTTCCCGGTGGCCGTGGGGTCGTAAATCTTCGCCGCGTAGCGCTTCGGGTCGGTGATCTTGATCGAGTAGGCGTGATCGCCCCGGGACTCGTTCTGCGGGGCGGGCTGCGAGGTCTCGTCCCGCGGCTCGTTCCAGGAGGCCTGGAGATCCAGGCGGTCGGTACTCTTGATGCTGCAGTTCGCCACGAACCAGGGTGCGGCCTTGGTATCTTCGAAACGGCGGCTCATGCGGTGCTGGACGATATCGGGGGCGATCAGCGGCCGCTGCACGGCGTGGACGAGTGCGAGCGTGCGCCAGGGGGTCAGCATCCAGTGCCGGCCGGAGAGGGCGCGCTTTTCGAGCGCGGCCCGCTCCGCCGCCGAGAGCCAGTTCCAGATGCCCATCAGTCCGAGCGCACGTGCAGCGGGCATGACCGAAAGCCGCAGGCGCGCGACCGCCGCCTTGGGCAGGGGGATCGAAAGCTCGCGGGCGGCGGCGTTCCACGTGGGTGCTTCGCCGGGTTTTTCGTAGATCCGAATCCGGAAGGGTGTGGCATGGGGCCAGACGTCATCGCCGGCATAAAGGGGGACGGGGATCACCGCCTCCGGATCGTGCCCGGGCAGGTCGAGGATCCGGGCCGCGATCACCTCGGCCAGCGGGTCCGGTAGATACGGCAGCGCCCCGCCCTCCTCGAAGAAGGCGTAGGTGGTCGCGACGGGGGCGGCAAGCGGCCCGCCGAGGGTGAGCTTCACCTCCGGCAACGGGGCGTCTTTGGCCGCCAGCAGCGCGAAGGCGCCGGCGTCGAGACGGCCCGCCCGGTCGAGGGCCCCGTGGTGCTCGGCCTCCTTGGCGCTCTGGCGCGTCGGCACCGCCGTGCGCTGCGCCTCTTCCGCGGAGGAAACGGTGTTCCCGGCCGGAGTGTCGTTATAGGTGCGGATCGCCAGGCGCTCCATCGACTCCCCGTTCCCCGGCGCGGCGATGTCGCCCCCCGGCTTTTTGGAAAGGGCGATCGCCGGTGCGGCGATGGGTTCGTAGCGCAGGTAGGCCACCGCCCGCTGCGCGGGCTTTTCCGGACCGAAATCCTTCGGCTGCGGGGGGAGCGAGTTGCCCGCCAGGTCCACCACCCGCGCCCGGACCCAGTACTTGCGGCCGTAGCGCAGCCGCGGCAGCGACCCCTCCTTGACGCGAAACGCCGTCTTGAGCGGCATGCCGGCGGGGACCTCCGCCTCGGCGGGGTTGGCTTTGTCGTTCGTGTCGACCGCCTGCCCGTAAGGGGGCACGCAAAGACTCCACCCGGTCCAGGCGGTGAGAGCCTCGTGCAGGTAGATGATGCCGGGGTTGCTGGCCGGGTCGGCGCTTTGAGTCGCTGCCAGGCGCACGGTGCCCTCCTCCCCTTCGACCGGAACCGGGGGCAACCCGCCCGCAATCTCATACAACGCGTTTCTCAGGCAGAGCGAGCGCCATTCGCCGCTGGTCCCGGCCTCGCGGCCGTCCCAGATGTCGATGCGGTAGCCCCGCACCACGTCCTCCGCATAGAGCTCGGGCCGTGCGGCGCCCCCCGCCTGTCCTGCTTTGAGGGCATCGTTCATCACCTTGCTGCGGGTGAAGTTGTTCTTGAGCATCGACCAGCGGTGGGTGTGCACCAGAGCGAGGCCGGCATTGCGCAGCGCCGGGCTGCCGATCTCCCGCTCGAAGCGGGTCACCTCGTCGTAGCGCACGTTTGCAGGCGAGAGGCGCGCGAGCGAGCGGGCGAAGTTCATGACTTTGAGTCCCGCGGCGTCGGTGTCCTCCTGGATCAGCGCGAACTGGCTCGGGTGCAGGTCGAGCAGACCTTCCTTGACGCGGAAGTCGCCGGCCTGGACCGACGGTCGGGGCACCGAGCGCCACAGCCCGGCGGCAAGGCGTGTGTGCGTACGCGGCGAGGCGTCCGGCTGCCGCATTTTCGGGCCGGATTCCGGCGGCAGCTTCACCTCGACATAAAGCAGTGCATCGTTGGCAGGGGTGAATGCCTGCGGGTCGACCAGGAGATCGACCACCAGACCCAGCTTGCGCAGCAGCGTCGGATACTGATTCATGGCCGCGACACGCTGATGGAAATCGATCTCTTGCACAAAATCGGCTGCCCCGGGCAGCTTGCTTTGCGCGTAGGTCCGCCAGGCGGCCTTCTTGCGTGGATCATCCGCCGGAAGGTTCGCATACGTTTGGATCTGGGGGGTTGCGGGCGGGGTGTGGAAAAGCTGCAGGCGGGCGAGCACCTCCTCCACGGGGTTTTCAGAAGCAAGCCCGTTTTGGAGAAAGGCGGCGAACTGCCGGCGGGGCTCGCGCATGCGGTTTTTTTCGTCGTAGGATTTCCGGTCAAGGCCCCGCACCGCCGCGACCACTTTCGACCATCCCGGCTCTTCGGCCACAGCGGAAATCTTCGGCAGCTCGTCGCCGGCATTCCGGGCGAGGCTCGTGTACAGGTCGCGCACGAGTTCGGCGAGCTGCCGCACGTTGTAGGAGAGAACCCGGCTCGGGGTCCGGTCCTTGAAGGCGAACCCCCGCACGAAGGTGCTCGCCGGGAAGATCGCCTGCCAGATCTTGGAGTCCGGTATCCCGATCGAGGTATCGATCCGGCCGCCGCTCGACGGCGCTGCCGGCGAAATGGTGACGCCGGCGCCGCCGAATCGCAGCACGAAGGCGCATTGCATGAGTGTCCCGGGCCAGTCCACGAAGTCGGGGAAAGCGCCGAGCGCGGACTCTCCATCCGGCTCGAGCCGGGGGGAGGCGAGAATCGACACGCGCAGCCGCTTCCCGTCGGGCGTGAATCCGTTGGGCAATGTGGTCCAGAAAACGGTTTGTTTCGGCATCTACGCCTCCTGCGCGAACGCGTTGCAGTACTGGAGCCAGACGGTCTCGTTCGGGATGAAGTCGATGAACGTGGGGTCGGACTCGGACCCGGCGAACTCGCGCCGGCACTTCACCGACACCTCGGCGCTGAAAAAGAGGATCTCGATCTCGACCGTGAGGGTCGCCTCGCCCCAGACGGTCGACTTCTTGGCCGGCTGGTCCTTCAAGTAGGAGAGCTGGAGGTTGAAGGTGAGCGAGACGGAGATGATGCCCAGGATCGAGAGTTCCCCGTGCAGGCGGATGTAACCGGTCAGCTCGATCGTGCCGCCCGAGGAATCGACCTGCAGCCAGTGGAAATAGACCCCCGCCTTGACCTCCACCCCGCCGGAGGCGACGCCGAGGTTGATCGCGACCGCCGCGCCGAACTCGAGCGCCGCCTCGATCTCCTTCACGCCCTCGGTGCCGATCCCGATCGCGAAGAACCCCCCGCCGCCGAAGAGCGAGACGGTGAGGTTGAAGGGCGACTGGCGTTCGCTGAAGTTGAACCGCACCGCGAGCGGCCGGGCGTCGAAGGGCAGGACGAACCCGGCCCCGAGCGAGGCGTTCGAGAGCGCGAAAATCCCCACCTGCACCGCCGGAA
>JBFYWT010000088.1:0-17361 GCA_041310895.1 Desulfobacteraceae bacterium | reverse complement strand
TGATCGACATCACCGCCGCCGTGCGGCAGGCGGTCGCCGCCTCCGGTGTCCAGGAAGGGCTCTGTCTGGTCGCCGCCCTCCACACCACGGCCGGCATCACCGTCAACGAGGCGGCCGACCCCGGCGTGGCGACGGATATCCTCATGGTGCTCAACCGCATGGTGCCCTGGGAGGCCGACTACCGCCACCGGGAAGGCAATTCGCCCGCCCATGTGAAATCCACGCTGGTGGGCTCCTCCCAGGCCCTTTCCGTGGAAAACGGCGACCTGGTCCTGGGGACATGGCAGGGGGTTTTTTTCTGCGAGTTCGACGGCCCGCGCCGCCGCTCGGTGCAGGTACGGATGCTGGCGGGGCGTTGGGCCTAACGACTGCGTGGAAAGCCCAATTTCGGCGTTGCGCGTCATCTCGCGGTCGCTGCGGCGTACGGCCAGTACGCCTCGCGACGCGAGATTCGCGCGCCTTGAACTGGGGCTTCCCGCGACGTCATCCTGGCCGGTGGCCTTTTTAGGATTTATTACAGGATAAACGCATTTATCTGATCCGTCATGAAAGTTAGTCTCAGCTGGCTCAGCGATTATACTCCCATCCGCCTGGCCCCGGCCGAACTGGCCGAGGCCCTGACCCGGGTGGGCCTGGCGGTGGACGCCGTCGTCGACCGCTACCGCTATCTGGACACGGTGCGGGTCGGGCGGGTGGTCGCGGTGGACTCCCACCCGGCTTCGGACAAGCTCACGGTCTGCCGCGTCGACACCGGTGCGGGGGTGGTGGACATCGTCTGCGGAGCACCGAACGTGAAGCCGGGCGTGCTGGCCCCGGTCGCCCTGCCCGGGACGCTCCTGCCGAACGGAACGACCCTGACGGCGGAGCTCATCCGTGGGCAGCGCTCCGAGGGTATGCTCTGCAGCGATGCCGAGCTCGCCCTCGGCCCCGCGGCCGACGGCATCCGCATCCTGGACGGCGGGCTTACGGTCGGCACCCCCTTGAACCTCGCCCTCAGCCTCTCGGACCCGGTGCTGGACCTGGACCTCACCCCCAACCGGGCCGACTGCCTGAGCATTATCGGCGTGGCCCGGGAAGTGGCCGCCATCCAGAAGACCCGTTTGCGCCTCCCCGCCACCCCGGCCTTCCCCGAGGACGCCGGGGAGGGCATTCACCGGATCACCTCGGTCGCCATCGCCGCCCCGGATCACTGCCCGCGCTACGCCGCGCGGGTGCTCGAGCGGATCACGGTCGGGCCCTCGCCCGCCTGGCTCCAGGAGCGGCTGCTCTCGGTCGGCCTCAGGCCCATCAACAACATCGTGGATGTGACCAATTTCGTCATGATGGAGTGGGGCCAGCCCCTGCACGCCTTCGACCTCGACCGGCTGGCCGGCCGGCGGATCGTCGTCCGCACCGCCGCCGCCGGAGACAGCTTCGTCACCCTGGACGGCCGCTCGCGCCCGCTCGACCCCGACATGCTCATGATCTGCGACGAGGAGAAACCGGTGGCGGTGGCCGGTGTCATGGGCGGGCTCAATTCGGAAATCGAGGCCGGCACCACGCGGGTGCTGATCGAAAGCGCCTGGTTCGATCCGATCAGCGTCCGCAAGACATCCAAGAAACTTGGGCTTTCCACCGACGCCTCCCGGCGCTTCGAACGCGGGGTGGACCCGCAGGGCACCGTTAGGGCCGCCACTCGGGCCGCCGCCCTGATGGCCCAGGTGGGCGCCGGCACGATCGTGGGCGGGGTGATCGACGCCCACCCGCGGCCCTGGTCGCCCCGGCCCATCCGGCTGAGCGTCCGCCGCACCCGCGAGATGCTCGGCATCCCGGTCGGCAAACCCACGATCGCGCGGCTCCTGTCGACGATCGAGTTCACGACGGAGGCCGCCTCCGAACGCGACGAGCTGGTGGTGACCGCCCCCTCGTTCCGCGTGGACGTGGCCCGGCCCGAGGACCTGATCGAGGAGGTCGCCCGGCTCTCCGGGTTCGACGCCATCCCCACGACCTACCCCCCCATCCCGGCCGGAGAGCGGCCGCCGGCCTTGCGGCTGAATCTGCGCCGGCGGCTCCAGAGCCTGCTCGCCGGGTTCGGGTTTGCCGAGATCATCACCTACAGCTTCATCCACGCGCAATCGGCCGACCGGTTGCGCCTGCCGGCCGGCGACCCCCGCCGCCGCACGGTGCCGCTGCTCAACCCGTTGACCGAAGAGCAGTCGGTCCTGCGCTCCTCGCTCCTCCCCGGCCTGCTTGAGACCCTGCGGTTCAACCTCTTTCAACAGGTCAAAAATGTGAAGGTCTTCGAAATCGGCAAAGTCTTCATCGCCGCCGACGGGTCCGAGCTTCCCGCCGAACCGGAGATCATCGCCGGGCTGTGGTCCGGGGCCCGCGCGCCTCTCTCCTGGCACGGCAAGGAGACGGCCTGTGATTTCTTCGATCTCAAGGGGGCCCTCGAAGCCATGTTTTCCGCCTTGAAGCTCGAGCAGGTCGCCTTCACCCGGCTGCCCGACGAGGCCTGCTGCTACACCCGCCCCGGCGCCTCGGCCCGCATTCAGGCCGGGAACCGGCCGCTCGGGATCATCGGCGAGATCGACCCGGAGGTCGCCAAAGCCTTCGATCTCAAACAGACCGCTTTTATCTTCGAGCTCGACGCCGACCCCCTCCAGGCGGCGCTGTCGGAAACCAAATACCGGCTGCGGATCCCCCGCTTCCCGGCCCTGTTCCGGGACATCTCCCTGATCCTGGAGCAGGGGGTGGCGACCCAGGCGGTCCTGGACGCGGCCCACGGCTTCAAGACCGATCTGCTCGAGAGCATTCAGCTGTTCGACGTTTTCGCGGGCGACCCGATCCCGGCGGGCAAGAAGAGCCTGTCGTTCCGCCTGACCTATCGCTCGCCCGAAAAAACCCTGGAGGAGGAGGACGTCCGCGAGGTGCATCAAAGCTTCACGGAGCGGATGCTGGCCCACTTCCACGCATCGCTGCCGGGCTGAGGCCGGCGGCGGCGAGGGGTCCCTATGAGCACATCTACCCCGTCGATCCCGACTCCCGCCTTGCCCGACAAGCTTTTCTTCAAGATCGGCGAGGTCAGTGCGCTGGCCGGGGTCCCGGCCCACGTGCTGCGGTTCTGGGAAGCGGAATTCCCGCGCATCAAGCCCCGGCGGACCGACTCCGGCCAACGGCTTTATACGCGCCGGGATGTGGAGCTGATCCTGCAGGTCAAACACCTGCTCTACGAGCGCAAGTTCACCATCAAAGGCGCCCGGCGGCACCTGCGCGCGGCGGAGGATCGCCTGGAGGCGGATCCCCGGCAGCTGCTCGCGGAGCTGCGGGCCGAGTTGCAAGCGCTGCGGGAGCTGCTGGGCTGAGACCGCGCCCGCCCGCGGGCATCGCAATGGCTTGCAACAAACCTATTGACAATCCCCGGGGCTTATCATAGTTAGTAGAACTCGGATGAGCGGGCATAGCTCAGCTGGTAGAGTACAAGCTTCCCAAGCTTGGTGTCGCGAGTTCGAATCTCGTTGCCCGCTCCATCCAGGTTTTATCCGTTTTGCTCGTAGGTTTGAGGCGGACGTTATGTGACCCGACAGGATGCAACCATGATTCTGGCATGAGCGGATGATGCGGTAAGCTCCAAGCCACACGGTCCACCTGAACTTGAGGAAACGGGCGTTACGCCCGTTTTTTATTTGCCGGGCCCCGGTTGATGCGCGTGTAAAGACATGGCCAGATCAAACTCACTGAGCGGCCGGCACCGGCCGGCCGCAGCCCCCCCGCCGGCGCCCCCGGCGGACGAACGTACCGTCGTCGCCAAGGCGCAGGCGCTGGCCGAGGCCCTGTGCGACGCTCAGGGCCTGGAGCTCGTCCACGTCGAATTCCTGCGCGACCGGGGCGGGCGGGTCCTGCGGCTTTTCATCGACAAGCTCGGCGGCGTCACACT
Organism: Desulfobacteraceae bacterium; assembly: GCA_041310895.1. Lineage (GTDB taxonomy): Bacteria > Desulfobacterota > Desulfobacteria > Desulfobacterales > SpSt-501 > SpSt-501. The sequence continues at coordinate 13,445 of JBFYWT010000088.1, read as the reverse complement.
CGAGGACTGCGCCGCGGTCAGCCGTGAGCTGGGGGATGTGCTCGACGTGCACCTGCCCGACATCGGGCGCTATCATCTGGAAGTGTCCTCTCCCGGCGTCAACCGGCCGCTCTCGCGGGAGAGGGATTTCGAACGTTTCAAAGGGCATACGGCCCGGATCAGGACCGTACGCCCGATCGACGGACAACGGACCTTCACCGGCATCCTGGCGGGAGTGTCCGGCGGCGCCGTCATCCTGGCCAAGGGCCCGGGCACCGTGGCCCTCCCGATCGAGGATATTTCGAAGGCACAGCTCGTCAACTATATGGAGAAACCCCATGCTGATGTCGGAAATCAAACGCGTCGTTGAACAGGTCAGCCGGGACAAGGGCATTGATCGGCAGGTGCTCATCAAGGCCCTGGAAGAGGCGTTAAAGTCCGCCGCCCGCAAAAAATACGGTCCCCGAATCGAAATCGAGGTGAAATTCAACGAGGAGACCGGCGACCTCGAAGTCTTCCAGTTCAAAGAGGTGGCCGAGGTGGTCGAAGACCCCATGCTCCAGATCAGTCTCGAGGAGGGCCGCCTGCTCGACGCGGAATGCGAGATCGGGGACAGCCTCGGCACCCAGATGGACACTTCCACCTTCGGCCGGATCGCGGCCCAGTCGGCCAAACAGGTCATCATCCAGAAACTGAAAGACGCCGAGAAAGACGCGGTCTACGCCAGCTTCATCGACCGCCGCGGAGAGATCATCAACGGCATCGTCCAGCGGATCGACCGCGGGGACATCATTGTGAACCTCGGTCAGACAGAGGCGGTGCTGCCGCTGCGCGAGCAGGTGCCCAAGGAGGGCTACCGCCGCGGCGACCGCATCCGGGCCATGATTCTCGAAGTCATGCAGGAGTCGCGCGGGCCCCAGATCGTCCTTTCGCGGACCCACCCGAGTTTCCTGATGACCCTCTTTCGCACGGAAGTGCCGGAGATCAGCGAAGGCATCGTCTCCATCATGGGGGCCGCCCGCGAGCCGGGCGTGCGGGCCAAGATCGCCGTCGCCTCCAACAACTCGGACATCGACCCGGTGGGCGCCTGCGTCGGCATGAAGGGCAGCCGCGTTCAAAGCGTCGTCCAGGAGCTCAAGGGCGAGAAAATCGACATCATCCCCTGGCACGTCGACCAGGCCAAGTTCGTCTGCAATGCATTGGCCCCGGCCGAGATCTCGCGCGTCATCATCGACGAGGACAACAAGTCGATGGAGGTCATCGTGCCCGACGAGTTTCTCTCCATCGCCATCGGCAAGAAGGGTCAGAACGTGCGCCTGGCCAGCAAGCTTACGGGATGGCACCTGGACGTCAAGAGCGAGAGCTCCTACAACCAGGCCATGCAAAGCGGCTACAATTCCCTGATGGCGCTGCCCGGGGTCGGCATCAGCCTCGCCGATGCCCTCTACGAGAAGGGGTTTTACTCCGCCGAGGAGATCGGCAAGGCGTCGGTGGAGGACCTGCTGCAGGTGCGGGGGATCGATGAAGAGACGGCCCGCAGCCTGATCGCCGCCGGCCAGGCCGCTGCCGAGCAGGCGGCCCAGGCGGAAACGGCCCAGGCGGAAGCCTCCGATGCCGCCGTCGAGGCCCCGGCCGCCGCCGAAACCGACGGTCCGGGCCCGGCGGACGCCGGCGCGGACGCCCCCCGGGAAGATGTTCAGGAGACCCTGGAACCGGACACCGGGACGCCGGCGCCCCCCGAGGGGCAGGTGTAGCCGGCACATGGAAGACACCCACCGCCGGCAGGGGCAACGCCGCACGGAAGCATGCGGCGGGGGTGCGAGGGAGAAGGTTCATGGCGAAAATTCGAGTGTATGAGCTGGCCAGGGAACTCAGTCTGACCAACAAAGCCTTGATGCAGAAGCTCGCCGGCCTGGAGATTTCGGTCGCCAGCCACATGAGCTCGCTGGACGATGATGCCGTCCGGCGCATCAAGGCGGTGTTGTTCGGCAAAAAACCGGGCGCGCAGGAAGAAACGCGCGTCAAACCGACCGTGATCCGCCGCCGCAAAAAAGTGGATGAAACGCCCGCGGAAGCACCCGCGGCGGATGCGGTCACGGAGCCGACACCGGAACCGGCGGCGCCGGAGGACGCCGGCACCGAAGCGGCGCTGCCCGAGGCCCTCGCCGTCGAGGCCGAGCCGGCGGCCGAACCCGAACCGCCCGCCCCCGCCGAAATCGCCGCGGAAGAGACACCCACCCCGGCCGCGGAGAGTGTGCCGGCCGCGGAGGCCGCATCGGCACCGGCGGAAGGGCTCAAGCGGCCGGGAACGGTCGTCCGGAAAATGAAGCGGGACGAGCCGGCCAAAATCATCAAATTGCCGCCGACACCTGTTCCGCGGCCCTCCGAGAGCCCCTCGCCCAAGCCGGCCCTTGTCACGCCGCCGCGCGACCGATCCACTCCCGGACCGGCCGAGGTGGTGCCCGTCCCGGGTGAGATCGACGGCCGGGACGACAAGAAGCGCAAAAAGAAATCCAAGGCGGAGGAAGCCGAGGCCGGCAAGAAATTCATCAAGAAAAAGATTTCGTTCCGAACCAAGGCGGTGGTCGAAGCCGATGAGCTCTACGACGACGTCCGGACGCGCAAACCCCGCAAAGGCGGCAAGGCCCAAAAAGAGATCGCCCCTCACAAGCCCCAGATCACCGTGGCCAAGGCGATCAAACGCAGGATCAAGATGGATGAAGCGATCATGGTGTCGGATTTGGCTAAGCGCATGGGCGTGAAGGCCGGGGAGATTATCAAGGTGCTCATGGGGATGGGTGTCATGGCCACCGTCAACCAGGCCATCGACCTCGAAACGGCGACCCTGGTGGCCGCTGAGTTCCAGTACGAGGTCGAGCGCTCGGCCTTCGCGGAAGACACCCTGATCCAAAGCGTGGCGGACGCGCCCGAGGCGCGCCTCCCCCGCCCGCCGGTGGTCACGATCATGGGGCATGTCGACCATGGAAAAACCTCGCTCCTGGACGTCATCCGCAAAACGCGCGTGACCGACACCGAGGCCGGGGGCATCACCCAGCACATCGGCGCCTACCACGTGCGGACCGAACGCGGCAGCATCGCCTTTCTGGACACCCCCGGTCACGAAGCCTTCACCTCCATGCGGGCGCGGGGGGCCCGCGTCACCGACATCGTCGTGCTGGTGGTGGCGGCCGACGACGGGGTCATGCCCCAGACGGTGGAGGCCATCAACCACGCCCGTGCCGCCAATGTCCCCATCATCGTCGCCGTCAACAAAATCGACAAGCCGGGCGCCGATCCGGAGCGCACCAAACGCTCCCTCGTGGAACACGGACTGGCCCCGGAAGAGTGGGGCGGGGAGACGATCTTCGTCAACGTGTCGGCCAAGCAGGCGACCGGCATCGACCAACTGCTGGAGATGATCCTGTTGCAGGCCGAAGTGATGGAGCTCAAAGCAAACCCCGACAAACTCGCCCGCGGTCATGTGGTCGAGGCCAAGATCGATTCCGGCCGCGGTCCCGTGGCCACGGTCCTCGTGATCGAGGGCACCTTGCGGGCCGGAGACGCGGTCGTCTGCGGCGTACACCACGGCAAGATCCGGGCCATGCTGGATGATCGCGGACAGGCGCTTCAGACGGCCGGCCCCTCCGTCCCGGTGGAGATCCTCGGGCTGGCCGGTGTTCCCATGGCCGGCGACGAGTTCGTGGCGGTCCCGGACGAGCGGGCGGCCAAGCAGATCAGCGAACACCGCATGCAGAAGCAGCGCTCCCGCGACCTCACGCAGGCGAGCGCCCGTCCGAGCCTGGAGAGCCTTTTCGAGCGGCTGCAGCAGGGCGAGGCCAAAGAGCTCAACCTGATCATCAAGGCCGACGTCCACGGGTCGATCGAAGCCCTTTCCGACGCCCTGGTCAAGCTCTCCAACGCCGAGGTCAAGGTCAACGTCGTGCATGCGGCCACCGGCACCATCAGCGAATCCGACGTGTCGCTCGCCGCCGTCTCCCACGCCATCGTCATCGGCTTCAACGTGCGCCCCACCTCGAAGGTCCAGGCCATGGCCGGCGAGGAGAACGTGGACATGCGCTTCTACAACGTCATCTACGACGCCATCAATGACGTGAAAGGCGCCCTGACCGGCATGATGGCCTCCCGGTTCGAGGAACACATCCTCGGCTCGGCCGAGGTGCGCGAGGTCTTCCACATCCCCAAGGTGGGCACCGTGGCCGGCTCCTACGTGACGGAGGGCAAAATCGAACGTGGCCGCAGCCTGCGCCTGATCCGTGACGGCGTGGTGGTCTTCGAGGGTCGGAACTCCTCCCTGCGCCGGTTCAAAGACGACGCCAAGGAGGTTCCGAGCGGCTACGAGTGCGGCATCGGCATCGAGAACTACAACGACATCAAGGTCGGCGACCGCATCGAGTTCTACTACATGGAGGAGATCCGGCCAGAGATCTCGTGAAACCCTGTCTCGGTCCCGGGGCCTGCGTTGCCCGGCGTTTTGAAATGCTCACGTACGATCGTACGCTCCGCTTTCAAAAGCACCGGGCGCCTTGGCCGCGGGCCTGATCCAGGGTTCCACAGGTTTTTTCGGAGATGCCGTCTATGGTCGTTGGAATCGGGCTGATCACCTTCCGGCTGCACGAATGCCACTCCCTCAAGGAGAAACGGGGCATCGTGAAGGCTGTGATCGCGCGGCTGCGCAACAACTTCAATGCCTCGGTCGCCGAGGTCGAGGCGAACGACGTGCACCAGCGCGCCGTGGTGGGCGTCGCACTCGTCGGCAACGACAAGGCCCTGATCAACTCGAAGATGGACAAACTGTTCAACCTGGCCGACGCGCTGGGCCTGGCGGAGGTCATCGACACCCAGATGGAGCTGATCAGCACATGACATCGGCGTCGCGAGCAGTGCGGGTCGGCGGACGGATCCAGGAGCTCTTGTCGGAATTCCTGCGGCGGGAGGTCTCCGATCCCCGGCTGCAGCTGGCAACCATCATGGGGGTCAGCCTCACACGGGATCTGCGGATTGCACGGGTGTATATCGCCGCCCCCGGCGGCCGGGCCGCCGCGGAGGAGGCCCTGGCCGGGTTCCGCAGCGCCGCCGGGTTCATCAAGCGCCATCTGGCGCGCAACCTGGGGTTGCGCTACATGCCCGCGCTGGAGTTCTTTTACGACGAATCCCTGGACCGCGGCGCGCGCATCGAACAGCTGCTGAAGTCGCTTCCCGAAAGCCATGGACCCGATCATTCAACGGATTAAAGCGGCCGGCCACATCCTGGTCGCCTCGCACGCGGAGCCCGACGGGGATGCCGTGGGGTCGCTCTTGGCCCTGGGACTTGCGCTCGAGAAAAGCGGGCGGCGCACGACGCTCTTCAACGCCAGCGCCATCCCGGCCGTGTACCAGTTTCTGCCGGGGACGGCGTGCATCACGCAACGGCTGGAGGCGCCCGAGGCCTACGACGCGGCGGTGATCCTGGACTGCGGGGACATTTCGCGGCTCGGCCCGGAATGGCCGCAGGTGGCGCGGATCCGCCTCATCATCAACATCGACCACCACATCACCAACACCCGCTTCGGCCACTACCAGCTGATCGACGGCGACGCCTGCGCCACGACCGAAATCATCCACCGCCTCATCCCGCTCTTGGGGGTCGCCTTCGACCGGGATATCGCCACGGCCGTGTACACGGGGATCCTGACGGACACGGGCTCCTTTCGGTTCGCGAACACGAACGCCGCCGCCTTCGCCATCAGCCGTGAGATGGCCGAGTGCGGGGTAGACCCCTACCACGTCGCGCAACACGTGTTCGGCTCCTACTCGCTCGGCCGGATCAAGCTGCTCAACCTCGCGCTCAACTCGATCGAGATTTCGCCCAACGGCAAGCTCTCGGTCATGACGATCACGCGCGGCATGCTGGCCGAGACCGGCACCCAGCCCGAAGACGTCGACGGCCTGATCAACTACGCCCGGCGCATCGAGGCGGTGAAAGTGGCGGCCCTGATCCAGGAGCAGGGCAACGGCGAGGCGGCCGGCGGCGGCCGCACCCGGTTTCACGTCAGCCTGCGCTCGGACGGAACCGTGGATGTCGCCGCCTGGGCCGGAGCCTTCGGCGGCGGCGGTCATTTCGGCGCCGCCGGGTTTCAGGCGGAGTCGACCCTCACCGAGATCAAGGCGCAGCTCACCCGCTGGTCGGTGGCGATGTGAACGGAATCCTGGTGGTGAACAAGCCCGAGGGCCTCTCCTCGGCGCAGACGGTCGCCCGCGTGAAGCACCTGCTCCAGGCCGCCCGCGCCGGACACGCCGGCACGCTCGATCCGTTCGCGCGTGGGGTCCTGATCTGCTGCATCAACCAGGCGACCCGCCTGGCCCGGTTTCTCTTGCATGACGCGAAAGCCTATGAGGCCGTGATGACCCTCGGGCGGGAGACCGACACCCAGGACTTGACGGGGCGCGTGGTGGGGGAGGGGGACTGGACCGCCGTCACGAACGAGCAGCTCACGCGCTGCCTGCGGCGGTTCGAAGGGACGCTTTCCCAGGCGCCGCCGGTCTACTCGGCCCTCAAACACGAAGGCGTGCCGCTCTATGCCCTGGCGCGGCGCGGCGTGCCGGTGCAGAAGCCCGCGCGCGCGGTGCGCATCGACTGGATCCGGCTGCGGGAGGTGGCGCTGCCGCGCGTGCGCTTCGAGGTGCGCTGTTCGGCCGGAACCTATGTGCGCACCCTGTGCGCGGACATCGGCCGGGCGCTCGGCTGCGGCGCCCACATGAGCGAATTGACCCGCACCGAGAGCGGCGGCTTCCGGATCGAGCAGGCCCTGTCGCTCGAGGCGCTGGCGTCCATGGCCCGGGAAGGACGCGCCGACGCGGGGTTGATCCCCATGGCCCGGGCGCTGAACGGACGGCCGGAGGTGGTCGCCGACTTGCCGCTGCTCGAAAAGATCCGCCACGGGCGGCGGCTCTCCTGGGAGGAGCTGAGCTTCGACCGGGGGGCGCCCTCCGCGGAGAGCTTCATCAAGGTGGTGGATGCGCGCGGGGAGCTCGCCGCGGTGCTGCGGGCCGCGCCCGCCGAACGCAGCCTCGACTATTGCTGCGTCTTCAGCGCTCCCGGCGGATCCTGAACCAGTGTTTTATATTGCACAAAATTCGCTGTTGCTCTAAGGTGAACGACTGACACCACGCGGTCGTCAACAACAGACGGTTTCGCCCCCTGGCGCCTGCCTGACCGGTTGCCCCGGCACGGCACGGCGGGGGAGGTGATCGAGTGCCGTCGAGAAGGAGGAGAGAGGAACGTGACGTTGTCAACGGAAGACAAGAAGAATCTGATCGCGAAGTACAAGGTGCACGATACCGACACCGGCTCGCCCGAGGTCCAGGTCGGCCTGCTCACCAACCGCATCGAGTACCTGACCGAACACCTGAAGATCCACAAGAAGGACCACCACTCCCGGCGCGGGCTGCTGATGCTCGTCGGCAGGCGCCGCCGGTTGTTGAACTACGTCAAGTATAAGGACGTCAACCGCTACCGGGCCATCATTGATACGCTGGGTCTGAAAAAGTAGCTTTCAGGCATCCGGAGTGCCAGCGACCCCTGTGGGCGCGGCCGTGGGGTTGCCACAGCCGGCCTTGAAGACCAGCCGGTCCCGGGGACCGCAGGCGGGTCGCGGCGGGATAGTTGCGGCCGGATGCCGTGCGAGGAGGTAGGTATGGAGATATTATTGAAGGAAGACATCGGTGGCAAGGCCATGAGCATCCAGACCGGCAAGGTGGCCAAGCAAGCCTCCGGCTCGGTCGTGGTCCAGTACGGCGACACCATCGTCCTGGTCACGGTGGTGTCCACCCACGATGAGCGGCCGGGCGACTTTTTACCGTTGACCGTGGAATACCAGGAGAAGATCTACGCGGCCGGGCGGATCCCGGGCAACTATTTTCGGCGCGAAATCGGCCGCCCCAGCGAAAAGGAAACCCTGACCGCGCGGCTGATCGACCGCCCCATCCGGCCGCTCTTCCCCAAGGGGTTTCGCTTCGAAACCCAGGTGATCGCGACCGTTCTCTCCATGGACCAGGAAAACGACCCGGACACGCTCGCCATGGTCGGGGCTTCGGCCGCACTGCACTTATCCGACATCCCCTTCGCGGGACCGATCGCCGCCGTGCGCGTCGGCCGGATCGACGGGGAGTTCAAGATCAACCCGCCCCTGTCCGAATGGGAGGCCTGCGACATCAACATCGTGGTGGCCGGGTCCAAGACCGGGGTCGTGATGGTGGAAGGCGGGGCCAACGTCGTGAGCGAAGCGGACATGACCGAGGCCATTTTCTTCGGCCACCGGGCCATGCAGCCCCTGATCGACCTGCAGGCGAAGCTGCGCGAGACCCACGGCGCCCCCAAGCGGGCCTTCACTCCGCCCCCGCCCGATGCCGATTTCACGGCCCGGGTCGAAGGGCTGGCGGCCGGCCCCCTGCGGGAAGCGCTCCTCATCCCGGAGAAGGTTCAGCGCTACGCCGCCGCCCGTGCGGCCAAGCACACCATTCTCGACGCCTTGGGCGACGAGGGCCTGCAGCGCCGCGAGGAGGTCACCGGGATCATCGAAACCCTCAAGCGGCGGATCCTGCGCGAGCTGATTCTGAACGAGGGCCGCCGCGTGGACGGCCGCGGCTTCGAGGCGATCCGCCCGATCACCTGCCAGGTGGGAATTCTGCCCCGACCGCACGGCAGCGCCCTCTTCACCCGCGGCGAGACCCAAGTGCTCGGGGTGCTCACGCTGGGCTCCGGCCAGGACGAACAGCGGGTGGAGACCCTCTCCGGGGAGGAGTTCCGCCCCTTCATGCTGCACTACAATTTTCCGCCCTATTCGGTCGGCGAGGCCAAACGCATCGCCGGACCCAGCCGGCGCGACATCGGCCACGGCGGGCTCTCCACCCGGGCGATCGAGAAGATCCTGCCGGCCAAGGAGTCCTTCGACTACACCATCCGGCTGGTCTCCGAAGTCCTGGAGTCGAACGGTTCCTCCTCGATGGGCACCGTCTGCGCCTGCTGTATGGCGATGATGGACGGCGGGGTGCCCATCAAAGCGCCGGTCGCCGGGATTGCGATGGGGCTGGTCAGCGAGGGCGAGCGGGTGGTCGTGCTCTCCGACATCCTCGGCGACGAGGACCACGCGGGGGACATGGATTTCAAGGTCGCCGGCACCCGGGACGGCGTCACCGCGCTGCAGATGGACATCAAGATCCATGAACTCTCGCGCGAGATCCTCGCCGCCGCCCTGGAGCAGGCGCGCCGGGGGCGCATTCACATCCTGGACAAGATGCTCGAGGCGATCGCCGCCCCGCGCCAGGAGATCTCTCCCTACGCCCCGACCATCACCACCATCATGATCCATCCCGACAAGATCCGCGAGGTGATCGGCCAGGGCGGCAAGACCATCCGCGCCATCGAGAGCCAGACCAATACCACCGTGCAGATCGAGGATTCGGGCCAGGTCAAGATCGCCGCCTTCTCCAAGCAGGAGGCCGAGGCGGCGCTCACCCTCATCAAGCAGATCACGGCCGATCCCGAGGTGGGCGCGGTCTACGAGGGCACCGTCGTCAAGATCACCGACTTCGGGGCCTTCGTCAACATCATGCCGGGCACCGACGGGCTGGTCCACATCTCGCAACTCGACAACCGGCGGGTCACCAAGGTCTCCGACGTGGTGAAGGAGGGCGACAAGCTCAAGGTCAAGGTGCTCGAAATCGGCCGCGACGGCAAGATCCGGCTGAGCCACAAGGCGCTGCTCGAGGGGTAAGGCCGATGGAGGGGCCCATCGCCCGGACGGTGCTCGCCAACGGGGTGCGGATCGTGAGCCTACCGATGCCGCACTCCCGTTCGGTCTCAATGGGGGTCTGGGTGAACGCCGGAGCCCGCGACGAGGCCGACCCCGAAAACGGGCTGTCCCATTTCATCGAGCACATGATCTTCAAGGGCACACGGAAGCGCTCCGCCTTTCAAATCGCCAAAGAGTTCGATGGGATCGGCGGCCACACCAACGCCTTCACCACCATGGAGCACACCTGCTACCATGCCAAGGTCCTCGACACCCAGATCGAGACCATGGTGGACATCCTCTCCGACATATTTCTGAACTCGCTCTTCGACCCCCGGGAGGTCGAACGGGAGCGGCCGGTCATCCTGCAGGAGATCGGCATGGTCGAGGACAGCCCGGAGGAATACATCCACACCCTCTCGGGCAACACCTTCTGGGGCGACAACCCGCTCGGCCGCTCGATTCTGGGCACGCGCGAAAACATCGCGCAGTTCAGCGCCGACACCATCCGCGATTTTTTTCGCCGTCTCTACCAGCCCCAGCGCATCGTGGTCGCCGCCGCCGGGCATCTCGAACACCGGCGCCTGGTGGATCTGATCGGCCCGGCATTTGAAACCGTCCGCCCCGGCAACGGCTTCCCCCCGCGGGTCACTCCCGCCAACCGCCCCGAGGTGAAGCTTCACCCGCGGGAACTGGAGCAGGTTCACATCTGCCTGGGCACACCGGGCCTGGCGATGGCCGATCCGCGCCGCTACGCCTTTTCGCTGCTCAACACGATCCTCGGCGGGAACATGAGCTCGCGCCTGTTTCAGGAAATCCGCGAAACGCGCGGGCTCGCCTATGCCGTCTACTCCTTCAGCGCCGCCCACGCGGACACCGGCATGTTCGGCGTCTACCTGGCAGTCGGCCCCAAGCAGGTTCAGCCCGCGGTCGAGCTCGTCTCGGTCGAATTGGCCCGCATGGCCCGCGAACCGGTCGACCCCGCGGAGCTGAAGAGTGCTGTCGAGTACACCAGGGGCAGCCTGCTGCTCGCCGCCGAGAGCGCCGACAACCAGATGGTACGCGCCGCCCAGAACGAAATCTACTTCGAGGCGGACATTACCCTGGACGAGGTGATATCCCGCCTCGAATCCGTCACCCCCGAGGAGATCCAGGAACTCGCCCGGGCGCTGTTCCGCCCCGACCGGACGATGCTCACGATCCTCGGCCCGGTGGAGCCCCCGCCGGAGGCGTTCGCCCGCTGCCTGCGGCGGCAGTGAGGCGCTGGGGCGGGTTGCGCTCCGCCCGACCGGCGCAAAGAGATGCTTTCACCCACACCTGCGGCGGCGGGTCGTGGATCCCCCCGGAAACGATCGCCGTGAGCTCGGAGCCTGTCATCAAGATCCGGCGCCTGCGCCCGCACGAGGACGCGGACATCCCGCTGCCGCAGTACATGACCGCGGATTCCGCGGGCATGGACATCTGTGCCGCGGTGCGCGCAGCGACCGTTCTAAAAAGGGGTGAGATCGCCCTGCTGCCCACGGGGTTTGCCATCGCCCTGCCGCGCGGCTTCGAAGCCCAGATCCGGCCGCGGAGCGGGCTCGCGGTGCGGCACGGGATCGGGCTGATCAACTCCCCAGGGACCATCGACGCCGACTACCGCGGCGAGGTGATGATCGCCCTCGTCAACCTCGGCCCCTCCGACTACACCGTACAACGCGGCGACCGGATCGCCCAGATGGTCCTCCAGCGCGTCCACCAGGCCCGGCTGGAGGTGGTGGAGACGCTCGATGACACCCCGCGCAGCAGCGGGGGCTTCGGGCATACGGGAACCTGAGAAGCATGGGGCAGAGGGTATAGCGCAAAGGGTTAAGGAAAGTACTCCCTTCAAACCCTATGCTCTCTGCCCTATGCCCTATGCCAAAGCCCTGCTCCGGAGAGGGCGTAGAGGAGGTTCGTGGAACAACCGGATCAACCGAATTCAGGCGGCCGGGTGCTGTCGCTCTGCGTCCTGGGGAGCGGCAGCGGGGGGAATGCGATTTATCTCTCCGACGGCCTGACCTCGATCCTGGTGGACGCCGGCCTCTCCGCCCGGGAGATCGGCCGCCGCCTGGAACAACGAGGGGTCAGCACCGCCGCCCTGAGCGCACTCCTGATCACCCATGAGCACACGGACCACGTGCGCGGTGTGGAGCGGCTGTGCCGCCGCCACCGCCTGCCCGTGTTCTTGACGGCCGGCACGCGGCAGGCCGCCCTTCCGCTTCGGGAGCTGCCGGACACCCGGATTTTCGACTGCGGCCGCCCGTTTCAGCTCGGCACCCTGACGGTGCACCCCTTCTCGATCTCACACGACGCCTGCGACCCGGCCGGCTTCGTCATCGGCGCCAACGGCACGCGGATCGGGATCGCCACCGATCTGGGGATCGTCACCGCCGTCGTCCGCGAGCACCTGCGCGGCTGCCGCCTGCTCGTCCTCGAGTCCAACCACGACCCCGACATGCTGATGCAGGGCCCCTACCCCTGGTTCCTGAAGCAGCGTATCCGGGGCCGCTGCGGCCATCTCTCCAACGAGGATTCCGGCCGCCTGCTCGCCGAGATCGCTCACCCGGGCCTGGAGCAGGTGGTCCTGGCCCATCTGAGCGAAACCAACAACACGCCAGCCAAGGCCTTGGCCGAAGCCGCCCAGGCGATTGCCGGCTCACGCACACGGCTGACCGCGGCCTCCCCGGACGAACCGTCTCCGTTGATTCATCTCGCCTGACCGGGGATGCCGTCACCACCGGCCCGGCGGTCTTTGGAGAGGCTTTCGATCGCCGGGCCGGCCCTGCCCAGCGCGGCGCCCCGCGTGACCGGCCTCAATCCCGGAACCGGGACAGGGCGGCCAGCACGCCGTCGATGTCTTTCCCGGTATGGGCGGCATTGACCTGGAAGCGGACGGTCTCCGCCCCCCGCGGCACCACGGGATAGGTCAGCCCCACCGCCAGGATCCCGTGGTCGAAGAGGTGCCGCACCACGGCCTGGACGCGCGGGGTGTCGCGCACGAGCAGCGGTACGATCGGGGTCGGCCCGGGGATCGACTCCCAGCCGAGCGCCGCGATCCCGCGGCGGAAGCGCGCGACCATGGCGGCCAGGTGCGCGAGCCGGCGGCGGCCCTCCGCGCTGTCGCAGATATCCACCGCCCGCTGGGCCGCGGCGCAGTCGGCCACGCTCAGGGGGTTGGTGTAGATGTAGGTGTCCGCCTTCTGTCGCACCGCCTCGATCAGCGGGCCGCTCGCGGCGATGAACCCGCCGTTGACGCCGAAGGCCTTGCCGAAGGTCCCGATGAGGACATCGGCGGCGGCCCCGGCCGCGTCACAGGTGCCGCCCCCGCGCGGTCCGAAGGCCCCGATCCCGTGGGAGTCGTCCATCACGGTGACCACCCCGTCCTTGAATCGGTGCGAATGGGCCTGGGCGATCGCCGCGATCTGCGCGAGCGGCGCGCAGTCCCCGCGCATGCTGAAGACCCCGTCGAAGATGACGATCACCCGCTCGGTCCCCTCGGGCACCGCCTCCAGGCAGCCCTCCAACGCCCGCAGGTCGTTGTGCGGGTAAACGGCCTTGCGGCCGGAGGGCACGTTGGCGATGCGCATGGCGCGGATGATGCTGTTGTGGTTCAACTGATCGCCGATCCAGTAGGTGGCGGGGGAGCCGATGGCG
>JBFYWT010000082.1:0-4264 GCA_041310895.1 Desulfobacteraceae bacterium | reverse complement strand
TGCCGAACTTGGACTGCATCATGTAGCCGTCCTGCCGCCCGCCGATGCCGATGATGATGTTGCGCAGGGCCTGGGCGCAGAAGTCCATGATCCAGCCCATCTCGATCCGGGTGGGGTCGATGTCGAGCCGGCGCATCTTGGTCAGGCGTGCCAGCTGCTCGTCGTTGTAGTTGCGCTCGTGCTGCATGCGCGAGGTCATGGCCACCATGGCGAGGTTGTGGGCGTTCATGATGTCGTTGATGTCCCCGGTCAGCCCCAGGGAGAACTCGGTCATGGGGATCAGCAGGGCGTTGCCGCCGCCGGCGGCCGTGCCCTTGACGTTCATCGTGGGTCCGCCCGAGGGCTGCCGCAGGGCGCCGCCGACGTTCTTGCCGCGCTTGCCCAGGCCTTCCATCAGTCCGACGGAGGTGGTGCTCTTGCCCTCGCCCAACGGGGTCGGCGTGATGGCGGTCACCTCGATGTACTTGCCGTCCGGCTTGTCCTTGAGACGGTTGATGATCTTGAGGAAATCCATTTTCGCCAGCCGGCCCATGGGGAGCATCTCGTCTTTTTTGAGCCCCAGCTTTTCCTGCCAGTGCTCGGGGGTCGGCATGTTTTTCTCGGCAGCCTCGGAGATCTGCCAGTCGGCCATCTTGGTTGCATCGTACGCCATCGGTGAATCCCTCCTTTTGATGTGTGGTGGTGGTAGTGGTGACTCGGGCAATCGACGCCGGTCGGTTCCCTGCGGCATCCGGCTGCGATGCGGTCGGCCACGTTCGATAAAATATAGAATTATAAGACAAAATTCAGTTTCGTGCCTATACCATCCGGGCTGGGCTTTGGCAAGAGGTTTGTTTTCACGGCCCGGGTCCTTCCGCGGGCTGCAGCTGATGCAGGCGGTAGTAAAACCCTTTGAGCGCCATCAGCTCCGGGTGCGATCCGGATTCGATGATCCGCCCGCGGTTCATCACCAGGATGCGGTCCGCATGCCTCACCGTGGAGAGGCGATGGGCGACCACGAGAGCCGTCCGCTGCTGCATCAGGCGGGCAAGGGCCTGCTGGACGAGCTGCTCCGTCTGGGAGTCGATGGCGGAGGTGGCCTCGTCGAAGAGGATCAGCTGGGGGTTGCGTGCAAAGGCCCGGGCGATGGCGATCAGCTGGCGCTCGCCGCTCGAGACCAGGCTGCCGCCCTCGCCCAGCTCCGAGTCCAGGCCGCGCGGCAGGCGGGCCACCAGCCGCTCCAGGTTGGCGGCGGCGATGATGGCCTGCGCCCGGTCGGAGTCGGCCGCCGGGGCGCCTTCGAAGATGTTGCGCCGAATGGAGCCGGAGAAGAGCAGGGGGTCCTGCATCACGAGCGCCATCGTGTCGCGGAAGGCGGGGCTCGCCAGCGTGCGCAGGTCGCGGCCGTTGATCTTGACCGCGCCGCCCGTGGGGTCGTAGAGCCGCGGGATCAGGTTGATGAGCGAGGTCTTGCCGGCCCCGGTCGGCCCCACCACGGCCAGGGTCTCCCCGCGGCGAAGCTCGAAGGAGACCGATTTCAGCACCGGCTCCCCGGGCACGTAGGCGAAATCGACCCTCTCGAAGCGGAGCGATTCGATCCCCGCGACGGAGGCCGGCGCCGCGGGCTGCGGCAGCATGGTGCGGTTGTCCAGCACCAGGAAAATGCGCTCGGCGGAGGCCATGGCGTTCTGGAGGATGTTGTACTTTTCGGCCAGGTCCCGCAGCGGCCGGAAGAACATGCGGATATAGGCCGTGAAGGCCACGAGCGCCCCCAGGCTGAGGGTGTCGTCCAGCACCCGCCCGCCGCCGTACCAGATGATGAGGGCCACCGCGATGACGGCCAGGACCTCGATCAGGGGCATGAAAACCGCCAGCACCCGGATCTGGCGCATGCCGGCCAGGTAGTTCTCGTGGTTGAGCGCGGCAAATCGCCGGTGGTTGTCGGCCTCCCGACGGAAGAGCTGGATGACGCGCATCCCGCCGATGGATTCGGCGAAGCGGGAGTTGATCTCGGCCACCTGCACGCGCAGGATGCGGAAGATGTCCCGGGCGCGGCGCGAAAAGATCGCCGAGGCCACCGCCACCGCCGGGATCACGGTAAAGGTGACGAGGGCGAGCCGCCAGTTCAAGACCAGCATTACGGCGGCGATGCCGGCGAGGAGCACCAGGTCCTTGAACACAAAGGAGACAAAGGAGGTGAAGAGCTCGTACATGTTCTGGACGTCGCTCGTCAACCGCGTCACCAGCCGCCCCACCGGGTTGTGGGTGAAGAACTCGAGCGCGAGGTCCTGGACGTGCGCGAAGAGGCGCATGCGCAGGTCGTGCATGATCCGCTGGCCGGTGGATTCCATGACCATCGCCTGCACGAAGTTCAGGGCAAAGCCGGCGGCCGACATGAGGACGAAGATCACCGTCAGCTGGAGAAGCCCGGCCAGGTCCCCGCGGCGCAGGGTTGCGATGTCTGCCCGGTCGAGCCGCGGCAGGTCCGCAAGGGCGATCTGCGCCCGCCCCTCCCGTACCTCGAAAAGACCCGGGTATTTCGCGGCCGCGGCGGCCGCCGCCGGATCGGAGAGATCGACCACGAGACGCCGCCCGCTCTCCGCGTCCGCCGTGCGGCGGGCGGCGGCCTCTTCGCGGTCCGGCACGATGTAGCGATCGATGGCGATCTTGGTCAACAGCGGGAGCGCGAGATCGAGCAGCGTGATCAGCAGCACCAGGATCACCGAGCCGGCCAGCAGCCGCCGGTGGGGCCGGGCCAGGGGGGCGAGCCGGCCGAGCAGGCTCAAGTCGTAGGGCTTGCCCAGCCGGGCCTCTTCAACGTAGCCGTATTCCGTCGGCATGGTAGGTCTCCTCCATCTCCTGCAGCCGGCAGGTGTCGGCATAGTAGCGGCTTGTTTGCAGCAGCTCCTCGTGGCGGCCGGCGTGGGTGATCCGGCCCTGCTCCAGGACGATGATGCGGTCGGCGAACTGCACGGCCGAGACCCGGTGCGAGACGATGATGAGGGTGTGCGACCCGACCCGGCGCCGCAGGCCGGCGACGATGGCGGCGCCGGTTTCGAAGTCCACCTGGCTGATCGGGTCGTCCAGGACCATGACCGGCGCTGCCGTAAGCAGGCAGCGCGCCAGGGCCACCCGCTGCTTCTGCCCGCCCGAGAGCATGACCCCGCGCTCGCCGACCACGGTGTCGAACCCCTGCGGGAAGCCCTGCACCGTTTCGAGCAGGGCCGCCTCGCGCGCGGCGGCGGCCAGCTGCTCCGCGCCCACCTCCGGGTCCCCGAAGGCGATGTTGTCGCGGATCGTCCCCGCGAAGAGAAACGGCTCCTGGGGCATGACCGCGATATGCCGGCGCAGCTCCTCCAGGCAGATCGCGCGGGCGTCGAGCCCCCCGATCCGGAGGATCCCCGCGCTCGGGTCGTAGAGGCGCGGGATCAGGCCGGCCAGGGTGCTTTTCCCGCTGCCCGGCGGCCCGACGATGCCGAACAGCGTGCCGGGCGCGATGGCAAAGTCGATCCCCTCCAGGGCGGGGGCGCCGCGGGCGCCCGCGGCATCGCGGTAGGCAAAGGAGACCTGCTCGAAGACGATGGGGCCGGCCGCTGACGCAAGCGGGGCGCAGGGCAGGGTGCTTTTGATCTCGGGGCCGACCGCGAGGATCGCCTGGACCCGGTCGAGGGAGGCCCGCCCGCGCTGGATCAGGTTGGTCACCCAGCCCAAGGCCATCATCGGCCAGGTCAAGAGCGCGAGGTAGCTGATGAAGGCCACGAAATCCCCCGGCGTCAGCGTGAGCAGGATGGTCTGCCGTCCGCCGTAGATCAGGACCAGCGCCATGCTGATGTTGGTGAAGAGGGTCATCATCGGGAAGAAGGCGCCGGTGATCTTTACGAGCTTCAAATTTTCCGCCACGTAGGCCTGCGACGCGGCGCGGATCGCTTCCAGCTCGGCGGCCTTGCGGTTGTGGGCCTTGATCAGGCGGATGCCGGCCATGCGCTCGCGCACAGCCTCGGTGAGGTCCGAGAAGGAGGCCTGGACCGCCTGATAGCGCCGGTGCATCCGGCGGCTGAAGAAACGGGTGCCGACGGCGATCATGGGCATGGGGATGAGGACGATTCCGGTCAGGGCCGGGTCGATCGTGAGCATGAAGCCGACCGCCGCTGTCCCCATCACGAGGGCGTCGTTCAGGGCGACGAGCCCCATCCCGGCCGCCATGCGGATCTGCTGGATGTCGTTGGTGGCATGGGCCATCAGGTCCCCGGTGCGGGTGCGGTCGAAATAGGCGGCCGAGAGGGTC
>JBFYWT010000070.1:0-2599 GCA_041310895.1 Desulfobacteraceae bacterium | reverse complement strand
CGCCGCCTCACGGGGTGGGCATGAAATACACCTTTATCCTGCGGCGCCTCTTGTCGGTCATCCCGGTGCTGCTCATCATCACCTTCGCCACCTTCGCCCTGATGCAGCTCCTGCCGGGCGGACCGCTCGCGGCCTACGAGAACAACCCCGAAATCACCCAACAGGACATCGAGCGGCTGCGCCACGACATGGGCCTCGACCGGCCGATTCACGTGCAATACCTCTCCTGGCTCAAGAATTTCGTGCAGGGGGACTGGGGCTACTCCTTCACCACCAAGCGGCCGGTGCTGGTCGAGATCTGGGACCGCCTGCCCAACACCTTCTATCTGACCGGGATCTCGCTCATCGCGGCCCTCATCATCGCCATCCCGGCCGGGATCATCTCGGCCACCCGGCAGTATTCGGTGTTCGATCACATCACGACGACCCTCACTTACGTCGGCCGCTCCATGCCGGTGTTCTATTCCGGGCTGCTCCTGATCATCATCTTCAGCATCTGGCTGCGGTGGCTTCCGAGCGGCGGCATGCACACCCTGGGCAAGGAGTTTTCTCTTGTCGACAGCCTCCGCCACCTGTTTCTGCCCGTTCTGAGCCTCTCGACCCTGATTGCGGCGAAGTATGTGCGCTTCCTGCGCACGAGCATGCTCGAGGTGATCCACTTGGACTACATCCGCACGGCGGCGGCCAAGGGGCTGAGCGAGCGGGTGATCATCTACAAGCACGCCTTCCGGAACGCCGCCATCCCGCTCGTCACGGTCGTGGCGATCGATCTGCCGGTTCTCTTTGCCGGGGCCCTGTTCACCGAAACCATCTACTCCTGGCCGGGCATGGGGCGGCTCTTCGTCGACGCCGCCACCCGCTTCGACTACTCCGTCGTCATGGGGATCGTGGCCGCCATCGCGTTTCTGGTGGTGGTGTCGAACCTGCTGGCGGACGTGGTCTACGCGATCCTCGACCCCCGGATCACCTACTCGTGAGGCAGGGGCGGATGGCCAGGGGACGCTTTCACGAAACGCACAAGAACCAGCTCTGGTACATGACCCTGCGGCAGTTCCTGCGCCACAAGATGGCGGTCTTCGGCATGGGGATGATGGCCGCGATCGTGCTCGCCGTCGTGTGCGTGGACCGGATCTCGCCCTACGACCCCGAAACGCCGGACCTCTCCAACATGCTCTCCCCGCCGAGCCTCGCCCACCCGCTCGGCACCGATGAGCTCGGCAGGGACATGCTGACCCGTACGCTCCACGGCGGCCGGGTGTCGCTGATCGTCGGCGTCTTCGCCATGCTGGTCGCGGTGACCCTGGGAACCCTGGTCGGGGCGGTGGCCGGCTACTTCGGGGGGGTGGTGGACAATCTCCTCATGCGCTTCACCGACTTCGCCCTCGCCTTCCCGCGGATCTTCGTCCTGATCCTCTTCGCCATCATCTTCATGCGCCCCCCCTTCAGCGACAACCCCATGATCGTGCTCGTGTTCGACACCCTTTACAAGATGCCCGTCGCGCGCGTCGTCTTCGTCATCGGCATTCTGGGGTGGATGGACGTCGCCCGCCTCGTGCGCGGCTCCTTCCTGGAGGTCAAAAACCTTGAGTACGTCGAGTCGGCCCGGGTGCTCGGGGCAAGCACCCCGCGGATCATGATCCGCCACATCCTGCAGAACGCCCTCGGCCCGATCATCGTGGCGGCGAGCCTCGGGGTGGCCGATGCCATCATCTCCGAATCGGGATTGAGCTTCCTCGGGCTCGGCATCCAGCCGCCCACCGCCACCTGGGGCAACATGCTGAAGAACGCGCTCGACCAGATCTTCGCCGCCCCCTGGACCGCCATTGTTCCGGGATTCATGATCTTTCTGACCGTTTTGAGCATCAATTACATCGGGGACGGGCTGCGCGACGCCTTCGACCCCCGTAAGATCAAGTAACCAAAAACGACCCGCACCGCTGCCAGGAGCCGCTATGATTTCCGTCACCTGCGTCGTCAACAACGAAGTGGCCTTCGGCTCCCCTTTCCGGGGGGAGCACGGGCTCGCCTTTTTGATCCAGACCCCGGATGCCGCGGTGCTCTTCGACACCGGGCAGTCCCCGCAGGTCCTCTCCCACAATCTGGAGGCCGCCGGAATCCGCCTGGAGCAGGTGACCCACCTGGTCTTAAGCCACGGCCACTACGACCACACCGGCGGCCTGCCCCATGTTCTTTCCAAGATGGACCGGCCCGCCCTCATCGCAGCCCCCGGAGTCTTCGAGAACAAATTAAGCGGCCGGCACGAGCCCCCCAAACCGATCGGCCTTCCCATCCCCCGCGAGGAACTTGCGCAGAAGACCCGGCTCACCCTCCGCGATCAGCCCACCCCCATCGGCCGGTTCGTCACCGTGACCGGAGTCATTCCCCGCGAGACCGACTTCGAAACGGTGGATGCCAAGCTCCTGCACGAGGAGAGAGGAAGAATCGAGTCCGACCCCCTCCACGACGACCAGTCGCTTGTCCTGGACACCGAGAAGGGCCTCGTGGCGGTCCTCGGCTGCTGCCATGCCGGCCTGATCAACACCCTGCGCCAGGTGCGGAGGATCTCTCCCCGCCCGATTACCGCCGTGCTCGGCGGAAG
>JBFYWT010000057.1:0-12023 GCA_041310895.1 Desulfobacteraceae bacterium | reverse complement strand
GTAAAAACCCCAATCTCTGCGTTGCGCTTCATCCCGTGGTCGCTGCGGCGTACTACCAGTACGCCACGCGACCCCGAATTCGCGCGCCGTGATCTTGGGGTTTTTACAAAGTCGTCGGTGTCAGGGACTTTTTACGAGCCCAACAATCCCCGATTTTAAATCTTTTTTGTTCAATTTCTCAACTAAATAGAGCCACCCGGGGCGAAGGCCCCGGGTGGCTCTATTTAAACATTTCGAAGGCGATCACCGTGCTCTTGGGGGTGGTCGTGATGACCCGGCCCTCCTCTAAAATAATGGCGCAGACGATCTCATCCGCACCGTCGTTGTTGAAATCGCCCACGGCGAAGTCGCGGATGTAGCCGGAGAGTTTGCGCGTCTTCCACTCGGGGGAGAGCCCCAACCCGTCCCAGAAGAAAGAGATCACCTGGCTCTCGTTGTAGCTTCTGAACTTCTCGAGCTTGCGGCCGGCGATATCGAAGTTTTTGACCGCCAGCACCACGGTCTTCTGCTCCTTCGCCGACCGTGACGTCAGCAGGCGCATGGGGAGAAAAATGGGGTTTTCCATCTCGCCCTGGTCGGTGATGTTGCCGGAATAGTAGAGCGTGCTGCCCCCGTAGCGGTCGGCGCTTTTCCAGAGCTGCTGGCCGGCGGGGTCGAAGACCCGAATGTGGTCCAGGCTGTCGTAAGCGACGGCGTTCTCGGTGCCCTTTTCCAGGGCGTCCGCGATGGTGAGCCCCAGTGCGTTCGACGCCCCGGCCCGGACCTCCGTGTCCGGCTCGTAGCGCCCGTTGCGCCAGATCATTTCCGAAATCCGGCCGGTGAAGGGTGAGCCCGAGCGGTGCTCCTGGCCGATGAGCAGCCTGCCCCGGGCCGGCAGGTCGACCACCCGGAAGAAATAGGAGAGGTTGTCGGCAATGGTGCGGAAGGCCTTTCCATCCCACTCGATTACGAAGGAGTTCATCATCTTCCGGGACATGGGCATGCTGGTGACGAAGATCTCCGGGGTGCCGTTGCCGTTGATGTCCGCCACGTCGATGCCGACACCGTATTTGCCGCTGACGTCCGCGATCTCGGCGACCTTGTGGAACCGCTGCTGGTCGTAGCGGAAGACGAGGATCTTGTCCGGGGTCAAGATCAGGGTTTCAATTTTGCCGTCCCCGTCCACGTCCCCCAGGGCGATTCCGTTGAAGAGCTGCTTGAAGGAGGCGCTTTTCCAGAACTGGGGCGAGAGCACGCGGCCGCCCTCTTCAGAGAAGATGGACCCGCCTCCTTCCTCGCCTCCCATGCCGCCGCGCTGGCGGAACATCTTTTCGGGGTGGGTCTGGGCCGCAGGTGCCGCCGGTTGCGGAGCGGCGGTCGGAGGGGCGGCCGCACCGGCGGCGGGGGGGGCGGCCGCCGCCCGGCCGAACATCTCGCGGTTGATGCCGGTCGCCATGGCGTTGATCTTGCTGATGATCCCGCCCGCATCCTCGCTCTGCTCGAAGAAGCTTAGCGTCGGCCGACCGCCCGAGGCATCCACCATTTTGGCGTCCATGCTGATGCTGTTCCCCAGGGCGGTGATGCTGCCGAAGAGCACGAAATCGGCCCCCAGCCGGCGGGCCAGATCGCGGGCGGTCTCCTCCGTCAGGGAGGCCGGGCCGGGGGGCAGCGCCTTCTCCACCGCCTGGCGGTTCAGGACCTCGACCTCGCCGGCTCTGTGCAGGCGCGAGCTCAGCATGTCCACCATGCCGTCGCGCAGGTAGCTCATGTCCTTTTCGGCGTTGATCTTGAACGGCACGATCGCCACTGTTTTCGCTGCCGCTGCCGCCGCCGGCGGCGGCAGCGAAACCATCATGGCTGCCGCCATGAAGGTAAGGGCCACAATCTTGATTCCGATGTATGTTCTCTTCAAGAAACCACCTCCCGGAACTATGGAAATCTTGTCATTTCGCGGCTGGAAGCCGCTCCCACAGTATTGGCATCACGGTGGATAGCCACTCCAACATGTAAGCTATCACAGTTGGATGCGGCTTCACAGAACCAGCCGGTGGGAGTGTTTTTGTGGGAGCTGCTTCCAGCCGCGATCATTTCTCCAGCATTTTTTTGAGAATGGCGTTCACCGTCTTCGGGTTGGCCTGGCCGCGGGTGGCTTTCATGGCCTCGCCGACGAAAAAGCCCATGAGCTTGGTCTTGCCGCCGCGATAGGCTGCGACCTCTTGTGGGTTGCGTTCGAGGAGCTCCCGCACCAGCGCCTCGAGGGCGCCGGTGTCGCTGATCTGGGCCAGGCCCTTTTCGGCCACGACGGCCTCGGCGCTTTTGCCGGAGGCGGCCATCTCCTCGAAGACGGATTTGGCACTCTTGGCGCTGATGGCGCCGCTTTCGACGAGGTCCAGTAAGGCGGCGAGAGCCCCGGCCGGGATGGGCGACTGTTCGATGGAAAGACCGCGGGCATTCAATAGGCCGAGCAGGGGCCCCATCATCCAGTTGCTGATCGGCTTGGGCTCGGGGAAGCTTCTCAGGCACTCCTCGAAATAGTCTGACAGCCCCCGGTCCGAAGTCAGGACCCCGGCATCGTAGGCCGGCAGCCCGTGCTGGGATACGAAACGGGCCTTGCGGGCCTCGGGCAGCTCGGGCAGCTCCGTCCGCACCCGTTCAATCCAGCCCTCGTCGATGACGAGAGGCAGAAGGTCAGGGTCCGGGAAATAGCGGTAGTCGTGGGCCTCTTCCTTGCCGCGCATGGGGACCGTCCGGCCGAGGCCCTGGTCCCAGAGCCGTGTTTCCTGCCGGACCTTGCCGCCCTCGAGCAAAAGCTCCTTCTGGCGGCCGATCTCGTATTCGATCGCCTTCTCGACGAAGCGGAAGGAGTTCAGGTTTTTCAACTCGGTGCGGGTGCCGAGCGCTGTCGCCCCCCGGGGGCGGATCGACACGTTCGCATCGCAGCGGAAGCTGCCCTCTTCGAGGTTTCCGTCGCAGACGTCCAGGCAGCGCACGATCGCGCGCAGATGCCGAAGGTAGGCGCCCGCGGCTTCGGGGGAGCCGATGTCCGGCTCGCTCACGATCTCGATCAGCGGCACCCCGGCCCGGTTCAAGTCCACCATGCTGACCGGGCGGTTCGGGTTGTGGGTGAGCTTGCCGGCATCCTCCTCCATGTGGATGCGGCGGATGCGGATGCGCTGCAGGACACCGTCGACCGCGACATCCACGTGCCCCTGCTCGGCGATCGGGAGCTCGTACTGGGAGATCTGGTAGCCCTTGGGCAGGTCGGGGTAGAAGTAGTTCTTGCGCGCAAAGCGGCTTTGGCGTGCGATGGTGCAGTTGGTCGCGATCGCCATGCGCAGGGCATACTCGACGACGGAGCGGTTCAACACCGGCAGCACCCCCGGCATTCCCAGACACACCGGGCACACATGAGTGTTCGGTGGTGCGCCGAACTCGGTCGAGCAGCCGCAGAAAATTTTGCTGCGAGTCTTGAGCTGGGCGTGGACCTCCAGCCCGATTACAGGCTCAAATTCCATTACTGATCCCTTTCGATCGCGCTTCCAGAACCCCTCCCCTTTCCCCTCCCGCAAGGGGAGGGGAATTTACTGAAGCGCAACCTCAAAACTGCTCCTCCCCCTGAATGGGGGAGGCCGGGTGGGGGTGATTGGAAAGTGACCGATAAAATTGAGCAATGATCGCTGATTGCCCAAGATTAGTCAAGGGTATTCAAATAGAGGTATTTGGTGGGCTGACAGTTCGTGTTTGGGGAAAAATTGCAATCGTCCTGCCAACAGACACCCAACACTGAACACCAAACACAATCCCCCGTTTTTCCTGTTCACTCCCCCTCGTCGAACGGCGTGAACGGTTCGGACGGGGCGTACCACTTGAAGAAGTGGTTCATGATGAACTTGACGGTCGGCTTGTTGACGTGGAAGTTCTCCCGGCCGCCGGCGAAAAAGCCCCGGCCGAGGAGGGGCTGATAGATGGTGGCCATCTCGAAGGCCGGGAAGTAGAAGACATTGTCGTGGGCGGCGGCGAACTCGTCGGCCGCGGCCCTGAGAGTGCTCTTGGAGTTGCAGCTCGCGCTGAGAACGTCCGCGTCCCGGCGGAAAGTGGCCCACAGGTTGACGGGCGAGACCGTGACGAGGATGCGGCAGCCCGGGTTGTGTTTTGACAGGAGGGCGTGGATGCGCTCGAGGTTTTCCAGGTTTTCGGCGGTGCGGCTGACCCGGAACTCGTAGCGGGCCATGTCCCCGCCCTCGTTCACGTAGGGGCCGGCCGGCAGGCTGATCACCGATCCGTCATGGCGGTCCTGCCAGATTTCCGTGAGCCCCAGGGTGAGGATCAAGAGCTCGGCGGAGGCGAGCGCGCGGCGGGAGTGCTCGCGGTGGCGCGCGAAATCCTGCTCGGCCTCCCCCTCGGCCGCGTACAGGACGACCCGCCGGTAGGGGTCCTGGATCGTTCCGGAACGGGGCGCCCGCCACCAGCGCACCTCGGGCGACCACGCACCGAAGCTGTATTCAAAGATCTGGCGCATGCAGTGCGTGTTGTACACCCGCTCCCAGGCGGCACTGGCGTGCACGGCCGCCGGGTGATGGGTCTCCTCGGCGATGTAGGTGAACCCTCGCTGGATCAGGCGGCGCTTGATCTCGCGCGCAAAACAGGAGCCGAGCGAAGCGATGCGGGTCCGGCGCGTGATGGCAACCCCGCGCTCCGGCGGGCAGGGAAAGTTCCCGTCCGCGGGCGGGTTGTCGAAGGAGCCCGGAAACACCTGCCAGGGCTCGAAGCGGTGGATGGGGTGGACGTCGGAGCGGGCCATGGCTCACCTTGGGCGGCTTTACTGGAAACCCGATTTCTGCGTTGCGCTTCATGCCACACGGTCTGCGGCGTACTGCCGGTACGCCTCGCCATGTTGCATTCGCGCGCCTTGACCTCGGGTTTCGATCAAAGCCGTACGATTTTCATAACGGCGCCGGTTCCATCGAATTCGAATAAACTTGAAAAAAATTCGATTGAGCGAAAACTGTATCAGATACCGTATGTGAAAGGAAGAAACCCGTTTGGGAAAGGACCACCTCATTGACAATTCAGGTCTAATCCTACTATAAAATGAGGGTTCAGGCGGCTTTTTCAACCGCCTGAACCCTCATTTCAGGAGAGGCATGGCCCGTAACTCCACCTACAACATCCTGATGTACTCGCACGACACCTACGGATTGGGGCACATCCGCCGGAGCATGGCGATCGCCTCCCATCTGCTGGGGCCGCGGGTGAACATCCTCATCCTGACCGGCTCGCCCATCGCCGGCCGTTTTTCCTTCCCCGAGCAGATCGATTTCGTCCGCATCCCGGGCATGATCAAGCGCACCAACGAGGAGTACCTGCCGCTCTCCATCAAGATCAATGCCCGCCATGCCCTGGACATCCGGAAAAATATCATCACGGCCACGGTCAAGACCTTCCAGCCGCAGCTTTTCATCGTCGACAAGGAGCCTTTGGGGCTCAAGCGCGAGGTGCTTCCGGCGCTGCAGTGGTTGCGGCGCTGCCGGCCCGCCACCCGCACGATCCTGGGGCTTCGGGACATCATGGACGATGCGGAGATGACCCGCCGGGAATGGCGGGAGAAGGGGGTCTATCAGGTTCTCGATGAGCTCTACAGCGAGATCTGGATCTACGGCAACCGGGAGATGTACGATCCCGTGCGCGAGTACGCCATCGCCGCCGCGGTCAGCGGCAAGGTCCATTTTACGGGCTACATTCCGCGCAAGGTGCCCTCGGCCGAGGGCGTGCAAGGCGTTCGCAAGGAGCATGGCCTCAGCGAAGAGGACAAGCTCGTGGTGGTCACGACCGGCGGGGGCGGGGACGGCTTTGCCGTCATGGACGCCTACCTGCGCATGCTCGAGGGGTGGGGGGAGCCGCCGCCCTTCAAAACCATCCTCATCACCGGCCCCTTCATGCCCAAGTCGGAACGCAAGAACATCTATAAGCGCTCCCGCAAGCTCGGGGTGCGCATGTATCATTTCTATCGGCAGATGGAGAAGATCTTCGCCGCCGCCGACGTCGTGGTCAGCATGGGCGGCTACAACACCCTGTGCGAGATCCTCAACCAGGGCACGGTCAGCCTCGTCATCCCCCGCGAGACCCCGCGCAAGGAGCAGCTGATCCGCGCCCAGACCTTCAAGCGCCGGAACCTGACCGACTTCATCCCCTGGGACGAGCTCACCCCCGAGCGGCTGCAGGCCAAGCTGACGGGCCTGCTGGAGAACGCCGCCCCCTACCGCGAGGCCATCGCCGGCTTCCGGTTCACGGGCATCGAGACCATGAAGCAGCGGATCATGGAGTTTCGGGACCATAAGCCATGAGCGCCGCCTCCCGGCCGGTGCTGGGGATGATTCTGAAAGGCTATCCCCGGATCTCCGAGACGTTCATTTCCAACGAAATCCTGCTGCTCGAGCAACTCGGCGTCAGGGTTCATATTTTCTCCATCCGGCCCGGGCGTGAGGCCTTCACTCACGCGAGCGTCGCCCGGATCCGTGCGCGGGTGGACTATCTGCCCGAAACATTTCTGCGCAACCCCCACCGGCTCATCGCCCGCAACCTCTGCCAACTGATTCGCGACCCCCGGCACTATGCCGCCGGGCTCGGGGTGCTGTTCCGGCGGTTCCGGCGCTCCCGGAACCCGGCCTCGCTCCGCCATTTCCTGCAGGCGGGCTGGCTGGTGAACGCCCGGCTGCGGGGCAGCGGGGTCTCGCACCTCCACGCCCACTTCGCCCATTCGCCCGCCTCGGTCGCCTTTTACGCCGCGGCCCTCTCGGGGCTGCCGTTCAGCTTCACCGCCCACGCCAAGGACATCTACACCACCGATCCCGATCAACTGCGGGAGAAGATCGCCCATGCACGCTTCGTCGTCACCTGCACCGAGTACAACCGGGGCCACCTGTGCCGGTTGGCCGTCGGCGGGGCGACCCCCATCCACTGCATCTACCATGGAATCGACACCGGACTCTTCAACGGCAACGGCGCGGAACGGGCGGCGCCGGCCCCGCCGTTCCGGATTCTGACCGTGGCCCGGCTGACCGCGAAAAAGGGGATTCCGACGGTGCTTGCGGCCCTGGACATCCTGCGCCGCCGCGGGGTCGATTTCCGCTACACGCTGATCGGCGACGGCCTGGACCGGGACGCGATCCTCGCCGCGATCCCGCGCCTGGGGCTTGAGGCCTTCTGCCGCTGGATCGGCACCCAGCCGCACGATGTGGTGCTTGACCACTACCGGCAGGCGGATCTTTTCGTGCTGGGGTGCGAGATCGCGGCCGACGGGGACCGGGACGGGGTTCCCAACGTGCTCTTCGAGAGCATGGCCATGGGGGTGCCGGTGGCGGCGACGTCGGTCTCGGCGATACCGGAGCTGGTGGAGGCGGGTGCGACCGGCCTGCTGGCGGCTCCCGGCCGGCCGGAGGAGCTGGCCGACGCCATGCAAGCGCTCCTGACCGACGTTGGCCTCCGCCGTCGCATCATCCCCGCTGCCCGCGAACGGGTCCTGCGCGACTTCGACAACCGCCGGCTCGTCGGCCGTCTGGCGGAGATCTACCGCGAGGCGCTGGGGCAGGGGCATTCAGTCCGGCCCGCCTGAATCTTCTGCTGAAAAGTGTCTGTTCTGTGGGAGCGGCTTCCAGCCGCGATTTTTTTTTTGGAGAGCGCTTCCGTGATCGCGGCTGGAAGCCGCTCCCACAAGAGACCTGCTACGGTTCAAGATGAATGGAGAAGGCAGGCCGCAAAGCGACGACGTCACGTGTTGAACCGTTCGAACCAGCGGTAGAGCCGCTCCCTGAAGAGCACCGCGGCGGCCACCACCACCAGCACCGCCCCACCTACCACCGCCAGCAGCAGGTAATCCTTGTCATAGAGCGCGGCGCCCTTGACGCTCAGCAGCAGCGTTCCGGGCATGCGCCCGACGCCGACGAGCAGGATGAATAATTTCGGCGACAGGGTGCTCAGCCCGAGCAGCAGGCACAGATAATCCTTGGGGAAACCGGGAATCAGGAACATGAGGAAGACGACGAGGACACCCTGGCGCTGCAGCAGGCGGTCCAGCCGCTGGAAGGCGTTCTCCGGGATCAGCTTGCGGACATAGCGTCGGCCGAGGCCCCGGCCGATCCCGAAGTTGATGACCGAGCCCAACGTGAGGCCGACGCTGGAGAGCAGGAAGCCCCGTGCCGCTCCGAAAACATACCCGCCGATGAAGCCGGTGGCCTCTCCGGGGATCGGTGCGGCGATGACCTGGGCCGTCTGGATGGCGATGAAGACGAGCGGGGCCGCCCACCCGGCCGACTCCACCTGGGCCCGGACCCAGTCCCGGTCCGTGACCTTCTCCACGAACCCGCCGAGCATGGCGCGGACTCCGGGGTCGACGGCGAGCCACACCCCCACCCCGAGCACGGACAGAAGGGCGGCCGCGGCCATGAGTCGATTGCGCGTCATTGCACCCCGGATGAGGCAATCGGGCGGTTGTTTGCCGGCGGCCCAACCGCGCGCCGCTCATTTGTCGCCGGCGCATCGGTTGGGGGGCGGGTCCCGCGTCGCAAGGTCCCCTACGCTTCGCCGGTGCCGACGGCAAATCCTTTGGGCGTCAGCCCGGTGGAGGAAGGGGTCCCGGCGATTTTGGCGAGATAGGTGTCACCCAGGTCGGCGATGTGTCCGTCGACATTGTCGAAATAGTTGAAGTGGATCTGCTCCTCGTCGATGATGGCCTCAAAGAGCTTCATGCTGATGGCATCGCCGTTCTCGCGGCAGACGGCGGCGAATTGATTGTAGACGTCGATGGTGTCGTCCTCGAGCTTGGCGTCGAAGGCGAACATGGCCTCGACCTTCTGGCCCTTGTGCACCTTAGCCCCATGCTCGGTCACGGGTTCCCCTCCAAGCTCCTTGATGCGCTCGGCGAACATTTCGGCATGGCGCATTTCGTCGATGGCGATCAGCTTGACCTTGCCGGCGAGTTCGCCGTAATCGGAGTCGTCAAGGTTGTAGTGCTGGTTCATGTACTGGTGGATGGCTTGCAGCTCCATCGCGCGCGCCTTGTTGAGCACCTCGATAACGCTTTTCCTGCGATCCTCTTTGGATTTCTGGGCCATGGGGTTCTCCTTTGGCTGATGGGGTAAAAAGGGCTTTGGCTGCGTCTCCAACAGGGGTGTCATCTATCATCAAACGGCAGTTTTGACAATCCTACGGCAAGGCGGAATTGAATTGACACAGACCGGAGCATTCCCTACATTAATCCACTTTTTCGTCGGTTCGCCCGAATGCCCTCCGGAGAGGCCATGAGACTTCTATCGCTTTACTACGGACACGACGCCAACCTGACCCTGCTCGAAGACGGGGAGGTGGTGGTGGTGCTGGAAAAGGAGCGGCTGACCCGCCGCAAGCACGACCAGGGCCCCATGGACCTCGATGCCATTTTAGAAGAATACGGCTGGTCGCCCGAGACCATCGACCTCGTGGTCATCAACCCCTACCTGAGGCCCGCCCGGGACGGCCGTCCGTTCGCTTGGGAGCTCGAAGGGGAGCGCTACGACCAGCGTCCCGACTACAAAGAGGACGGCTGGAGCGGTCCGGCGGAGGGGCGCATGAGCCGCCACCGCATCCGCCTCCTCGGCCGGTCGCTGGAGGCCTATGCGGTGGACCATCACCTGGCCCACGTGGCCGGGGCGCTCTTCACCTCCCCCTTCGAGGCGGCCGGGGTCCTCACGGCGGACGGGAGCGGGGACCTCAGGGCCTGCGCCCTGGCCTGGGGCAGCGGGTACCGGATTCACGCGATCGAGTACGGCTGGGGCCACGAGAAAAAGAGGATGCAGCTGAACATCGGGGCCGTGTGGGCCTCGCTCGGTGAATACAACTTCGGGATGAAGCGGCTCGAGGGGGCGGGCAAGCTCATGGGGCTGGCGAGCTACGGCACGCCGCAGGCGGAGATCGCGGCCGCGCTGAAGGAGCAGATGCTCTATTACCCGTATGCCCCGTTCCAGACGTTTCGGTTCGGCCGGGGCGATGAGCTTGCGCTCGACCCCCGGGACCGCTTTGCCCAGGATGTGTGCGCCTCCCTGCAGCAGCTCACCACCGATCTTTACCTGGAGGCCGCGGCGCGGCTGAAGACCCGGTGGGGGGTCGAGCGGATCGTCCTGACCGGCGGCTGCTCGATGAACTGCATCGCCAACACCGCGGTCCACACGAGCGGGCTGTTCACCGACTCATGGGTCCAGGCCCAGCCGCACGACGGCGGCCTGAGCTTAGGGCAGGCGCTTTTCGTCTGGCACCACGTGCTGGGCAACCAACGGATTCCGAAGCCCTTGTCGCCCTACCTGGGCACCGATGCGGGGGCCGTTGCCGAGGAGCTTATCCCGGACATGATCCGCTTCCTGGAGGCGGGCAAAAGTGTCGGGTTGTGCTACGGCCGCGCCGAGTCGGGCCCCCGGGCGCTCGGCCACCGCAGCATCCTGCTCGATCCCCGCATTTCCGGCGGCAAGGAGCGGCTGAACCGGGAGGTGAAGCACCGCGAATGGTACCGCCCCTATGCGCCCATGGCCCTCGGCGACTGGGGAGTGCCGAGCAAATTCATGTCCTACATCGTCCCCACCAATGCCGCCGAAGTGCCGGCCGTGACCCACGTGGATGGCACCACCCGGCCCCAGATCGTCGACGACGGCGACGACCCCTTCATCGTCCGGCTGCTCAAAAGCTGGCGGGAAAAAACCGGCTGCAGCCTGCTCCTCAACACCTCCTTCAACTGCCAGGAGCCCCTCGTGAACACCGTGGAGGAAGCCCGCGCCACCTGGAAGCGCACCGGGCTCGACGTCCTCGTGACCCCGCTGGGGATCGAAACCGATAAAACCGCATAGGGCTTAAGGAAAATTGGCAGAGGGCATAGGGTCAACAGAATTGATCCGTTGCCCTCTGCCCCATGCTGCTATTCCATGAGTTGAAATAACGACGGCTGCGTAAGCGGGCCAATTTCCCCGCCAAGGCGGGGCAGGCGCGGCGCGCGACTCCTGCAGCACGAGGCGTACTGGCAGTACGCCGCAGCGACCCCAGGGCGCAGCGCAACGCCGAAATTGGTTCTCTTACACAGCCGTCAATAGCGGCGCGTGAGGGTTGCGGACACACGCCCCGAGAGCCGCTTCGCGCACTCCGGACACCAGCGGTGGTGCTCCTTCACGTCCGGGTGGTGGTCGACGGCGCGTTCGTGGGTGGCGTCGAGGAACTTGGGGGTGGCGAAGCGCTTGCCGCAGCCCTCACAGGTGGCGAGCGGGTGCCGTCCGATCACCTCGTCGCGGATTGAAATGATGCGCACGTTCTCACCGTCGCTCACATGGATGACCTGGGTGGGGCAGATATTGGCGCAGGTGCCGCAGCCCACGCAGCGGCCCTCCACCGGGACGATATACTGCTGACGGTTGCGCAGTTCGAATTTAAGCGCGGCCGCGCCGACGATCTCCCGGCACACCCGCACGCACAGCCCGCAGCGGATGCAGCCGTCGGGTGGCGGCTCGATGGGCAGCTTGAACTCGGCCGCGAGCTGGAGCAGGCGTGGGCTCTGAGGCGCGAGTTTTAAAAGGTTCTTCACCGCCTTGATACGGGCAGCTTGAACCGAGACGCTCTCGGTCTGAACCACCATCCCCTCGACGCACTTGGTCAGGCAGGCCCGCTTGACCTCGGGCGTGCCCCCGGGCGGTGTGACTTCGACGGCACACAGCCGACAGGTGCCGCTGGGCCGGCTGAGTGCTGCGTGAAAGCATACCGTGGGCAGCTTGACGCCGCGAGCGAAGAGGAGATCCAGCAGATTGGCGCCCTCGGCGGTTTCAACCTCTTGACCGTTCACTCGGATCGTAATCATGATGGCATCATCCTGCCGATTCTCAGCCGTCCAGCCGCCGCAGGCAGTCCTGAGGGAATCGATGGGTGCCCTTGCCTTCGATGCTGACCTCGATCAGCGCTTCAGGGTCGTTTTTCGTAGTGTCCGGGTCGGTGATGATCCCGTGCAGCCCGACGTACTGGTCCATGTGCTCGCCCCAGCC
>JBFYWT010000105.1:0-2931 GCA_041310895.1 Desulfobacteraceae bacterium | reverse complement strand
TCACTAGACCCTGAACCTAGCGCGTCTACCAGTTCCGCCACTTCGGCACAAAAGAATTGATTTACCTCAAGACCTGGATTATTTATTAAGATTCGCGGTACATGTCAAGCGGATTGTTTTTCCTGGAGACGCCCGGCGCATGCGATTTATCGAACATCTGGATCAGGTCACAGAACCGTTCAAGAATGCGGTTCTCACGATCGGCAATTTCGATGGGGTTCACATCGGCCACCAGGCCCTTTTTTACGAGGTAATCGAGAAGGCCTACACGCTCGACGGGACATCGATCGCCATGACCTTCGAGCCGCACCCCCTGCGGGTGCTGCGCGAGAACAACCGGCCGCCGCTGATCACGCTTCTCGAGCAGAAGGTGGAGTTGATCGAGCGCTCCGGCATCGAGGTGCTCATCTGCGTGCCCTTCACGCAAGCGTTTGCCGCCGTGCCGGCCGAAGCCTTCGTCGAGGAGGTGCTGGTCGGCAGGATCGGCATGCAGGCGATCGTGGTCGGCGAGGACTACGCCTTCGGCCGGAACCGGCGGGGCAACATCGAACTGTTGAAGTCCCTCGCCCCCCGGCTCGGCTACGAGGTGATCGTGACCCGCATGGTCCGCACGGAGCGCGGCGTCTCCGAGCGGATCAGCAGCACCGCGATCCGCGATCTGGTGCGGGGGGGCAAAGTGGAGCATGCCTGCAAAATGCTCGGCCGCCGCGTCCAGGTGCGCGGCACGGTGGTCCCGGGCCGCGACCGCGGGGGCCGGCTGCTCGGCGTGCCCACGGCCAACATCGCCCTCGAGGATGAGCTCATCCCCAAGACCGGCATTTACGCCGTCACCGTTCGGGTGCGCGGCGAGATGCACGTGGGGGTCGCCAACATCGGCTACAGCCCGACCTTCGACGATCACCAGTTCACGGTGGAGGTCCACATCCTGGACTTCAGCGGATCCATCTACGGCGAGAAGATCCGCGTCGATTTCGTCCGCCGCCTGCGCGACGAGATGAAGTTCGAGGGCATCGAGGCCCTCCGGCGCCAGATCGAAACCGATATCGATGCGGCCCGCCGCATTCTGTCCACGGGCAGCGCGGCGGTCGCCGGTTGACGGCCGCCGATCCGATGCGGCGGCCGATGTCCCGTGCGGTGTTCTCCCATCGGGACAAGGTGCAAGCATGAAATCGAATTCAACGGAACGGGCGGAGTCCCCGCTGGTCCTGCCCAAGCTCAAGATATTGACTTACCCCGACGAGGTCCTGACCCACCCGGCCAAGCCTCTCGCCGACATCGACGGCCAGGTGCAGGAGATGATCGACAAGATGGCGGTCGCGATGTACGAGGCGCCGGGGGTCGGCCTGGCATCGATCCAGGTCGGCTGGGAAGACAGCGTGCTGATCTACGACATCTCCCCGCGGGAGCAGAGCCGTTCCCTGCAGGTGATCGTCAACCCCCGCATCATCGAAAGCGCCGGCGAGATGATCTCCGAAAACGAAGGCTGCCTGAGCGTCCCCGATTACCGTTCGGATGTGAAGCGGGCCGAACGGGTGCTGGTGGAGGGCTTCGACCGCCACGGGAAGCCGGTGCGGGTGGAGGCCGGGGGGCTGCATGCCATTGTCCTGCAGCATGAAATCGACCACCTGAACGGGAAGCTCTTCATCGACCGGATCAGCTCGCTCAAACGGGAACTTTACAAGCGCCGGGTCAGGAAATCGCTGAGAACCAATGACGACTAAGCACACCATCGCCTTCATGGGAACCCCGGAGTTTTCCGTCCCTACGCTCACCGCCTTGCATGGCGCGGGCCACCGCATCGCGCTCGTGGTGACCCAGCCGGACAAGCCTCGGGGGCGCGGCCGCAAGGTGGAACCGCCGCCGGTCAAGAAGATCGCGGAAAAGCTCGGCCTTCCGGTGATCCAGCCGCCCACGCTCCGGGATGAGGCCGCGATGGCCCGGCTTGCCTCCCTCACGGCCGATTTTTTCATTGTAGCGGCTTTCGGGCAGATCCTGCGCAGCGACGTCCTGGCCATGCCGCGGCTCGGCTGCATCAATGTCCACGCGTCGCTGCTGCCGCGCTACCGCGGGCCGGCCCCGATCCACTGGGCGGTGATCAACGGCGACACCGAGACCGGGGTCACCACCATGCTGATGGACAAAGGCCTCGACACGGGGGACATCCTTTTGCAGGCAACCGAGTCCATATCGCCCGCGGACACGGCCGGAAGTCTCCAGGAGCGTTTGGCCGCCCAGGGAGCTGAGCTTCTGCTGCAAACCGTGAACGGATTCGAAACCGGCGCCGTACGGCGGACCCCGCAGGACCACGACCAGGCAACCTACGCCCCGCTTCTCAAAAAAAGCGACGGACGCATCGACTGGAAGAAACCGGCGGCCGCCATCGAGTCCTTCATCCGGGGGATGACCCCCTGGCCGGGTGCTTTCACCTACTGGGAGGGAACACGCATCAAGGTCTTCAAATCCGAGGTGGTGCCGGGGCAAGCCTCAGCGCTGCCGGGCCGGGTGGTGCGCGCCTCCGCGCTCGAGCTTGCGGTGGCCACGGCGGACGGGGCCCTCTCGATCCTCGAGCTCCAGGGGGCCTCCGGCAGCCGCATGCCGGTATCCGACTTCATGCGGGGGCACCGCATCCCGTTAGGGGCTGATTTCAACTAGTGCCCCCCAGAAACGGCGTCTTACGGTCCATGCCGGCGTTCTCGCTCGTCGCAATCCTCGACGGTGTCTCACACCGCGTGCGGTTGCGACATCTGCAGCCTTGGCCTGGGCCGTAACCACCATTTCTGGACGGACACGAACTACACGGTTTCATGACTCCATCCGCCCCCATACGCCGCAAGCGGCCAAGCGCCCCGCCGCCCGAAACCGCGCGCAGCCTCGCCGTTACCGTGCTGACCGAGCTGGGCCGCGGGCGGAAGACCCTGGACGCCATGCTGG
>JBFYWT010000040.1:0-2685 GCA_041310895.1 Desulfobacteraceae bacterium | reverse complement strand
AGATCTCCGAGGCGCTTCCCGGCGCCAAGGTCATGGCCATCCAGCAGGTGGTCAAGAGCCGCATGGAGATGCTGGCGCAGTTCAAACATTTCTCCTACGGCATTTCCGGCGTCATTCTTTTCATCGGCGCGCTCGTCGTGCTCGTGACCATGATGGGCAGCGTGCGCGAGCGTACCGATGAGATCGGCATCTTTCGTGCCATCGGGTTCCGCCGGTCCCACATCATGCAGATCATCTTTTTGGAGGCCGGGATCATCTCCGGGCTGGCCGGGGTCATCGGATATCTCCTGGGGTTGGGCTCGGCCCGCGCCGCACTCTCCCTTTTCGGCGAGGGCCACTCGGGGCATGTGCCGTTTGACCCCGGGCTGGCGGCCGGGGCCCTGATCCTGGCCCTGGCGCTGGGCTTGATCGCCAGCGCCTACCCGGCGGCCATGGCCGCGCGCATGGACCCGAACGAAGCACTGCGGTCGCTTTAACAGGGTGTTGAAAAACTGCGCCTGAGGCCGTGATCCGGCGTTGTGCGGCTTTTGTAAATGCTCACATGCAATCGGCTGGAAGCTCGAAGCTGGAAGCCTGACTGACGGTAGCTGATTTTTTTGAGCCTCTTGCCTCAAGCTTATATCAGCCTTGGCTGACGGCATGATGATTGTTTTTGAACACCCTGTCAGTCAATAATCTATCTGGGAAAGGTGCCACATGAGCTACATCATCGCAGAGAGCCTGGAGAAGACCTTCGGCAACGGGGGTGCGGCGGTAAGCGCCGTCTCCGGGATCAGTTTCAACATCGCCCCGGGCGAGTTCGTCGGGGTCATGGGCGAGTCCGGGGCCGGCAAATCAACCCTGCTCGGCATGCTCGGCGCGATGAACGCGCCGAGTTCGGGCCGGCTTCGGGTGGACGGCATCGATGTGTATGAGCTGAAACAGGAGCAGCGGGCCGACTTCCGGCGCGAGTACCTGGGCTTCGTCTTCCAGAGCTTCCACCTCGTCGCCTATCTCACGGTCATCGAGAACGTGATGCTGCCCTTGGCCGTGACCCGGCGTTCATCAAAGGAAAAGCGGGCGATGGCCCTCGCGGCGCTCTCCCAGGTCGGTCTGGCCGACAAGGCGGACCGGCTCCCGGGTGAGATTTCGGGCGGCGAAAAGGAGCGCGTGGCGGTGGCGCGGGCCATCGTCAACGAGCCGCCCGTGCTGCTGGCCGACGAGCCCACCGGCAACCTGGACTCGCGCAACAGTCGCGAGATCATGAACATGTTCCAGCGGCTCAACGCCACCGGGATGACGATCATCATGGTGACCCACAGCCCGGAGTGCGCCGGCTTTGCCCGGCGGATCCTGCAGATGTCGGATGGCCGCCTGGTGGGCGATGGCCGCCCGGCCGATAAAAATTGACCTCGCCCGGCGAAATGGCTATGGTAGCAGCCGTTTAGTTCGATCGTATTCCGACATCATTGGAGAGGAGCGAGCACAACCGTATGGTTTTCGGATACAGCACCAACGCCTTTGTGAAGTTTCCGTTGATCGACGCAGTGGCGAGAATCGCGCGCCTGGGGTTCAAGGGGGTGGAGATCATGGCCGACCGGCCCCACCTCTACCCGCCGGACCTCGACGAGAGCGAGTTCCAACGGCTCAAGCAGACCCTGGACGCCTGCGGCCTCAAGGTGACCAACCTGAACAGCTTCACGCTGTTTGCCGTGGGCGACACCTATCTGCCCTCCTGGATCGAGCCCGATAAACAGCAACGGGAGATCCGTATCCGCCACACCCGCGACTGCCTGCGCGTCGCTAAGCGCCTGGGATGCGCCAACATATCGGTGCCGCCCGGCGGGCCGCTCGACGGGATCCCCCGCCTGGAGGCGGAGCGCCGGTTCTACGCGGGGCTCGAGCAAGTGATCCCGCTGGCCGAGGAGTTGGGGGTGAAGCTGCTGGTCGAACCGGAGCCCGGGCTGATGATCGAGACCACGCCCCAGTTCCAAGCCTTCATGAAGGGGATTCGTTCGCCGGCCGTGGGAATCAATTTCGACATCGGGCATTTCTTCTGCGCCGGGGAGGACCCCCTGGCGGCCTTCGAGGAGCTGTTCGAATGGGTCGGCCACGTGCACCTTGAGGACATCGCCCCCACGCGGGTGCATCAGCACCTTATCGCCGGCCAGGGTGCCATTCCGCTCAGGGCGGTGCTGACGCGGATGCGGGAGCTTGCGTACGCGGGCGACATCAGCCTCGAGTTATACCCCTACGTGGACACCCCGGAGGAGGCCGGCCGGGAGAGCCTCACCTGCCTGCGCCCGATGTTCCGCGACGCCGGGTGGGCGGTTTAACACCCTGTTCTTGATTCGGCTCAGGTGCGGCGTTCGTTCGGGTTATGCACCTGAGCGCTCACCGTCAGCACGGAACAGGGGGCGTTGCGGACGACGCGGTCGGTGGTCGATCCCATTAGAAAGGATCGCACCAGACCGTAGCCCCGCACACCCAGCACGATCATGTCCATGTCCTGCACATGGGCGTAGGCGACCAGTTCCTCGTAGGGCTGCCCGCGCAGGATTTCGGCCTGCAGCGAGCACCAGTTGCGGGCCTCGCCAGGCACCAACCCCTCCAGTTTCTCCTTGAGCACATCGGTGAGCGCCATGTCCTGGGTTTGCTCGGAGGGCTTGAGCAGGTCGTGGTAGACCGGCGGCTCCATCACGTGGA
>JBFYWT010000104.1:0-7631 GCA_041310895.1 Desulfobacteraceae bacterium | reverse complement strand
ACGCGGGACTATGTCATGGGCCTGCAGTTTTTCGACGTGAACGGCGAGTTGGTCAAGACCGGCGCGCGTACCGTCAAATGCGCCACCGGCTACAACCTCGCCGGCCTACTGGTGGGTTCGGAGGGGACCCTGGGGGTGTTCGACCGGATCACCCTCAAATTGATCCCCCTTCCGGCCGCCCAGCGGGCGATGATGGCCGTTTTCGACGAGGCCGGCCGCGCGTCCGAGACGGTTGCGGCGATCATCGCCGGCCACATCGTGCCGGCGACCCTCGAGTTCATGGACAACTTCACCATCCGGGCAGTCGAGGATTTCAGCCATGCCGGGCTTCCGGTCGACGCGGCGGCGCTGCTCCTGATCGAAGTGGACGGGCACCCCGCCCAGGTGCAGGAGGAGGCCGAGCGCGTGGAGGCCCTGTGCCGGGAGCACGGGGCCGCCGCCATCCGGGTTGCGCACGATGCCGCCGAGCGCACCAGGGTCTGGGAGGCGCGGCGGAGCGCGCTGTCGGCGCTGGCGAAGCTAAAGCCCACGCTGGTGTTGGAGGATGCGACCGTGCCGCGAAGCAAGATCCCCGCCATGGTCCAGGCGATCGGAGAGATCAGCCGCGACTACCGCCTCTCCATCGGCACCTTCGGCCACGCGGGCGACGGCAACCTGCACCCGACGATCCTCACCGACAAGCGCGACAAGGCCGAATGGGAGCGGGTGGAGCAGGCCGTCGCTGCGATCTTCGACCGGGCGCTCGCGCTCGGCGGGACGCTGTCCGGCGAGCACGGGACCGGGATCGCCAAGGCCTGCTTCCTGGAGAAGGAGACCAGCCCCGCCACGCTGCTTTACTCACGGCGCATCAAAAAGGCGCTCGACCCCAACAACATCCTGAACCCCGGGAAGATCATCGCCGCGGACGCCTGAGAAAGGCCGGGCGGAAGGGATCCCCCTCTCAAGGGGCTGAGGAGATCATGGCGGATATCCGGGAGCTCAGGCGTTTGATGCGGCAGCTGGAAGATCAGCTCGTAGTGTGCATGCGCTGCGGGATGTGCCAGGCCGTATGCCCGGTGTTCGCCCAGACCGGCCGCGAGGCGGATGTCGCCCGCGGCAAGCTGGTGCTGCTGGACGGGCTCATGCAGGCGATGCTCGACGACCCCGCGGGCGTGCGCGAGCGGTTGCAGCGATGCCTCCTGTGCGGGAGCTGCGCGGCCAACTGCCCGAGCGGGGTCAACGTCCTCGACATTTTTCTAAAGGCCCGCGCGATCCTGGCCGGCTACCTGGGCCTGCTGACGGCCAAGAAGGCGATTTTCCGCAGGCTGCTTGCCCATCCCCGGACGATGGATCGGGTGCTCGAACTAGGCGCCTTTTTTCAAAAACTCTTCACCCGGCCGGTCAACGACGTCGTCGGCACCTCCTGTGCGCGGTTCTACACCCCGCTCCTGGCCGGCCGGCATTTTCGAACGCTCGCCCCCGTGCCCTTTCACCGGGACCATCCGGCCATCAACACCGCCGCCGGCTCATCGGGGCTCAGGGTGGCCTTCTTCGTGGGTTGCCTGATCGACAAGATCTTTCCGAACGTCGCCGAAGCCGCGCTGCGGGTGCTGGACCGGCACGGCGTCGGCGTTGTGATGCCCGGAAACCAGGGCTGCTGCGGCATCCCGGCCGTCTCCGCCGGGGATACCCGGACGTTCAACGACCTGGTGCGCTACCACCTGGAGCTGTTTGGCGCGGCCCGGGTCGATGCCGTGGTGACCTGCTGCGCCACCTGCACCTCCACGATCAAGAAGATCTGGCCCTCGCTTTGCGACGACGACCTCGCCGCCCGCGCCAAGGCGCTGGCCGCCAGAACCATGGACCTGACCGAATTCCTCGCCAAGCGGGTTGAGATCGGCGTGCCGCAGGCGACATCCACGGACGCCCGGATCGTCACCTTCCATGATTCCTGCCACCTCAAGAAATCATTGGGGGTCTTCACCGAGCCGCGGGCGCTGATCCGGGCCAACCCCAACTACACCCTCAAGGAGATGACCGCGGCCGACGACTGTTGCGGGATGGGCGGGAGCTTCAACCTCGAGCACTACGGCCTCTCCGCCCGGATCGGGCGCCTGAAGCGGAACCATATCGCCGCCACGGGCTGTGCGGTGGTGGCGACCGGCTGCCCGGCCTGCATGCTGCAGATCGCCGACATGCTCTCACAAGCGGGCGACCGCATCGCCGTCAAGCATCCGATCGAAATCTATGCCGAATCCTTTTCGGCCTGAGGCCGGAAAAGCTTACCGGCCTTTGCCGTACATCTTCCGCCAGGGGTGCTGCTGCTTGCTGCGCAGGTCGGCGAGGGCCCGGTAAAGGGCGCCGACAGCCAATTCCGCACAGTGATGGTGGCCCTTCGGAAGGGTCTCCAGAAACGCGATGACTTTCTCCGGGGTCACCTCCCAGGCCGCATCGAGCGGCTTTCCTTCGATCAACTCGGCCACGGCGTTGGCGCTGGCAATGGTGTTCATGCAGCCCTGCACCTGGAAGGCCACCTGGGTGATGGTGTCGCCGTGCAGCTTGAGGAACATCGCGACCGTGTCGCCGCACTCCCCGGTGTGGTGCCCCACGCCGTCCGGCGCCGCGAGCGGTTCCATGCGGTCGGGTTTGAACGCCATCTCGAGGTACGTAACCGAGTGGTCCTGCCAGAAATCAAACGGTGCCTTGCTCATCTCCACGTCACCTCTGATTGGACCCTGCTGCCTGCCCAACTGTTGTACATCCCTTAAGAGATCCTTTGCTTTTTTGCAAATGGACGGCGCCAAGAATGCCGCGGCACCGGTCTGCATTGAACACGAAGGGGGTGTGCAGATCTGTAGATAATCATGCAATCTGCAACAGCACCCGGGTTGCCGCTGGGCCCGTCCGCCCCGGTTTTGCATCCGGGTCAGTCAGAAACGGCGCGAACAGGGAACGCAGCCGATGCCGGCAGGCCTTAAGACGGGTGGCATGCTCCTTGCTGAAAGCATGCCGGAGCACAAGACATTTGCACCCTTTCACTAGAGGAGGCCCTTATGGGAGAGGACATCAAGGTCGGTTGTGCCAGGCCCACCGGCGGCTTGGTTGGGGAAACGCCCGATACTGAAACACCAGCATCCAAGAAACCCACCGCAAAGGAGGCGGTCGCCATTATCAAAGTCGGGAAAAAAGCGCCGGATTTTTCGGCCCCTGCCTATCACCAGGGCAAGTTCGTGTCGGTGAAACTGTCGGAGCATCTCGGCCAGTGGGTGTTGCTCTGCTTCTACCCGGGCGATTTCACGTTTGTCTGAGCCACCGAGATTTCGGCAGTTGCCGAAAAATACAATGAGTTCAGAAAGCTGGGGGTTGAACTGCTCTCCATGAGCATCGACAGTGTGTTTGTGCACAAAATGTGGAACGATCACGAGCTGTCGAAAATGGTGAAGGGGGGTGTTCCCTTTCCCATGCTCTCCGACACGGGCGGCAAGGTGGGAGCGGCATTCGGGGTATACGACGACGAGGCCGGGGTCGAGATGCGCGGCCGCTTCCTCATCGACCCCGAAGGTATTGTCCAAGGCTATGAGGTCTTGACGCCGGCTGTCGGCCGCAACGTTTTAGAGACCATCCGTGAAGTGCAGGCCTTCCAGTTCGTGCGCGACAGCAAGGGCACCGCCGCCACTCCCGCCGGGTGGAAACCGGGCAAGATCACCCTCACGCCCGGCCCGGACCTGGTCGGAAACGTCTGGAAGGTGTGGAAGACCGAGATGGCGTTTGATTGAAACGCCAAACCGCTGTCCGGGCCGCTCCGGAAGCGGGGCCGGTGAGCACCCCGGCTTCCGGACGGCGAGTCAACGACCACCCGCAAAGCGGGTGGCTTGGATTTTCGGCC
The DNA here is from genome assembly GCA_041310895.1 of Desulfobacteraceae bacterium. Lineage (GTDB taxonomy): Bacteria > Desulfobacterota > Desulfobacteria > Desulfobacterales > SpSt-501 > SpSt-501. The sequence continues at coordinate 3,766 of JBFYWT010000104.1, read as the reverse complement.
GTAGGCCGAGAAGACAAAAGCACGATAGGGCTTCACTCGTTGCACGTGAAACCGCGTGCACAGCACGCGGTTTGAAAACACGTAATCAGCCTTCGACCTGCTGCAGGCCCTCGAGAACCCAGTGGGACCCGGCCGCGGCGGTATCGCGGCTGAAGTGCCAGATCTCGCGCACCTGTTTGGCCAGCCGATCCTCCGGCCCCTCGCGCATCATCACCTCGTAGTGGACCGAGGCGATCTCGCGGCCGTCGACCTGCTGGACCTCGAGCAGGCGGGCATTGATCAGCAGGATCTCGGTGCGGCCCGGCGCGGGATCCTCCGCGACCTGCTGCCGGATTTCGGTGAAGACCTCCGGGGAGGTGAAGGAACGGATGTCCTCGAGATCGCGCTTGTCCCAGGAGGCCTGCAGCCGGGCGTAGATGAGCTTCGCCCCCTTGAGGAACTCATCCGCATCGAAGCCCGGGGGCAGGACCGGGGCCGCGGGCCCGGCTGTGGCGGGCGGATCGCCCGCGACCTCGCCCGACTCGCCCCAGGTCTGCAACGGCGACCGGGCGCGGAACGGGTCGGTTCCCCCCGCCGCCGATGCGGGCTGGGCCGCCATGCGCCGGGCCCGCAGGAAACGCATCAGGAGGAAGAGCCCCCCGCCGATGAGCAGGATGTCGAGCAGCCCGGGACCGCCCATCCCCGTGCCGCCGAAGAGCAGCGAGCCGATCAGCCCCCCCATGAGCAGGCCGCCCAGCATCCCTCCCCAGCGCCCGCCCATGGCGCCGGGCGCCGCCGCCGGATTCTGGCGCGGCTGCTGGGCCACACCGGGCTGGGTCGGGCTCGGGCTGGGTGCCGGCGCGCTGCGCTGATAGCTCGGCCGGCTGCCGAAGGAACGGCCCCCGCCCAGCCGGGCCGCCTCGGCCACCTCCTGAAGAAGGTAGACAAGGCCCACGCTCAGAGCAAAGGTAAAGAGGGCTGCCACGATCAGTTTTCGTTTCATTATCGTCGTCTCCAAACCTTAAAAGGGTTCTAACGTGTCCGGATCTGCCGGATGCTTAGTTTTCACCGTGATTAAAGCATAAATAAGTAACAACAATCTCGGGACAAGTCAACATATGATCACACCGCGGGCGACGGCGAAGGCCCCGGGCGTCAGCGGGTTGTCTGGATCAGCGCTCGATGCCGGCCCGGGCGGCCACCCCCTGCTCGTAGTAGTGTTTGACCGCCTTCATCTCGGTCACCAGATCGGCCCGGGCGATGATCTCCGGGGCGGCATAGCGTCCGGTCAGGACGAGCTCGGTTCCCTCCGGCTTGAGATTGATGAGATCCAGCAGCTCCTGGGCGGGGAAGAGCCCTAAAAAGGCCGCCACGTTGGCTTCGTCCAGGATCACCACCGCGTGCCGGCCGGCCGCGAGGATCTCCCGGGCGCGGGCAAGCCCCTGCCGGCCGGCGGCGATGTCCTCCGCCGCGGGTGCCCCCCCGATGAGGCACCCGCGGCCGAACTGCTCGACCGTGATCCGGTCGGAGAGGGCCTTGAGGGCCTCGATCTCGCTGTAGTCGCCGCTTTTCAAAAACTGGAGGAGAAAAACCGAATGCCCGGCCCCCGCCGCCCGCAGGGCGAGCCCCAGGGCCGCCGTGGTCTTGCCCTTCCCGTCGCCGGTGTAGACCTGCACGTAGCCTTTCATCTCAGGCCTTCCGTATCTCCATCCCATCGCGGGTGTCTTTGACCGTATAGCCCAGGGCCTGGATTTCGTCCCGCAGCCGATCGGATTCAGCCCATTGCTTGGCGGCACGCGCCCGCCGGCGGGCCTCCACAAGGGTCTCTACGGCCGCCGGCAGCTCATCGGGCCGGGAGGCCTCGGCCAGGCTCAGGCCGAGCACCCGGTCGAAGTCGAGGATGGTGGCCTGGCGGTCCGCGGCCGGCAGCTCGCTTTTCAAAAGCTCCTGGATCACGGCCATGGCGCGCGGCATGTTCAGGTCGTCGTTCACCGCTTCCAGGAATTTCTCACGGTACCCGGGGGCGACCTCACCGGCTGCCCCCGCGGCGGCCTTGGCGATCTCGCGCACCTGGTTGCCGAGGTGCTCCAGACCGTTTTTCGCGGCCTGGATGGACTCATCGCTGTACTCCATGGGTTTACGGTAGTGGGTCAGAAACGAGGCGAAGCGGTAGACCAACGGTGGGATCCCGCGCGAGATCAGGGCGTTTTCAAGGGTCAGGAAGTTGCCCTCGCTCTTTGCCATCTTCTTGCCGCCCGTGATGTTCAGGAAGGCGCCGTGCAGCCAGTAGTTGAAGAATTTCCGTCCGGTCGCCGCCTCGGACTGGGCGATCTCGTTGGTGTGATGGATATCGATGTGATCGACCCCCCCGCAGTGGATGTCAAGCTGCTCTCCGAGGAACTTCATGCTCATGGCCGAGCATTCGATGTGCCAGCCGGGAAAGCCGACCCCCCAGGGGGAGTCCCACTCCATCTGGCGCCTGGCCCCGGCCGGGGAGAACTTCCACAGGGCGAAGTCGGTGGCGTTGCGTTTGTCCGGGTTCTTCTCGACGCGCGCTCCTTCCCGCAGCGCATCGAGGTTCTGGCTCGAGAGCCGCGCGTAGTCCGGAAATTTGGCCGTGTCGAAGTAGATCCCGTCCCGGGCGCGGTAGGTGAACCCCTTCGCCTCCAGCACGCGGATCAAATCGATCTGCTCGGGGATGCTGTCGGTGGCCTTGCACCAGATATCCGGCGCGATGATGTTCAACTGGGCGATGTCCTGCCTGAAGGCCTCCGTGTAGAACGCCGCGATGTCCCAGGCGGTCTTGCCCTCGCGCCGCGCCCCCGTCTCCATCTTGTCCTCGCCCATGTCCCGGTCGCCGGTCAGGTGGCCCACGTCGGTGATGTTCATGACGTGCCGGACCCGGAAGCCGCTGTAGGCGAGCACCCGCTTCAAGATGTCCTCAAAGAGGTAAGTGCGCAGGTTGCCGATGTGGGCGAAGTTGTAGACCGTGGGCCCGCAGGTGTAGAGCCCGACCTCCCCGGGCCGGATGGGCCGGAACTCTTCCTTGGTGCGGGTCAAGGTGTTGTAAAGCCAAAGCGGCATGCATCGCCTCCGAAACCACGTTTTCACCGCAAAGACGCAAAGAGCGCCGAGGGCAGCGGCAGGTTCGAGTGTCGGCACGATATCACACCCGGCAGTAGCGCTCAACCGCCCGCCGACGGAATGTCAGTCAGGCCGGCAGGTTGTTGAAAAAAAAGCATCAGCTCTCAGATAGGACGTTCGATGACTGGAGGCTTGGAGGCAGTGAGGAGATTAAAGTAAAAAGTAATACCAACTGTTTAGCGATGCACGCCGCCTGCAACGGCGGTTCGTAAGGATTTGTGGGAGTGGCTTCCAGCCACGATACGATCGCGGATAGATGCCGCTCCCACAGAAAGAAAGCCTACCTTGGTTGAAAGCCTCAAGCTTCCCAGCCTCCTAGCTTCCCAGCTTCATAGCCGGCCGCTGCGCAGGATCGCCACCAATAGCCAGATGCCCATGACGGCGGCCGCCAGGAAGCCGATGATGCCGATCAAGGAAATGTCGTAGAAGAGAGGCGGGGTCTTGGAAATCACGATCATCGCCGAGCCGACGATGAGCGCGGCGATGATGATGGCGAAGGCGATGCGGTTGCTGATCTGGTCGTGGGTGGAGAGGGTCTGTTCCAGGTTCCGGTTTTCGACCTGCACGGTCAGCTTCTGGTGCCGGACAAGGCGGGTGAGCTCAAGGAGGTCGGCCGGGAACTGGTTCACGAAGTGCATCAGCC
>JBFYWT010000014.1:0-37189 GCA_041310895.1 Desulfobacteraceae bacterium | reverse complement strand
AGAGGTTCTGGACCCGCCCGCCGGAGCCGGCGCTGTGGATGGAGGGGTCCGCCGGGCTGTAGGAGAGCAGGCTGATCAGTGAGAAGATCACGAAAAAGAAAAGGGAGATGGCGATGATTTCACGGCGCATGAGGTTTCAATCGTCCGGCGTTCGGGTCATACTTCCATGACAAAAGGCAAAATAACGGGCCTGCGCCCGATCGTGTAGAAAAAGTACTGCCGCAGGGCGGTCTGGAGCCGGGTGCGGATCCGCTCGATCCGCTGGGGCGTCTCGGGCGGCAGCTCCTCCACCACCTCCAGCACGACACAGTGGGCGTCCTGGAGCAGGTGGCCGGTTTCGGTTTCGAAGACAAAACCGCGCGAGAGGATTTCAGGCCCGTAGACGATGATCCCGGTGGCCTCGTCGAAGGCGAGCGTCACCGCCACGAAGCCCTCCTCGGAGAGCATGCGCCGCTCCTTCAACACCGACCGGCCGACATCCCCCACCCCTTTGCCGTCGATCAGCACCCGGCCGGTGCCGACGCTGCCCCGCAGGTGGGCCGTCCCGTTCTCGAATTCGATCACCTGGCCGTTCTCGGCGAGCAGGACGTTCTCCCGGCCGATCCCGGTCTCCTGGGCCAGGCGGCCGTGCAGGACCAGGTGCCGGTATTCGCCATGAATGGGAATGAAGTAGCGCGGGCGGGTCAGGTTGATCATCAGCCGCAGCTCGTCGCGAAAGGCGTGGCCGGAGGCGTGGACATCGGAGATCTTTTCATAGATGACCTCGGCCCCCCGGCGGTAGAGGTTGTCGATAATGCGGGTGATCGCCCGCTCGTTGCCGGGGATGAATTTCGAAGAGAGGACCACCGTGTCCCCTTTTTTGATCTTGATCTGTTTGTGCGTCCCGGAGGCCATCCGCGCCAGGGCCGACATCGGCTCACCCTGGCTGCCGGTCGTGATGATCAGCACCCGGTCGTCGGGCAGTTCCGGGACCAGCTCGATGCTGACCTCGCTGCCGGCAGGAACCCGCAGGTAGCCGAGGGCTTTGGCGATCTCGACGCTGGCCTCGATGCTGCGGCCGCTGATGATCACCTTGCGCCCGACCCCGCAGCCGATGTCCACCATCATCTGGATCCGGTCGATGTTGGACGCGAACAGCGCCACGATGATGCGGCCGGGGCTTTTCGCCACGATGCGGGCAAGGGTTTCGCCGATCTGGGCGTCCGGCAGGGTGGCCCCGTCGCGCTCGATGTTGGTCGAGTCGGACATCAGCGCCAGGACCCCCTGCTCGCCGCAGCGGGCGAACGCGTTCAGGTCGGTGCTCATTCCCCCGGCGGCGCCGGGGCTGATTTTAAAATCCCCGGTGTGGACGAGCAGTCCCTCCGGGGTGTGGATGGCAAGCCCCACCCCGTCCACCACGCTGTGCCCGACCCGGATGAAATCGATTCGAAAAGGGTCTAACGCCAGCGGCTGCCCGGGCGCGATAAGGTGCAATCCGGCCGAGGCGGGGACCTCGAACTCGGCCAGCTTCTGGCGCACCAGGCCCAGCGTGAAGGCCGTGCCGAAAACCGGAACGTGGACGTCCTTCAGCAGAAACGGCAGGGCGCCGATGTGGTCTTCGTGGGCATGGGTCAGCACGATGCCCTTCAGCCGGTGCCTGTTCAACCGCACGAAGGACATGTCGGGGATCACGAAATCGACCCCCAGCATGTGATCCTCGGGGAACATCAATCCGGCATCGACGACCAGCATCGCGTCCGCCGCCTCGCAGACCATCATGTTCAACCCGATCTCCCCCAGGCCCCCGAGCGGGATCACGCGCAGCATCACGCCTCCCCGGCCGCCGGCCCGGCGGCCCCTGCAAGGAGCGCCGCCCGCATCCGTTCCATGAGGGCCTCCTTGCTCTCCGGGGTATGGCCCGCCGTGTCGATGGGGTCCCCGATCTCCACCCGCACCGCCTGCGGCCGGACGAGTCGCGCCCCCTTCGGCATGATGGCATAGGTGCCGCGTATCCGCACCGGAACGATCGGAGCGCCGGCATGGATCGCCATCATGAAGCCGCCTTTCTTGAAGGGTCGCAGCTTGCCGTCTAAACTGCGCGTGCCCTCCGGGAAAATCATGACCGACACCCCCCGGCGCAGCACCTCGGCCGCCTCGGACAAGCTCTGGAAGGCGGCGCTTCGGTCGGTGCGATCGATGCTGATATAGCCCGCGGCCCGCATGGCCCGCCCGAACAGAGGAATCTTAAAAAGCTCTGCCTTGGCGAGCCAGCGGAACTGAACCGGCAGACGGCCGAGCAGGACGGGAATGTCGAAGTTGCTCTGGTGGTTCGCCATGAAGACGTAAGCCCGCCCCGGCTCCAGCCGCTCCAGCCCCGCCACGGCGACGCCGATCCCGCTCGCCGCCAGGATGGACCGGGCCCAGGCGCGGCCCACGCAGTGGCCCACGTGTCCCTGCCGCGAAAAAACGGAGACCGCCAGCGTCGCCAGACCCAGGCAGATCGTCGCAGCGAGAACCCAGGCATAAGTGAACAGTGAGCGCACCCAGACGCGCCACTCCCCGGAGGTGCCGCCGGGCGGTGTGTGCAGTGGTGAGGATGGGTCTGCCACCCCAAGGGTTCCTTTTCTCTATGGATGGAATACCGCTTAGACCGAAATCTCGAGCGCCGCCAGCATGTCGTCCACCATCCGGATAAGCGCGTTGCGCTGCTCCTCCGTGGCATAGGTGATGCAGGCGCAGCGCACCCGCTGCCGCGTCCGGATCAGCAGCTCCAGTGACAGCCGCTCTTCCTGCAGCTCTATGGCTGCGAAAAACGGCTGGCATTCGCGATGGGCGGCTTGGGTGGCCGTGAGTTGCCCGGATGCGAGGGGCACCCAGTAGACAGCGCCCATAAACGCCGGTCCGAACCGCTGATCGAGACACCCCTTGATTTTTTCATAATCAGGGTAGCGCAGCTGATCAACAACATATTGTTTCATATCCGGTATAAATACCACAACCGGTGGAGGTCCGCAAGCCGGCTGCCGGCCGGTGAAGGGGCACGCCGGCGGGTGGGGCCGCGGCCGGGATGCCGCGGGACGAGAGGCAACAGAGGAAGGAGGCGCTGCGGGTTTTCAAAAAAGGAACCCCCCTGACCACCGTTACGGCATCGGCCAGGGGGGTTGCTACCGACTGGCAATCAGGTCTCTTCGACTTTGATGGCGCCTTCCGAGCAGACCTCGACGCAGCTCTCGCAACCGAGGCACTCTTCAGCATTCACCGGTACGGATTTTCCGTCCTGCATTTCGAAGACCTCGACCGGGCAGACGTCCACGCACTCTTCGCAGCCAGCGCATTTTTCCTCATCGACGGTGGGATTAAAAGCCATCAGTTCATCTCCTTTCGGTAGGTTATGCATCCATGGCGAGCACTCGCCATTGCGTTCCGGATCGATGTACGGATGAGTGCATATACCAATTAAAAAGACGAGTCAAGCTTTGTTGCATTTTTTTGAGGCAGGCCCGCATTAAAATATTTAAATATTAATTTCAAATAGTTATAATATTTTACGCCAGGTCGGGCGGGACCAGGACGAGAAGCGCGTGCTGTTCCGGGGGGCTGCCCGGAGATAGCGCTTCCGCCCCCTGATCGAGAACGGATAGCCGGCTGAGGAAGCGCTGCGGGGCCTGCCCGGGAAAAACGATGACGCTGGGCCCGCCTTTGACCAGCTCGGGGTCCACGCCGCCGTTTGCCGCTGGCAGGGCCGCGATCCAGTCCGCGGGCGCCGCCGCCCACTGCGCAAGCTGCGGGATCAGCGACCCCTCCGGCCCGCGCACGGCCGCGGACGCTATAATCCGCGCCCCGGCGGATACCTGCAGCAGGTGCTCGGCGACGGCGGCGCTGGTGGTCACCAGGACCGGGCGGGGGCACTCCTGCTCCCGAAACAGCCGGGCCCAGGCTGAGAGCCGATCGGCCAGCCGGTGAGCTTCACGCACCGGGGAGCTAAGGCCGCTCGCCGGCGAAGGTCCGGGGTCGGGCCGCCCCATCAACCTCTCCATCAGCTGGGCGTTCAGCTGATCGTGGCTCGCGAGCCCCTGGAGCAACTCGTCCTCCTGTCGATCCAACTCTTGGGCGAGGTGCAGAAACACCCGGGCCGCCCGCAGCCGATCGGCCGCGGAAGGCCCTTCCGCGGATGTCGGCCGGCGTTTGACCCTGGCGGCCAGCTCAAAGGCGGACAACTCCCCGCGGGAAAGCTGCCCGTGCCAGAAGGCCGCCGCCGGGCCGACCCCGCCGGCGTGTCGGTTGCCCCATTCCTGCAGCTGCCGGAGCGCAGCGGCCGGGGCCTCCTCGCTGCCGCGAACAGGCGTGCATACTTTCAGGAACCCCCGTCGCTCCAGCTCCCGCATCCCGGACGACAGGGGGTCGGCAAAAGGGCGCAGCAGCGTGATGGTCTCAAAATAGGCCTGAAGGGCCACGGCCGCCCGCAAGGAGAGGTGCGTGAAGGGGAAATAGACCGGGGTCATGCGGATCGCTTCCGCCCGACCGGGCAGCGGTCCTGCACCCGCACGCCGGCCGCGAGCAACTGCGCCCTCAGCCGGTCGGCCAGCTCGAAGTCGCCCGCGCTCCTCGCTTTTTCGCGGGCGGCAATGAGCTCGAGGACCGCCTCGGCCGCATCCGATTTTTGCCGGAAGTCGAGGATGCCGAGCACGGCATTAATGTCCTGGAAGGCGGATAGCAGTCGGCCGGCGCCACGCTCATCCATGGCGCCTCGGGCGAGAAATCCGTTGATGCTTCGGACCGCCTGGAAGAGGGCTGCGAGGATGGCCGGGGTGTTCAGGTCGTCGTCCATGCCGCGGCGCAACCCCTGGCGCAGATCGTAGATCAACTGGTCAAGTTCGGGACATGGCTCCCCGCCGTGGACATTCATCAACCTCGCCACGCAGTCATCCAGGCGCCGCAGCGAACGCCGGGCCTCCAGAATCCGATCCCAGGCGAAAACCGCCGGCTTGCGATAGTGAACCGACATCAGCCAGAACCGGAGCTCGCGGGGGGCGATTCCCTTTTCGCGCAGTGCGCGCAGTCCGGGGTCCTCCCCCAGAACCCGTTCGGCATGAATCCAGCAGTTGGCGAGCGGCTTGCCGGTCAGGGCCGCCGCAATGGCGTTCTCGTTTTCGTGGTGGGGAAAGAGAAGCTCGCGGCTGCTGATGTGGACATCGAAATTCTCACCGAGGTACTTCATCGCCATGGCGGTCGTCTGCAGATGCCAGGAGGGGCGCATGTTGCCCCAGTCGGTCTTCACGAAGGCGCCCCGCTTGAGCTCGGAGAGCCGGCAGCGCTTGAAGAGCGCAAAGTCGCCCGGGTGGTCCTTCTCGAAGTCCTCGAGGTCGACGGAGGCTCCGGCCCGAGTCCGGGCGGGGTCAATGCCCGAGAGCCGGCCATAGGCGTTGAACCGCGAGAGGTTGAAATAGAGCGAGCGCAGCTTTTCGTAGGCGAACCCCTTGGCCGAGAGCCGCCGCGCGAGCGCCACCATGTCCTCGGCGTGGTCCCGCGCCCGGGGGGTGTGTTCGGCCGGCTCGACCGCGAGCCAGGCCATCTCCTCCAGGATCTGGTCGAGGCGGCCTACGGGTGCCCCGTCGGCCGCCGGCCGGCGGGCATCGGGTTCCAGGTCACTCAGGTCCACCACCTGGGTCACGGCCCAGCCGCGCCAGCGCAGGTAGCGCCGCAGGAGGTCGGCCACGAGAAAGCGCCGGGCCTCTCCGAGCCGCATCGGCCGCTGGGTATGAGGCCCGCAGGTGTAAATCGCGACCCGCCCGGGCTGCAGGGGCGCGAGCGGTTCGCGTGCCCGGCCGAGGAGGTGGGAGACCTGAAGCTCAAGCTTCTCCTGATCCGAGAAGAGGGCCGTGCTGAGATAGCGCTCCCCGCCGTCCGGCAGGATGGCGACCACGGTGCCTTCCTCCAGAAGCGCCGCCTCCCGCAGCGCGGCCGCCATGGCCGCCCCGCTGCTCATGCCGACCAGCAGCCCCTCCTCCCGCGCCAGGCGCCGGGCCGCATCGTAGGCCTCCTCGTCGTCGATGTTGACCTTGCGGTCCAACCGCTGCCGTTCGAAGATCTCCGGGCAGTAGGCTTCCCTGAGGTTCTTCAAGCCCTGGATGCGGTGGCCGAGGTAGGGCTCGACCCCCACCACGCGGACGGCGGCATTATACTCCTTCAGGCGCCGCGAGACCCCCATGAGAGTCCCGGTGGTCCCCATGGTGGCCACGAGGACGGTGACCGTCCCCTCTGTCTGGCGCCAGATCTCCTCGGCCGTACCGTGGTAGTGCGCCTTCCAGTTCGCCTCGTTGTTGAACTGATCCACGGCAACGTACCGATCGGGGTGCTCGCGCACCCGGCGGTAGACCTCCTCGATCGCCCCGTCGGTGCCCAGATGGCCGGGGGTCAAGAGAATCTGCGCACCCCGCGCCTGGAGGATTTTGCGGCGCTCCAGGCTGACGGCTTCCGACATGGCGAGCAGCAGCCGGTAGCCCTTCACCGCGCACACCATGGCGAGCCCGATTCCGGTGTTGCCGCTGGTCGCCTCGATCACGATCTTTTCCGGTGTGAGCTCCCCGGAGCGCTCCGCCGCCTCGATCATGGAGAGGGCGGCGCGGTCCTTGATGGATCCGCCCGGGTTGAGATACTCGAGCTTGGCCAGCACCCGGACCCGGGGCGCGGGGTTCATCCGCCGGATTTCGACCAACGGGGTGTTGCCGATGAGATCGAGGATGGAGGCGCTGGGCTGATTCATCGGTTGCATGCGTTCAGGACGCCGCCTTGCCCGGCCGGGGAAAGAAAGGCCGCCACGGCGGCGCGCAGATCCGCTTGGACCTGCTCGGCCTCCCGGGCGGCGTCCACGACCCGGAACCGCTCCGGCGCCTGCCGCGCCAGGCGGAGATAGCCCTCCCGCACCCGCCGGTGGAACGCGAGGGTCTCGCGCTCGAACCGGCTTTCGGCCTGAGCGCGTCTGCCCTTCGCCAGCTCGCCGCGGGCGCGGGCCAGGCCCACCTCGGGGGAAAGGTCCAGGAGCAGGGTCAACTGCGGCCGCAGGTCAGCCAAAACCAGCCGGTGCAGCTCAAGCAGCCGCTCCGCCGGCAGCCCGCGGGCAAATCCCTGGTAGACGATGGTGGCATCAAAAAAGCGATCGCAGAGCACGCCGTCGCCGGCCGCCAGGGCCGGCGCAATCACTTTGTGCACGTGCTCGGCCCGATCCGCCATGTAGAGCATGAGCTCGGTTTCCGGGGCCATTCCCCGGTTCGCGGGATCGAGCAGGAGCGCCCGAATCGACCGGCCGAGCGCGGTGCCGCCGGGCTCGCGCGTGAGGGTCCAGCCGCCCCCGCGGGCGCGCAGCCATTCGGCCAGGCGCACCATCTTGGTTGTCTTCCCGGCCCCCTCGCCGCCTTCCAAGGTGATAAACATGACGCCTCCGCCCACCAGAGGGCCGATTTCCTGCCGCCGCCCTCGGCCGCTTCAGGTGCCGGGCCGCGGCCGCCCGGGAGAAATCCCGATCGCCCAGTGCTTGAGCTCTTCCATGACGCTGTAGTCGGTCATGTCGCATTGGATCGGGGTAATGGAAATGTAGCCCCGGCGGAGGGCGACTCCGTCCACATCCGGGTCCTCTCCGAAGGTCTGCATGTCCGCCCCCTGCCAGTAATAGGGCCGGTTGCGGGGATCGATACGCTTTTCCATGACTTCCCGGAAGGTCTGAAGCCCGTGCCGGCTGATGCAAACCCCGGCGATCTGCTCCGGCCGGACGTCCGGAAAGTTGACATTCAGAAAAGTGCCGGCGGCAAGCCCGCGACGGAGGAGCATCTCGGCCAGTTCGGCGACGAACCCTGCGGCTGTTTCGTAGGCATACGGGCCCCGGCCCTCCATCGAGGCCGCGATGGCCGGTATATCGCTGAGCGCCGCCTCCTTGGCGGCCGCCACCGTACCCGAATAGGCGATGTTGACCCCCACGTTGGCGCCCGGGTTCAGGCCGGCCACCACGAGATCGGGTTTGGATTTCAAGATTTCCAGAATTCCGAGCTTGACGCAATCGGCGGGAGTCCCATTGACCGCAACCCCTCCGCCGCCGTTCACCGCCACCGGCACGGCGCGCAGCGGCTGGTGCAGGGTGATGCCGTGGCTGACCGCCGTGCGCTCGCGGTCCGGCGCGATCACGGTCACATCATGGCGGCGTGAGAGCCGGGCATGAAGCGCCCAGAGGCCCTCCGCATGGATGCCGTCGTCGTTGGTCAGCAAGATCTTCATCGGGGTGGTCCGGGGTCGGTGGCGTAACAACGTCTTGACTTTTAAGCTCAAGCTGTCTTTATAGCTTAGTTTTCGTCGCGGTTCAAGGAGGATAGGTTTCGCGTGACGCCGGCCGCACCAGGATCTTCAGCGCGTTGGACTTCGCTCCGGCCCGGGCTGGCGGCGGTATGGCTGGCGGCCGCGTGCATCCTGGCCGGTGCCTGGATGCCGGCGGCCGGGGCGCAGGCGAGCGCCCCGCTGATAAAAAGCCTCGCCCCCACGGACCCGGCCGCCCCCTGGGAAATCGATGCCGACCGCATCAGCTACGACCAGTTCCGCGACGAGTACGTGGCCGAGGGCGGGGTGATCATCCGCCGGCAGGATCGCCAGCTGACCGCCGACAGCGTCACTTACAACCTGCGCAACCTGACGGCGACCGCCCGGGGTAACGTAATCCTCACCGCGGGCGCGGACACCGTGACCGGGGACAGCGCCGAATGGGATTTGCAAAACGAGACGGGGACGATCGAAAACGGCACGATTTTCATCGCCGCGAGCAATTACCGCATCCAGGGCAACCGCATCGAAAAAACCGGCCCGGACACCTACCGCATCGACCAAGGGACCCTCACCACCTGCGACGGCATCCCGCCGGACTGGAAAATCGCGGGCCGGGACATCACCGTGCACACCCAGGACACCAGCACGGCCTGGCACGCCGTCGGCTATGTCCGGGACGTCCCGGCCGGATACTACCCGTATATCTCCTTCCCGGCACCCAACAAGCGGACCTCCGGGCTGCTGATCCCCCAGGGCGGCTATTCCTCCCGCCGGGGTGTGTTCGCCGCCCAGGCCTACTACTGGGCCATCGACGATGCCAGCGACGCCACGTTTTACCTGCAGGGCATGAGCCGGCGGGGCTGGCGGCCGGGGGTGGAGTACCGGTACTATCTGACACGTGAGGCCCGCGGGGCCGCGATGTTCGACTACCTGCACGACGAGCAGACCGACACCGGCGGCGACTCGAGCAAGCAGTGGGGGTACAAAGACAGCGGGGCGGAGTTTCTGCGCCCCAACCGTGACCGCTACTGGTTCCGGATGAGCCACGAAAACCCGCTGCCGGCCGGTTTCCGCGCCCGGCTCGAGCTCGACACCGCCAGCGACCAGGACTACCTGCGGGAATTCAATTCCGGACACATGGGGTTTAAAGACAGCTCCGACTATTTCAACACGGCCTTCGGGCGCGTGCTGGCCGACGACGACGACCCGATCCGCCCCAACACGCTGCTGGTCTCCCGCTTCTGGCCCAGCTTCAGCCTCAACGCTGAAACCGATTGGTACAACGACGTGCGCAAAGGGCAACGCTGGCAGGACACCACCCAGCGGCTTCCGCTCGTTCAGTTCAGCGCCCCGAAACAGCCCCTGTTCGCCAGCCCGATGTTTGCCAATCTCAACACGCAGTATGCCAACTTCTGGAAGGGGAGCGGCGGCCGCGTTCAGCGGGCGGACCTCTACCCCCGGTTTTACTACCCGCTGGCGCTGCCGCCCTATCTGAGCATCGAACCCTCGGCCGGTCTGCGGCAGACGGTGTGGAACATCTATGAGAGCGACGCGGCCGATCCCTGGTCCGACGGCCCCTATTCGCACCGCGAGCTCTATGACGGCCGCCTGTCGCTCTTCACCAATCTCTTCCGGACCTACGATGTCGAACGCTTCAATATCGCGCGCATGCGGCACTCGGTCAGGCCGCAGATCAGCTACACCTATGTCCCGGAGGTGGACCAGGAGAGCCTGCCGCTCTTCGACTCCCGGGACCGGGTCGAAAACCGCAGCCGCGTCACCTACTCCCTCACGAACACGCTGACCTCCCGCTTCAAATCGACGTCGGCCGCCCCGGAGCCCGACCCGCGGCGACCTACCCAGCGCGAGGCCGTCACATCGCCCTCGGACTACGAATACCTCGACATCCTGCGCCTGAGGATCCTCCAGAACTACGATTTTGCCCGGCACGATCAACCGTTTTCGCCCGTCATCGGCAAGCTCCAGTTTTTCCCGGGGCAGCACATCAGCCTGGACAGCGAGGCCGCGTACAACACCTACGACGATCGCCTCGACAAGTACAACATCGGAATGACCCTCTGGGCGCGGCAGAAAGACCGCCTGCGGCTCGAGTACCGCTATGACCGGGATCCGCTGAAAACGGAGGACGCGGAGGAGATCGAGCAGGAGGTCAACCCGATCGTCAGCAGCGATCAACGCACGATCGAATACTTGTTCACCGAGCTGCGGCTGGGGGTGACCGACCGGTTCACGTGGATCACCTCCTACGAAAGCGACTTAGAAGACGGCAGCTCGACCTATGGGGTCGGGTTCGCCTATGCCTCGCAATGCTGGATCCTGGAGACCCTCTTCAACTACTCCTCCGCCGACGATATCGAGTTCGAATTCCGACTGCGCCTGAAGGGTCTCGGCGAATTTGGATTTTAGGAGACTGAATGCCCATGGACGATATCCGCCTTACCCCACAGTGGTACGTACTGCACACCAAAAGCCGGCACGAGGTCGTGGTATTCGAAGGTCTTCAAAAAAAATCGGTGGAGGCCTTCCTGCCGCGGGTGAAGGTTCGCAGCACCCGCCGCGACCGCAAGGCGCTGATTCACACCCCTCTCTTTCCCGGCTACCTCTTCATCCGAACCGACCTGCAGCCCCGCGCCCATCTGGAAATCGTCAAAACGGCCGGGGTCGTGCGGTTGATCGGGACCTCGCAGGGGCCCGTGCCGGTCCCGGCGGAGACGGTCCAGTCGCTCAAGATCATGGTGGCCTCCGAGCGCCCGATCACCACGGGATCCACGCTGCGCCCGGGAGACCGGGTCATGGTCGTGCAGGGGCCCTTCGCCGGTGTCACGGGGACCTTCACCCGCTACCGCAGCCAGGACCGGGTGATTGTGCACATCGACGCGCTGGGGCAGTACGCCGCCGTCGAGGTCAATGAGGAGGACGTTGAAATTCTGCCGCCGGTGCTTTCATAACTGCTTGACATTTTACTAAGTTACAGATTATAAAGGATAGATAGAGTTGGTATCAAGGCCGCGCCGAAGGAGGATGTATGAACAAACTGGAGCTGATTTCCGCACTGAAAACGGAGGCGAACATTTCCAAAGCCGAGGCCGCCCGCGTGGCCCAGATTTTTTTCGACCACATGGCGGATGCCATGGCGCGCGGCGAGCGTGTGGAGATCCGCGGTTTGTGCAGTTTTTTCGTCAAGAGCTACAAGAGCTACACCGGCCGAAACCCAAAAACCGGTGAGAAGGTAACGATCCGGCCCAAGCGACTCCCGTTCTTCAAATCCGGCAAGGAGCTGAAAGAACGGGTCGACCGTTAGTTGCGTGCCAGGTTTCGACGCGATTATCGGCCAACCGCGCCCCATCCGCATTCTCACCCGCCTGTTGGCCCGTGGCATCCTTCCGCATGCGCTTCTGTTCACCGGCATGGAAGGCGTCGGCAAGAAGACGACGGCCGCCGCCGTAATCATGGCGTGCAATTGTTTAGGATCGAGCGAAGCCGAGGACGACGGCCGGGGGCGGATGACGCCGGGCGCGGGGGGTTGCGGAACGTGCGCGGCATGCCGTAAAATTGCGGCGGGCTCTCATCCCGACCTCCGACGCCTGGCTCCGGCGGGCGGCATGATCAAAATCGAGCCGATCCGGGAGCTGTGCGCGTTTCTGAACATGAAGCCCTTCGAGGCCCGCATGCGGGCCGTGGTCATCACCGACGCCCAGGCCCTGAATCCGGCGGCCGGCAATGCGTTGCTCAAAATGCTGGAGGAGCCCCCGCCGCAGACCGTGATGATTCTCACCACGGCGCAGGCGGCCGACGTGCTGCCCACGATCGTCTCGCGCTGCCGGCAAATCCACTTCGCGCCGCTCGTGCGGCGGGACGTGGCGGCGATTCTGATGCGGGACCATGAGCAGGACCCGGCGACGGCCGAGCGCATCGCTGCACTGGCCGCCGGGAGTGTGACCCGGGCGCTCGCCCTGCTCGACGAGCGGGTGCAGCACCGCCGCGCCTGGTTGATGGCGCAGCTGACGGATCTGCCCGGGCAATCGCCGCTGGCACTGATGGCCCTCGCCGAAAAACTTGCCCGCGACCGCAGCGAGCTCGCGGGCGACCTCGACCTCATGGCCATTTGGCTGAGGGACGTGGCCATCGCGCGCGACTGCCCCGAGCAGGTGGTTCACCAAGATCTGCTCGGGCCGCTCACGAACGCCGCACACCGCCTGCCCGTGGCGGAGGTCGCGGAGGCCGTCTCCGCGCTGCAGGAGGTCCATCGCCGGGTTCGCGCGAATGCAAACCCGCGGCTGTGCCTGGAAGCGCTTTTTTTCCATCTGGCCGCACGCTTCAGGCCCGCGGTTTGAGACCGGCCCTGCCGCCGACCGCGGTGCGAATAGGAACAGGATCATGCTAAAAATCGTAGGGGTTCGATTCAAACCCGCCGGGAAAATCTATGACTTCGACGGTGGGGCCTTTGTCCTAACCGCCGGCGAACCTGTGATTGTGGAAACCGAGCAGGGGCTCAGCATCGGCACCGTGGCCACCACCCCGCGGATGGTCGAGGCCCCGCCGGAGGGCCAGATCTACAAGAAAGTCCACCGCCGCGCGACCGCCAAGGACCTCGATCAGCAGAAACGCCGCGTGGAGGAAGAGCGGGCCGCCTATGCCTTCTGCCGCACCTGTATCAAGGAGCTCGGCCTCAAGATGAACCTCTTCGCGGTGGAAAAATCCCTCGACGGGAGCCGCATCTCATTCTTTTTTACCGCCGACGGCCGGGTGGATTTTCGCCAGCTCCTGAAACTGCTGGTCAAGGAGCTCGGGGCGCGGATCGAGATGCGTCAGGTGGGCATCCGGCACCAAACGAAGATGTGCGGCGGCCTCGGCCGCTGCGGCCGCGAGCTCTGCTGCAGCTCCTACCTGGAAAAGTTCGAACCGGTGTCGATCCGGATGGCCAAGGAACAGAACCTCTCGCTCAACCCCACGAAGATCTCGGGCCAGTGCGGCCGGCTGATGTGCTGCCTGGTCTACGAGTACCCCACCTACCAGGCGCTCAAGAAATCATTGCCCCACCTCGGCGCCATGGTCCAGACCCCTCGGGGCATGGGCAAAGTGGTGCGGCACAACCCCATCTGCAATCGGATGGTCGTCCGGCTCGAAGACGGCATCGAGTTCGAGACGCCCCCCGAACCCCCTCAACCATAGACAGGACACGCCATGGCCTTCTACATCACCACCCCGATTTATTACGTCAACGCCCGGCCCCACCTCGGCCATGCCTACACCACCATTGTGGCCGATGTGGTGCGCCGTTTCCACGCGATGCGTGACCGCGAGACCTTCTTTCTGACCGGTACCGACGAGCACGGGGACAAGGTGGTTCAGGCCGCGCAGAAACAGGGCCAAAGCCCGCGGGTGTACGTCGACGAGATCAGCCGGCTGTTTCGCGAGCTCTGGCCGGAGTTGAACGTCCGGCCCGACCGCTTCATCCGCACGACCGACCCCGACCACATGGCCGTCGTCACCGCGGTGCTGCGCAAGATCCACGCGGCCGGAGACATCTACTTCAGCGAGTACGAGGGGCTCTACTGCTTCGGCTGCGAACGCTTCTACACCGAGCGCGAGCTGCAGGAGGGGCGCTGCCCGATTCATGAGTCCGAACCCGAGCTCATCCGGGAGTCGAACTATTTTTTCCGGATGAGCCGCTACCAGGGCTGGTTGATCGACCACATCCAGCGCCACCCGGATTTCATCCGCCCGGAGCGCTACCGCAACGAAGTGCTCGCCTTCCTGCGCGAGCCGCTCGGGGACCTGTGCATTTCGCGCCCCACGAGCCGGCTCACCTGGGGCATCCCGCTGCCCTTCGACGATCGCTACGTCACCTATGTCTGGTTCGACGCCCTGCTCAACTACGTCTCGGCCCTCGGCTACCCGGACGGCGAGCTGTTCCACCGATTCTGGCCGGTGGCCCAGCACATCGTCGCCAAGGACATTCTCAAGCCCCATGGCATCTACTGGCCCTGCATGCTGCAGGCGGCCGGCATTCCGGTTTACCAGCACCTGAACGTGCACGGCTACTGGAACATCGAGCAGCGCAAGATGTCCAAGAGCCTCGGCAACGTCATCGAGCCGCTCGAGATGCGCAACGTCTACGGGCTGGACGCCTTTCGCTACTTCCTGATCCGGGAGATGACCTTCGGACTGGACGCCAACTTCAGCGAGTCCGCCATGGTGCAGCGGATCAATTCCGATCTCGCCAACGACCTCGGCAACCTCTTCTCGCGCGTGGTCGCCATGGCCCACAAGTACTTCGAGGGGGTCGTCCCGGAGCTGGACCCCGCGGTGGGCCGCCAGTACGGCCTGGGGCTCGCGCCCGAGGCCCGGCGGACGATTGAGGTATACGAACGCGCCATGGGGCTCTTCGAGCTCCATCGGGCGCTGGCCGCCGTATGGGAGTTCATCGGCCGGATGAACCGGGCCGTGGACATCGCCGCCCCTTGGGAGCTCGCCAAGAAGAAGAGCACCCGCAAGCAGCTCGAGGCGGTCATGCACAGCCTCTTGAAGGGCCTGCGGCTCATCTCCGGCCTGATCTACCCGGTCATGCCGGAAACAGCCGCCCGCATGCAGAAGCACCTCGGCCTCGATCCGGAGACCCCGTTCTATGACCTGCAGGATTTAAAACGCTGGGCCTCGGTTCCGGCCGGCACCGGCCTGCCCAAGACGGTCATGCTCTTCCCCCGCATCGAGACCGACCCTGCCCCGGCCGCGGCAGCCCCCGGAACCCCGCCGCCTGCGGGGGCGCTCGCGATCAAACCTGAAATTACGTTGGAGGATTTCCAGCGGATCGACCTGCGGATCGCCACCGTCCTCAGCGCCACCCCGGTGCCGAAGGCCAAAAAGCTGCTTCAGCTGGAAATCGACCTCGGCGAGCGCCGCACCATCGTGGCCGGCATCGCCGAACACTATTCACCCGAGAGCCTGGTCGGCCGGCAGGTCGTCGTCATCGCCAACCTGCGGCCGGCGAAACTCATGGGGGTGATCTCCCAAGGCATGCTGCTGGCCGCCGGGGCGGAGGGCGGTCCCGTGCTGATCGGACCGGACGCCGCCGTTGCCCCGGGAACGGCACTGCGATAGCCCGAGCTCCCACAAAGGAAATGCGCATGGTTCGCCCATTCATCCGACGACTAAAGCAGATCGTGACCATCGCGACCCGCCGATTGAACGCCCCGGTCTACTTCGGCCGCCGCCTCGCCTCTGTCCCGGCGGGGGCGGTGGTGGTGGCGCCGCTCAGAGCCACCCTGCTTGGCTGCGGCATCGCCGGCATCGTGGCCTTCAAACGCGCGGCACCCGAGGCCGCGGAGGCGCCGGTCGCCCCGCTGGCCGCGCTGGCGGAGCGCGTCCGCGCCCACGGCTTCGAGGCCTGCCGCGCCCAGGCCAAGGGACTCTCCGAGGCCTATCTGGGCGGAGAAACGTGCATGCTCGAACTGGTCCGGCAAGCCCGGGAGCTCCGGCGCCCGGATGCCTTTGCCCGCATCTATGCGGACCCCGCCCTCCAGGCGCGACTCGACGACCTGGCCTCCGCTTTGGCCACATGCCAGAGCGTGGAAGCGGGCTGCTTCGAGGAGCAGGTCGGCCGGCTCGGCGTGGTCGAAACCGACACGGTGAGCGGCCGCATCGAACAGCTCAAGGACGCCGTCTGGTGCCTGCGCACCGAGGTGCTGGGCAACATCGCCCGGGTGGCTGATCTCAGCATCGGGGCCGGCCGTTCCGAGCAGACCGTGCGCGTCTTCCGCGGCATCAACTCGGTGCTGAACAGCATCGACCGCATGGAGGTGCGCGGCCGCGACTCGGCCGGGATCTCGCTGCTCTTCGTCCTGCACTCCTCCGACTACGAGCATTTCAGCGCCGCCCTCGAACGGGGCGGCGCCATGGCCGATTTCACCCGCCGCCTGGACCGGCAGCCGCTGCTCAACGACTCCATCGCGGTTCACCGCCACGGGGCCGTGGTCGCCGTCGCCTTCACTTACAAGGTGGCGGTGGAGATCGGCAGCCTGGGGGACAATATCCGCGCCCTGCGGCGTGCCATCGCGGGGGACCCCGTCCTGCAGGCCATCGTCGCCTTCCCGCTCGTGTTCCACACGGTCAACGCGCACACGCGCTGGGCGTCGGTCGGGGCCATCACCGAGGCCAACTGCCACCCGGTCGACAACCGCGTCGAGGCGGGGGTGGCCGGCGACATCGGTATCATCCACGCCTGCCTGAACGGCGACATCGACAATTTTCACGCGCTCAAGGCGGCCTTCGAACAACGCGGCGGGCGCATCTCGGCGGACGTCACGACCGACACCAAAATCATCCCGCTCCAGGTCGATCACTACCTGCGGCAGGGCTTCGAGGTGGCCGAGGCCTTCCGGCGGGCGGTCAACGACTTCGCCGGCTCCCACGCCATTGCCATGCACACGAGCCTGGCGCCCGGCAAGCTCTTCCTTGCCCAGCGCGGCAGCGGCCAGGCCATCTTCGTCGGCATCACTCCGGACCTCTACATGGCCACCTCGGAGGTCTACGGGCTCATCGAGGAGACCTCCACCTGCATCCGGCTCGACGGGGAGTCGGTCGTGGAGGGGGCCTCCGGAAAAACCCAAGGGCAGATCGTCGTCCTGGACCAGCTCTCACCGGGCGGGCTGAGCGGCATTACGGCCATGCGCTACGACGGGACACCTGTCGCGCTGGGCGATTCCAAGCTCACGCACACCGAACTCACCTCGCGCGACATCGACCGCCAGCACTTCCCGCACTATTTTCTCAAGGAAGTCTCCGAGTCCCCGGCCTCGGTCGAGAAGACCCTGCGCAACCGCTGGAAGGTGGCCGAGGGCGGGACCGGCGGGTTCGTTACGGCGCTCGATGCGAAGGCGGTGCCGCCCGCGGTCAACCGCGCCCTCGCCGAAGGGGCCATCCGGCGGATCTTCTTCATCGGCCAGGGCACGGCCGGTGTCGCCGCCCTCGCCTGCGCCAACATCCTGCAGCACTATTTGAACAGCCCGGCCATCCAGGTCCAGGCGCTCAAGGCCTCGGAGTTCAGCGGGTTCACCCTCGACGCCGCCGCCGGCCGCGACTCCATGGCGGACGCCCTGGTCGTCGCCATCAGCCAGTCCGGTACCACGACCGATACCAACCGCTCGGTCGACATGGTGAGGGAGCGGGGAGCCCGAACCCTCGCCATTGTGAACCGCCGGGACTCGGACCTGACCTACAAGGTGGACGGGGTGCTCTACACCAGCAGCGGCCGCGACATCGAGATGTCGGTCGCCTCCACCAAGGCCTTCTACGCCCAGATCACCGCCGGGGCGCTGCTGGGGCTGCACATCGCCCGATTGAAAGGCCGCCGCGACGAGGCGTTCGTTTCCGACGAGATCCGGCGGCTGCTCGACCTGCCGGGCCAGATGCGCCGGGTCCTCGCTCTTTCGGAGCGGCTGGAGGCATCCGCCCGGCGGCTGGCCGTCACCAAAACGTTCTGGGCGGTCGTCGGCAGCGGCCCCAACAAGGCTTCGGCCGATGAGATCCGCATCAAGCTGAGCGAGCTCTGCTACAAGACCATCTCTTCGGACTACGTGGAAGACAAGAAGCACATCGACCTCTCCTCCGAGCCGCTTATCATCGTCTGCGCCGCCGGGGCGCGGCCGACCGTGATCGGCGACATCGTGAAGGACACCGCCATCTTCAAAGCGCACAAGGCCACGCCGGTCGTGATCTGCAACGAAGGCGAGGAGCGCTTCGCCCCCTACGCCGCGGACCTTTTCCAGGTGCCGGTGGTCGCCGAGCATCTGGCCCCGATCCTGAACACCCTCGCCGGGCACCTCTGGGGATATTACGCCGCCCTCTCCATCCACGAGGGGTCGCGGTTTCTTTTCCGCTTTCACGAGGAGCTCCAGCAGGCGGTCGGCGGCGCGGCCCGCCGGGGGGTGGATCTCTTCGAGCTGATCCTGGAAAAGGGGTTCCGCGAGAAAATTGCCGAATTCTACGCCGACTTCCGGCGCAAACGCAGCCAGAGGCAATTTCCGGTCACGGTCGGCTATGACGCCAGCTCCGACCTCACCCTGCTCCTCAAATACCTGTCGGGTCGGCTGCCGGCTGCGGATTTCGACCTCGACTTCGGCCGGCAGGGAACCGCCGCCAACATGCTCGCCGTGCTCTTCGAGCATCTGGGCCATGCCATCGGGTTTCTCGCCCGCCCCGTGGACGCCATCAAGCACCAGGCCAAAACCGTCACCGTCGGCACCAGCCGCATCAGCGAAGAGCCTGACGGGCTGCTCTTCACGGCCCTGGCGGCGGAACACTTCTCGCCCGCCCAGCTCATCCCCTCCAACGTCGCGGTGCTGAAGAACCTGCAGGCGGTCGTGCGCGAGATCCAGGGGTCGATCCTCTACCGCATCGTCGGTTTGAGCGTCCTGGGAGAACCCGACGAGGGCACCACGATCGAGGTGGTGAACAAGCGCGGCGACACCCGCACCCTCCCCTCCCGGGTGGAATCCGACCCGGCCCTGAAGGGCACCAAGCGCATCATCGTCCGGGACGGCAACGTCTATATCGGCAAGGGTCGCAAGGACGACCGCAGCATCCTCGTGATCCCCCTGATGGCCTCCGCCCCTTCCCGGCCGAACCGCATCGAGCACCTGCTCCTGCTGCACATCGTCTTTCAAGTGCGCGTGCCCCTGGAGGCCAGGATCCGGGCCCTGGGCGGCAAATTCGAAAACATCAAAAACATCGTTCAAGAAAACAGCATCCCCTGGAGCGACGGCTTGCTGGACCGGGTGGCCATCGACGAGCTCTACGGCCGTTCGGCCGAAAAGGTCGCCGAGTTCATCGTTGCGGCCGTGAAGGAAACACGCTAAGATCGGCACATGAATCGTAAATGACGGCGGGGTGCCCGACAACCGGAGGTGGGAAGGCGTTCATGGAAGAGCGCGCAAAAACGGCCGGAGGGGCGACGCAGGCCGGCAGCCAGGCCTCACCGCACGGTGAACGCCGCAACCCGATAAAGCCCTACAACGTGCTGCTGGTGGACGACGACCCCTTCATTCTGGAGGGGATCGGGGAGGAGCTCGAAAACCGGGGCTACCGTGTCACCCGGGCGAACAGCGGCGAGATGGCGATCACGCTGCTGCAGAACGCCCCCTTCGACCTGGTCATCACGGATCTCGTCATGGAGCGGACCGACGGGATCCAGGTCCTCAAGCGTTCGAAGGAAATCGACGCCACCGTCATGGTCATCATCCTGACCGGATTCGGCGACATGCTCTCCGCCATCGAGGCGCTCCAGTCCCAGGCTGACGATTACCTGCTCAAACCCTGCGAGTCCGCCGAGGTCTTCTTCCGCGTGGAGCGCTGCCTGGAACGGCTGGAACTCACGCGCCGCATCTCCTTCTACCAAAAGATCCTGCCGATGTGCTGCGTCTGCAAGAAGATTCGGGACGACACCGGCAAGGAGCCGGGACGCGGGCCCTGGGTGCCCGTGGAGCAGTTCATCCACGAACGCGCCCGGCTGGACATCACCTCCAGCTACTGCCCGGAGTGCGCCCAGCGGACCCTGCAGGAGCTCGTCAGGAAGTGAGGACTTCGTTCATCAACGGGGGCGGCAGGCGGCGTAGTCCAGGGCGGCGCGGACGAAATCCCGGAACAAGGGGTGCGGGGCCATCGGCTTGGACTTGAACTCCGGGTGGAACTGACAGCCCAAGAACCAGGGATGCTCCTTCAGCTCCACGATTTCGACGAGATCCCCACTGGGTGAGAGGCCGCTGAACACCACCCCCTGATCCTCCAGCCGCTGCCGATAGGCGGTGTTGAACTCGTAGCGATGGCGGTGGCGTTCCGACACCGTCTCCGTCCCGTAGGCCCGATGCGCCAGGCTGCCGGGGGCCAGCCGGCAGGTGTAGGCGCCGAGCCGCATGCTGCCGCCTTTCTCCGACGCGGCGTCCCGGCATTGCAGCGTGCCGCTGCGTTCGTCGAACCACTCGGTCATCAGGTAGATCACCGGGTCGGGGCTGAGCGGGTCGAACTCGGCGCTGTTGGCCCGCGCGATGCCCGCCGCATGGCGCGCCACCTCGATCACGGCGATCTGCATGCCCAAGCAGATCCCGAAGTAGGGCACCCGGTTCTCACGGGCAAAGCGGGCGGCCAGGACCTTGCCCTCCACCCCACGGCTGCCGAACCCCCCGGGGACGAGGATCCCGTCGGCCCGGGCGAGGATCTCCCCGCAGGTATCGGGCTGCAGCTTTTCGGAGTCCACGAAATACAGCTCGACCGCGCTGCGGTGGAAAGCCCCCCCGTGGCGAAGGGCTTCGTTCAGACTCTTGTAGGATTCCGTGAGGTTCACGTATTTGCCCACGATCGCGATGGTGACCCGGTGCTGCGGCTCCTGGAAGCGTTGCACCAGCTCCTCCCACGCATCGAGTTTGGGCGCCCGGGTCCAGATGTTGAGCAGCTCGATGATCTTGTGGTCCAGCCCTTCGCGGTGGAAGACGAGCGGCACCTCGTAGATACAATCCACGTCCTTGGCGGTGATGACCGCATCCACCCCCACGTTGCAGAAGAGTGCGATTTTGGATTTCAGCTCCTTGGACAGGAAACGGTCGGTGCGGCAGAGCAGGATGTCGGGCTGGATGCCGATGCTGCGCAGCTCCTTCACGCTGTGCTGGGTGGGCTTGGTTTTGACCTCGCCGGAGGTGGGGATGTACGGCACGAGCGTCAGGTGGATGTAGAGGACGTTCTCCTTGCCAACATCCGTGCGGAACTGGCGGATTGCCTCTAAAAAAGGCAGGCTTTCGATGTCCCCGACCGTGCCGCCGATCTCGACGATGACCACATCGACCCCGTCGGCCACCTGACGGATGTGGGTCTTGATCTCGTCGGTGATGTGCGGAATGACCTGGACCGTCCCGCCCAGGTAGTCCCCGCGCCGCTCCTTGGTAATGACCGAGTAGTAAATTTTTCCCGTGGTGACGTTGTTGGGCTTGCCCATCGTGGCGCTGGTGAAGCGCTCGTAGTGGCCCAGGTCCAGGTCGGTCTCGGCCCCGTCGTCGGTGACGAAGACCTCCCCGTGTTGAAAGGGGTTCATCGTCCCGGGGTCCACGTTGATGTAGGGGTCCAGCTTCTGCAGGGATACGGTGAGCCCTCGGCTTTCGAGCAAAGCGCCGATGGAGGCGGAGGCAAGGCCCTTGCCGAGCGAGGAGAGCACCCCTCCGGTCACGAAGATGAACTTGGTATTGAACGGCATGCGCACTCCTCAGAAAATCGTGCGGCAGAAACCTCCCGCCTCGCCGAGCTGCTCCTCGATGCGGAGCAGCTGATTGTATTTGGCCACCCGGTCGCTGCGCGACATGGAACCGGTCTTGATCTGCCCGCCGCTCACCCCGACGACGAAATCCGCGATGAAGCTGTCTTCGGTCTCCCCGGAGCGATGCGAGATCACCGTGGTGTAGCCCGCGTTCTTGGCCATCTCCACCGCCGCGATGGTCTCGGTGACCGTGCCGATCTGGTTGAGCTTGATCAGAATCGAGTTGGCGATCCCCTGCGCGATCCCCTTGCGGAAAATCTCCGGGTTGGTGACGAAGATGTCATCGCCCACCACCTGGACCGAACCGCCCAGCCGGTCGGTCATGGTTTTCCAACCGCCCCAGTCCCCCTCGGCCAGCCCGTCCTCAATGGAGACGATCGGGTAGCGCTCCGCCATCCCCTCCAGGAGGTCGATCATCTGAGCCGCGCTCAGGCGTTTGTTTTCCGATTTTAAAATGTATTTCCCGTCCTTGAAGAACTCGCTCGCGGCCACATCCATGCCGATCCCGATGTCCTTCCCGGGCCGGTAGCCGGCATCAGTTATCGCCTGCAGGATGAAGCGCAGGGCCGCCTCGTTGGTTTCCAGATCCGGGGCAAATCCACCCTCGTCGCCCACGGCCGTGTTCAACCCCTGTTTTTTGAAAATGGCCTTCAGGCAATGGAAGGTCTCCGCCCCCATCTGCACCGCTTGCGCGAAGGAGGCGGCACCGAAGGGGATGATCATGAATTCCTGGAAATCCAGATTGTTGGAGGCATGCACGCCGCCGTTGACGATGTTCATCATGGGGATGGGCAGCGTGTGGGCCATGATGCCGCCGAGGTAGCGGTAGAGCGGCAGGCCGTAGGCCTCCGCCGCGGCCCGCGCCGCCCCCATGGAGACCCCGAGGATCGCGTTGGCGCCAAGCTTGGACTTGGTGGGGGTGCCGTCGAGCTCGATCATGCGCCGGTCCAGGGCCGATTGGTCAGCGGCGTCCATCCCGAGCACCTCCGGTGCGATGCGGGTCATGGCGTTGGCCACCGCCGTGCCCACCCCTTTGCCGCCGTAACGCTTGGCGCGCTTGTCGCGCAACTCCAGGGCTTCGCGGGTCCCGGTCGAGGCCCCTGAAGGGACCGCCGCACGCCCCATGGCGCCGCAGGCGAGGTGCACGTCCACTTCGATGGTAGGGTTCCCGCGGGAGTCGAGGATCTCACGGGCCTTGATTTCAATAATTTCGGTCATCGGTTCCTCCCGGCGCCCGCGGCAGCAGGAAGCGGGCCGTCTTAGGGTTTTCAACGGTTGACAAATTAGAAGTAAATGGTACTCTCAAGCCACAGGCAAGTCAAGCCGAGATGATGTCGTTTTTACACCGCCGCGCGGGGCCGACATGACAGCCAGGCCGATCGATCTCTACAGCGAGTCCCATCTCTTCGTCGCCGCCATCCGGGTCCACGAGCACCTGCACGGCGTTCCGCCGACGCTGGATGAGATCAGCCGGATGCTGAACTTCTCCGGGGAGAAGGCGGGGTTCGTCTCGCGCCGCCTGGCCGAGCTGGGCATCGTCGAGGCGGTGGTCCAGGGATCGTTCGGGGCGCGCTTCTTCATTCGCGACCATCGCAAACTGGAGGAGATTCCGCGCGGGGAAACCGGCCCCCGACTCGAAGATGAGGTCAAAAAATTCCAGGACCTCCAAAAGGGGATCGCCCGGAGGGTCGAATCCATCCAGGCCGAACAGCTGGGAAAAAAGAAAAACCTCTTTGCCGAAATGGAGAAAAAGCTCAAGGAGGAGATCGAGAAAAAGACCAAGCCCCAGCCCTGAGCCTTTCGGCCGACCGTTACAACCTTTTGGATTTCTAAGCCATTTTAACTTGACAGATCCCCGATAGTGTCATTTAATTTACTATCATGGCGACTCCGTTGAAACCCGTCGACAGCGTGCACTATCGCAAGAAGATCCGCAAGGACATGCAGGCGGTGTCGTTGAATGCCGACATGATTCGCCTGCTGATGGTGATCGAGGAGGGCAAAAGCCTCTACCAGATCTCCGCCGAGGCGGAGATGGACACCCCTACTTTCAAGCAAACCCTCGCCGCGCTCCTGGCCCAGGGACTGATCGAACCGGTCCAACGCGACGTGCCGCCGCTCGACCGCTCCTTTCTCAACTCCCTGCGCTCGAACCTGACCCGTATCGTAGGGCCCATGGCCGAGATCCTGATGGAAGACGTCCTGGCGGAAATGGGCCTGGATGCCTCCCGCTTCCCCCTGGAGCAGGCCGCAGATATCATCAACCGTGTCGCCCTCGAAATCCCGGACGAAGGCAGCCGCATTCAATTCAAGAAATCGATGATTCCTATTCTAAACAAGGTCAAAACCTGACACAGGAGCATCCCCCATGATAACGGTCGCCTGCGACGCCTGCGGAAAGCGTTACCGGATCGATGAGACCCGAATGAAGGCCGATACGGCCAAGGTCAAATGCAAGGCCTGCGGCCAGCTGATCCACGTGACGAAACCGCCCGCGGCCGATGCGGTCCCGCCGGATCTCGACCTCGACCTGACCTCACTGGGGATGACCCAGGCCGTCATGGAGGCGACGACCGGGGCTTTACCTGAGCCTCCCGCCGAGCAACCCCCTCCCGCGGGAGAGCCTCCGGCGGAGGAGCCCCCCCCGGAGAGCCCCGCCTGGGAACCTCCGGCCGCCACCCGGAAGGTGCGCTTCGGCCTGTTCAGCAAGACCCTCATCGTCATGCTGTTGATCAGCCTTCTCCCCTTCGGGTTTTTCTGGTTTTTGACCTTCCGGGAGATGAACGAGCACATCCGCAGCGATTCGGAAGCCCTGATGGCCCAGACGGCCAAGGGCATGGTGGACGAAATCGACGCGTGGGTGAACCACAACGCCGCATTGCTGCGCATGGCGGCCTCCCTACCGGAGATCGTCTCCATGAATCGCGAGCGGCAGGAACCGGCGTTGAAGGCGATTCACCAGGCCTACCCCTTCATGTACCTGGTCTTCACCGTCGACCCGAAGGGGATGAACGTCGCCCGCAACGACGGCCGCGAGCTCGTGAGCTACGCCGACCGCCAATACTACAAGGATGTCATGGCCGGCCGGGCCTTCGCCTGGCAGTCGGTCGTGGGGCGAACCTCCAAGGTCCCCGCCCTGGTGCTGGCCGTACCGATCCGGGACGGCCAGCGCGTGGTCGGCGTCATGGCGGCCGCCATGACGGTGGAGGACATTTCAAAAAAAATCGCCAACTGGAAGAAGGGGTCAACCGGGTTTGCCTTTCTCCTGGATGAAAAGGGCTATGTATTGGCGCACCCTCAAAAACTGTTCTTTGAAAAACGCGAAAACCTGAACTCCACCCCCCTGATCTCCGCTTTCCGTGCCAAGGGGTGGACCTCGGCCAATTTGCCATTCGCGGGGGAGAACGGACGCCCGGCCATCGGCCACGCGCGTACCAGCACCACGAACGGCTGGGTGCTGGCCTTGCAGCAGGAAGAAAGCGAAATCTTCGCAGCCATGGAGGTGATCCAGCATTTCGCGCTGGCGCTGCTCGGCGCCACGGTGCTCCTGGTCATCGCCATCGCCTGGTTCTCGGCCCGTTCCCTGGTATCGCCCCTCATGAAGCTGACGGATGCCGCCGAGCGCATGAGCATGGGCGACTTAAAGGTTAAAATCGACGTCGCCACTCGCGATGAGATCGGCCTGCTGGCCCAGGCGATCGGCCGAATGCAAACCAGCCTCCAGATCGCCATGCGCCGGCTGAGGAAGAAAAAGTGAGGAGAGTTGAAAGTGACTAAAGTGAGCTAAAGTGCCTAAAGTTGAGGAGGGTTGCGGATCATTTTACGCCTGTGGGGGCCAACCGCTGGATGGTTTTTGAACTTTAGGCACTTTAGGCACTTGACACTTTAGGCACTTTTTCTACTGCAGCCCCACCTGCCAGTTCCACCCGCCCGGACGCTGCTTAAGTTTGACCGACGGCGGCACGGGCTCGATCAGGTGAACGAAGAGCCGATAGCCGGCCTTCTCCATCTCCCCGCGCCGATCCTGCAGGTCCAACCGCCAGTTGGGGTAGACCCAGAAAAGCGGCCCGTGCCGAACGACCCAGGCCTCCTCCCCCTTGGGGCTTAGAAAGGCCGACTCGGTCTTCAGCTCCGCGGCGACGGTGCGGGCTACGCAGAGCGGCCAGTTTCCGCTCACAAGAACCCCCAGCGGCAGGGGGCTCATCCGCGGCAGTGATAGAAAATCCGCGCCGCTCAGCTCCGGGCTGACGATGGCCCCGGCAAAACCAAGGCCGGCCGCCGCCTCCAGCGCCAGGGGATTCGCGAGGTTGCAGAAAGGCCCGGCCCAGAGCCGCAGCCCGCGGCCGGCAGCGGCGAACAACGCGGCCTGCCAGGGATCGTTGAGCACGAAGGTGCGACTGCCACGGGAGCAGGCGGCGGCTATCAGTCCTCGCAACGCCTCCTCATCGTCCGGGAATACCACGGGCGGTAGCCACCACCAGGCTTCGCGGCCCTCCCGCGAGGAGACTTTGGCGAGCGCCTCCGCGCTCAGCCACACCCCGCCGACGCCCGTGTCGCGGCGGCGGGGGAGCTCACGGGTGACGGTCATCTCGATCGTTTCAAAAGGGCCGCTGAAAGGTTCCGGCCTCTTGCAGCGGAAGGAGGAAGGCGGGCAGGACGGAGCAGCAAGGTCCGCCAGCTTGGCATCGAGGCCTTGGATCATGTCACCCAGGGCCTTTTCACGGCGATCGATCAAGAAGACCGCAGTCTCTCCGGCGACGGCCCGCCCGGCGGCTGAGAGAAAATAACGCCCCCCCTTGGGCACCGCGCGGCCGATGCGCTCGATGCGGTGCCCCGGCTCATCCTCATACCCGACCCGCAGCAGGTCCCCTGGCAGCAACTCCTCGCGCGGGGTGAAGAAGGGAGCGCGGCCGCCGCCCTTGATGCGGCCGACGAGCAGGCCGGAACCCGTGGTGTCCCGGGTGTTCACGGGGTTCTGAGGCCGCTGGGACAGGAAATGATAGTGGGTCCCGGGGCGGCCCAAGGAACGGGCCAGGAGTTCGAGCGCCGCTTTTTTCATCCGGCTGTCGCCGGGGTGATCCCGCAGCATCCGGTAGGCCGACACGGTGTAGTAGACGTAGTGCGGCCCCTTCTTGCGCCCTTCGATTTTCCAGGCGCGGATCTGGGGGATCTTCAGCAGCACCTTGACCAGCACATCCAGGTTGAGATCCTGGCAGGAGAAGAACCGCCGCCGCTCGCCGCCCTGGGTGTACACCCGCCGGCAGGGCTGAACGCAGCGGCCGCGCAGCCCGCTCCTGCCGCCCAGGAAACTGCTCCAATAGCACCGCCCGGAGACACCGTAGCAAAGGGCTCCGTGGATGAAGACCTCGAGGCCCAGCCCCGGGGGACAGGCGGCCGCCATGGCCTTGATCTCGTCGACCGAGAGCTCGCGCGGCAGGACCACACTGTCGACCGGCAGCCTCTCCCGTATCCACGGCAGCGCTGACGGAAATCCGGCGTTCGCGAGCGTGGACCAGATCACCCGGCCGGCAAAGCCGGTTTGCCGCACGAGCCCCGCCATGGCGAGATCCTGGACGATCACGGCATCGGGGTGGACCCAGCGGTTCAACTGATCGAGCAGGCGGCCGGCCTCATCGGGCTCCCCGGGCGCGATGAGCGTGTTCAGCGTCACGAAGACCTGGGTGCCCTGGGCATGGGCCAGCGCCGTCAGCGCCCCCAGTTCCTCCACGGAAAAATTTTTGGCCTCCATGCGGGCCGAGAAGGCTTTCAGCCCGCAGTAGACGGCCTCCGCCCCGGCCGCCAGGGCCGCCAGAAAGGAGGCTTTGTTCCCGGCCGGCGCCAGGATGGCCGGCCGAGACGGTTCCGTACGCTCGGCCGTAACCCGCTGGTCCGTCATCGCCGTGGTCCCTTGGTCAGAATCCTGGTCTGGTGTCACTTGATCCCCTGGCGCCGGGGGGGCGCGCAGCAGTTTATTTCAAATTTGAAATTTGATATGAATAGAATAGCTTCAGCCTGTGGCGGAGTCAATTCACCGATCATATTCATAAAGGATCCCCATGGCATCGACCCTATCGGAAACTGCATGCGGCTTGGTGGACGACGCGCGCGCGGCACTGCTGAAAGAGCTTACCGTCAGCATGCCGGACATCACTTTGAACGATCGGCAGCTCTGCGATCTGGAAATGCTGGCCAGCGGCGGGTTTCATCCCCTGCACGGGTTCATGACGCGGGCCGATTACGAGCCGGTGCTCGACCGCATGCGCCTTGCGGACGGCTCGGTCTGGCCGGTTCCCATCTGCCTGGACGTCTCCGAAACCATGGCCCGCAGCCTGGAGGCGGGCCAGTCGGTCGCACTGCGCGACCCGGAAGGGTTTCTGCTGGCGGTGATGCACATTGAGGACATCTGGCCGGCGGACCGGGAGAAAGAGGCGCATCAGATCTACGGCACCCTCGACCCCTCCCACCCCGGGGCCGATTACCTGCTCAATCGGACCGGCGACGTCTACATCGGCGGGCGGATCGAGGTGATCAGCCTGCCGCTGCACTACGATTTCCGCAAGATCCGGCTAAGCCCCGCTGAAATCCGCGTCGCCGTCCGCAAGCTCAACTGGAAGCGCACGGTCGGGTTCATCACCGAGAATCCCATCCACCGGCCTCAGTTCGAAATGACCTTGCAGGCCATGCGCCAGGCCCGGGCGAACTTGCTGATTTTGCCCGTGGCCGGCATGACCAAGCCGGGGGACTTCGACCATTACACCCGGGTGCGCTGTGTGCGCAAGGTCGTGCAGCACTACCCGCCCGAGGCCTACCTGCTCAACCTGCTGCCGCTCTCGATGCGCATGTCCGGGCCGCGCGAAGCCCTGCTGCACGCCATCGTCTGCCGTAACCTCGGCTGCACCCATTTCATCGCCGGCCGCGACCACGGCGGCCCCGGGTGCGATCCAAACGGTAAGCCTTTCTACGGGCCGGACGACGCCTGCCGGCTGGTCGCCGAACACGCCGCGGAGATCGGAATCGAGATCATCTCGTTTCCCGAGATGGTCTACCTCCCCTTCGAGGACGAGTACCGCGGCGCCGACCAGATCCCGCCGGGGACCCAGGGCATCTCCCTCTCCGGCACCGATATCCGCCGCCGGGTGCGCGAAGGGCGGCGGATCCCGGAGTGGGCCACATTTCCCGAAGTGATCGCCGAGCTCCAGCAGGCCTATCCCCCGCCGGACCGGCAGGGGTTCAGCATTTTCATGACCGGCCTCTCCGGCGCCGGCAAGTCCACCATTGCCCGGATCCTCTACTCCAAGTTCCTGGAACGCGGCGAGCGCCCGGTTACGCTCCTGGACGGGGACATCGTCCGCCACAACCTGTCGAGCGAGCTCACCTTCTCCAAAGAACATCGGGATATCAATGTGCGCCGCATCGGCTTTGTGGCCTCCGAGATCACCAAGAACCGGGGCATCGCCATCTGTGCCCCGATTGCACCCTATGCCAAGACCCGGGCCGAGATCCGCCGCGGGATCCAAGCCTACGGGGGGTTCATCGAGGTCCATGTGGCCACCCCGATCGAGGTGTGTGAAAAGCGCGACCGCAAGGGCATGTACGCCAGGGCCCGCGCGGGGCTCGTCAAGGGGTTCACCGGCGTCGACGATCCCTATGAAGCGCCCGAGTCCCCCGAGGTCCGCATCGACACCGCGAACCTCACCCCGGACGAGGCCGCCCAGGAGATCCTGCTCTATCTGGGGCAGAAGGGGTATATGTGAAATGCCTAAAATGCGCTAAAATGCCATAATGCCTAAAATTAAAGGATTCAGGGAGCCAACCGATATAAATACAATGTCGTAATTACACGAAACCCTAAAAGGAAGCTCGGATAAGGTGGGACCCCTTTTTGGGTATTAAGACAGCATGCTGGAAACCCATTTGAATTATAGGCAATTTAGGCATTATAGGCATTGCTATATGAACATCCTCGTCACGGGCGGCGCAGGCTACATCGGCGCCCATTGCTGCAAGGAGCTTGCCGCCCGGGGGTATCATCCGGTGGTCTTCGACAGCCTCGTCAAGGGTCACCGGGAGCACCTTCGCTGGGGCGATTTTTATCAGGGCTGCACGACCCGCACCGCGGATCTCGCCGATTGCCTGGCCCGCTTCCGGATCGACGCCGTCATGCACTTTGCCGCATTCATCGAGGTGGGGGAGTCGGTCGCCGACCCGGGGGCATACTACCAAAACAATGTCGCCGGCTCGCTGAATCTTCTCCGGGCCATGGCGGCGCACGGGATCCGGCAGATGGTTTTCTCGTCATCGGCCGCGGTCTATGGAAGCCCGCAGCGGGTGCCGATCGACGAGGAGCACCCCCGGGCACCTTTAAGCCCCTATGGCTGGAGCAAGCAGATGGTGGAGATTATGCTGGCCGATTTCGGCACGGCCCAGGGGTTGCGCTCGCTGGCGCTGCGTTATTTCAACGCCGCCGGGGCCGACGCCTCGGGTGAGATCGGCGAGCGGCATACGCCCGAAAGCCACCTGATCCCCCGCCTGCTGACGGCGGCCCTCGCCGGCAGCCCGGTGGAGGTGTACGGCACGGACTACCCGACGCCCGATGGGACCTGCATCCGGGACTACATCCATGTGACCGATCTGGCCCGGGCCCATGTCCTGGCGCTGGAGCACCTGCTGGCAGGCGGTCCGGGCGGCGCCTTCAACCTGGGGCAGGGCCAGGGGTATTCCGTGCGGGAGGTCATCGGCAAGGTCAGGGAGATCACCGCGCGCCCGCTCCACGCTCAAACCGCCGCCCGGCGCCCGGGCGACGCCCCCATTCTGATCGCCTCCAATGAAAAGGCGCGGCGGGAGCTTGACTGGACGCCGCAGTACAGCAGCCTGGAGAATATTATTGCCACCGCCTGGCACTGGCACCAGCGGCAGCGATAGGGAGCACCTGATGCAGGAGCGCATTCTCATCATCGGCGAGGTCGAAAACGAGGCGGGCGCGTACGCCGACGCCTTGGCCCAGGACTTCACGTTGAGCCTCGCCCCCAGCATCCTCGATGCGGGCAAGCGGCTTCAGAAGGAGTCCTTCGCCCTGATCCTGTTCGACCTGCGCGATCCGCACACCGAAATCGAGGGCGTCATCGGGACCCTCCACCAGCTGTCGCCCTACACCCCGGTGATCGTCGTCTCCCGTGTCCCGGATTCCGGCCAGATCGTCGCCGCCGTAAAAGCCGGGGCCGCGGATTTCATCACCAAACCCTTCGCACCCGAGAAGCTTAGCCACTCGGTGCACCACACCATCAAGCACCGCAGTCTCCAGAACGAAGTCGACTACCTCCGGCGCGAACAGGACGTGATCTACGACCCCCAGCGCATCATCGCCATCAGCCCCGCGATGCAGAAGACCATGTCCGGGATCGGTCGCCTGGCCCAGACCGAATCCACCATCCTCATCACCGGCGAGACCGGTACCGGCAAGAGCTTCGTCTCCGGCAACATCCACTTCAACAGCCCACGCCGCCAAAAGCCCTTCATCAAAGTGAACTGCGCCAACATCCCGGAGACCCTTCTGGAGAGCGAACTCTTCGGACACGAGCGGGGCGCCTTCACCGGGGCCGACAAGACCCGCACCGGCCGCTTCGAGCAGGCGCACGGCGGCACCCTCTTCCTGGACGAGTTCTGCGAGCTCTCCTTCGGGCTGCAGTCCAAGCTGCTGCGGGTGCTCGAGGACAAATCCTTCGAGCGTCTGGGCGGAAACAAAACCATCCAGTCCGACGTCCGGGTCATCGCCGCCACCAACCGTGATATCGAGTCGCTGGTGGGGGAAGGCCGATTCCGGGAGGATCTTTACTACCGCATCAACGTGCTGCGCATCCACCTGCCGCCGCTGCGCGCGGGGCGCGCCGATATCGAACCGCTCGCGCTCTACCTGTTGAACAAGCTCGGCCGCTCACTGAAGAAACCTGCCACCGCCTTCTCCCCGGAAGTGATCCGCATGTTCCAGGAATACCCCTGGCCCGGCAACATCCGCCAGCTCTCGAACACGATCGAACGCGCCATCCTGGTGGAGGAGGGACCGGTCATTCAGCCCGGAAGCGTCTCCCTGCCCGAGCTCCACCGTCCGGCGGCCCCCGCGGTGGAGTTGAAACCGAATCTCAAGTTGACGGCCGACCAGGAGCGGGAGCTCATCTCGCGCGCGCTCGATGACAATCTATGGATCCAGAAGGACGCCGCCCGCCAGCTCGGGATCTCGCCCCGCGCCCTGAACTACCGCGTCAAAAAACTCGGCATCAGCCACCACCGCTGGCGCAAGAACAAATAATGCGCACCGGCATGGCGTTGATCGGATTTTACGGCAGATCGCCTCGCGGCACCATCTATCCCTGAATCCGCCGTCAGGGAGCACGTGCAATTTTGGAGGTGCTTGTCGATTGCGTTCCAATAACGGCACGATTCAATCTCCATGGATGAAGAGGGCTTATGATACGAATTTTTTTTCTGCTGGTGATGTGTTCGGCGCTTTTCCAGAGTCTGATATCGGCTGCAGCCACCGCGGGGGAAAGGCCACTGGTGGGATTGGATGTGTATGTACTCGGGCATCATGCCTATGTTGCGGGAGGGGGGAACGGGTTATCCGTGATTGACATCCGCAGGCGGGCCGATCCAAAGCGGGTGGCAACAGTTGATATGCCCGGTGAGGCGAAGGGGGTCTTCGCAGCCGGCAGCTTTGCCTATGTGGCGGCCGGCTCCGCTGGTCTTCAAATCGTTGGCATTCGCAACCCGACCAATCCAGTGATTACCGGTTCGGTTGATACACCGGGGGACGCACGCGAGGTTATTGTTTTCAGCAATTATGCACTCGTGGCGGATGGGCCGTCAGGTCTTCAGATCATCAATATTCGTGACCCAGCGCGTCCGCGAGTCGTGGCGGCAATCAACACGCCGGGTGAAGCGTGTCATGTCGATGTCGCCGCCAACCATGCCTTTGTGGCTGACGGCAGGGCTGGACTTCAAATCATTGACATCCGCAGACCTACCGATCCAAAAATGGTTTCTTCCATCAGCGGCTTGCGCGATGCACGCTCGGTGCACGTCATTTCCAACCATGCCTATGTGGCGGATTTGGCTGAAGGCATTGTTGCGATCGACATAAGAAACCCGATGAGGCCGCAAGTCGTCGGATCCGTGAAAACACCCGGCGAGGCTCAAAACGTTTACCCCCTGTATAATCTTCTCATTGCCGCCGACGGCTCCCACGGCCTCCAACTCATCGATATCCGCAGGCCCGGATCTCTGCGCATCGTTGGCGCTTACGCTGCGCCGGGTGAGACCCGCAGTGTCCATGGTTTGGGGAGCCGGGTTTATGTGACCGGATTGGGCTTCGGGCTGGGTGTATTCGAGGTCATCGACCGCTCCAGGCTCAATGCCAAGGGGCACTTTCTGGTCGATATGGATCGATAAGCGGCCAACTTGATATCGTTTTCGATAGGCCACATCATGATGTGAATTATTCAGACCAAACCTCAGAGGATGTTACCTGAAGAAGTCGGGGATCAGAGGATCAAAGCTTGGAAGCTTCTGCCGGGGTGCTGAATCGCCTGAGCTGCCGGCAGCTTGGTGAAAAAAGCCGCTTCAGGAGCGGTGGCCGCCGAGGGTGGTGAGGCACCCCCCGGTGCAGACGAGTGCCGCACCCGCGGCGAGAGAGAGCGTGAGGGCCTCGCCCAGGAGGAGCACCGCGAAGACCGGAACGAACGAACAGCAATACAGACCGCGAGGCGCGAGCGGTCCTTGTACAGCCGTGTTGTACGAAAATTCATTCGCTCCCCCTTGAAATCCCACACCGTGACACTATGGTTTTATATCGGCTGAGGTGCATGGAGCACTCTGATCTTCTTGATCCAAATTTTTCATGTCCTAGCCGCGTTCAATTCCGTTAAGCCGCTGTGGAACGCTATATTTCGATTTTCTCTCTCGCTCATCGCATTTTATTGATTCGCTCAGGCTGAATTTAGAACCTCCAATTCCCTTCGAAGCGGTTTTCGGAAAGCCAAAGCATCGGTCCAATCCATCAACTCTCCAACATCGTTGCGAGGCGTTTATGAAAACTCGACTACATATCTTGATTGCTTCATTCGTGATCCTAACTCTCGGAGTTGGGATGAACGGTCTCATTTCACCAGTATCGGCAGGCCCTAATCATGACGGTCCACCGGTTGCCATAGCAGACCAGAGAGCCCCTCGGCTGCAGAACTTGGGCAGCTATATTTTCCCGGTCACTACGACTTCAAAAGATGCCCAACTCTTCATCAACCAGGCTCTGATGTTGGCCTACGGGTTCAACCATGCGGAAGCTGCCCGTTCCTTTGGTGAGGCGGCGCGTCTTGATCCAGCCTGCGCCATGGCATATTGGGGCATGGCGCTGGTGGGCGGTCCCAACATCAACATAAACATGTCAGCTGATGCGGAGCCTCAAGCATACAAATTGGTTCAGAGGGCGATGACGCTGAAGAAGGGCGTCTCTGAAAAGGAGCAGGCCTACATCGAGGCCTTGTCTCGGCGCTATTCCGGCGACGCGCATGCTGACCGGGGTGCACTAGATCGAGCGTATGCCGACGCCATGCGTGCGCTGCACAACCGCTTCCCGGACGATCTCGATGCTGCCACTCTGTATGCGGAAGCGCTGATGGATCTGCGGCCCTGGGATTACTGGATGCGGGACGGCGCGCCTTATCCGGAGACCCTTGAGATCATGCGCGTGCTGGAATCCGTGCTGGCCCGGCAACCGAACCACCCCGGAGCTATTCACCTCTACATCCACACGGTTGAAGTAGGACGCCCCGAATTGGCCGAAGCCGCCGCTGAAAGGCTTCTGACGCTCGCGCCCGGAGCCGGGCACCTGGTGCATATGCCGTCGCACATCTTCCGCCAGCTCGGACGCTACGCGGATGCCAGCAGAACCAACGAGATGGCTATTGCCGCCGACGAAGACTACATCACCCAGTGTCGTGCCCAGGGGGTGTACCCGCTGGCCTATTACCCGCACAACGTTCATTTCTTGTGGGACTCTACGAGCATGGAGGGGCGCAGCCGGGACTCCATCGAGGCCGCGCTTAAGGTGGCATCTCGAATCCCGGAGGAAGCTTGGCGGTCGATGGCTTTGCTGCAGCAGTTTCTTGTAGCCCCTCTGTTCGCCTACACCCGGTTTGGGAAATGGGAAGAGATCCTCAAGGAACCCGCCCCGGACCAGGACGTGCACTTTATAAAAGGGGTCTGGCACTACGCACGCGGACTGGCCTATACCGCCACCGGCCGACTTGAGGATGCGGCCCGGGAGCTCGGCCACTTGCAACAGATCGCAGCAATGGATGCGATGAAGGGGCTGCGAGTTACCTTTTCGCGGAACGGCGCGCTTGCGATTCTGGAAATCGCTGTCGAGGTGCTGGCAGGGGAGATCGCCGCGGCGCGGGGAGATTTCGAGCAGGCCATCGCCCGGCTTCATCGCGGAGTGCTTCTTGAAGACAACCTGATTTACATGGAGCCCCCGGACTGGCATGTGCCGGTGCGGCAGTCGTTGGGGGCGGTGTTGTTGGCCGCCGGCAGGGCCGCTGAGGCGGAAGCCGTTTACTGGCAGGACCTCGATCACAACCGCGAGAACGGCTGGGCCCTGTTTGGTTTGATGCAAAGCCTCCGCGTCCAGGGCAAGGAAGAACAAGCGGCCGTGATCGAGCGCCGATTCAATGCCGCCTGGAGCCGGGCGGACGTGAAATTGACCGCATCCCGGTTCATGGGTGCGGGAAAAATCGCGATAGCGGCGCAAGCAGAAAAAACCAGATAAGGTGATCGAAAATAAGCGGGATGGGCATCTTTGGTTGTGGGTTCAGCTTAACAAAAACCGCATCGATCACGAAAGATTAAATGAAAGGAAAGAATATTATGAAACAGACAGCCGAAAAAATTAAAAGCCGAGAGCCCGTAAACGGAGTTGACGTGGATAAACTGTTCGAAACAATAGATGCCATTAAAAGTACACCTGTAATTGCAACGTTCAAGTTTAAAGCCAACAACAAATGGTTCAAAGGCGGACATAACCGCACATACATTAAAAACTTTTATGGTGCCCAAAAGGACAACCCACACAATAAACCGTTTGAACTGGATGCGGATGAACCGCCTTTGCTGTTGGGAGAGGATATCGGCCCAAACCCGGTGGAGTATGCCCTTACCGCCCTTGCAGCATGTGTGACCACCTCGATCGTCTACCATGCAGCGGCCAAGGGTATTAAATTGAATTCGGTGGAATCCAGACTGGAGGGAGATATCGATCTTCAGGGATTTCTGGGGCTATCCAAAGAGGTACCACGGGGCTATAAAGAGATCAGGATGTTTTTCAAGATCGATGCCGATGCCCCGGATGAAAAGCTTGAAGAGATTGTCCAGCTCGGGCCTACTTATTCTCCGGTATTCGACACAATCACAAGAGCCGTCCCAGTTTCTGTGAAACTTGAAAAATAGCGACAGCACAGCTTCAAATAGCCTTAGCGCACCAAGTTATGACCAAAAATAAGGCAGGGCGCTCGACCTGAGTCAGGGACAGGGCCCTGCCTTATTTATCTGAATTGGGTGGGAAAAATGGCCTTGCCAAGCTGAATATCTCCGTCAGTGCTCAGAAAGCCTTGAAATTGACAATAGCAATCAAACGAATTTGAAAGTGGTTTGAGGTTCATTTTGCGTTGCCAGACCCGCAACCTTTCTGAATACCGGAAAATCTTGCACCTTTGGTCTGGTAATCCTAAACTCCCAGATTGGACAGTGCCCCTTCACAATCAACCCATCAAACCAGGAGGTGCCCTATGAAGGTCAGCCAGGCCATCCAATCTTTCAGGCAGCACCATCGGTTGAACTCGAAAAAAAAATACGCTCAAGAACTATGAGTTCATTTTCACCCGGTTCCACGAAGCGTTCAGCGACAGGCAGATCAAATCCATACCCACTGATGACGTCCTCGCGTTTCTAGGAAACGGCCGGAATTTAGAAACCCAAGAGTGGTCCCTCCCCCACCATCATTGGTAAATGTAGAGATGACAAGCGGGATGACAGCTGCGATCAAGCCCGTCTGCGTCACTCGGATTAATGGGAAGCTGCATTTTTTTATTGACACACCATAGCGGCACCAGTAAATATAGGGCGTATCAACGTAATTTTTTTTCATCGGACAAACACAAGGAGAAACAAGATGCCCGTACAACCGACAGAAAAAGAAGAGGAATATTTCGCTCTCCTTGAATTCGAACGTCTGAAAAAGCTGGAGCAGGCAAAACAGCAGAAACTGGCCGCCTCCGAAAAGGAGCGGTTAAAGAACCTTCATCACATGCAGTGCCCGAAATGCGGCATGCATCTTGTGGAAATCGATTATCGCGGCATCAAAATCGACCGCTGTTCGGATTGTGAAGGCATCTGGCTTGACAAGGGCGAACTGGCGGCTCTTAGCAATCTGGGCGAAAACGTTCTCGGCAAGCTGTTTTCCGTTTTCAGGAAATAAACCATCCCGGCCGACGCCCTGGCGGACAGTAGGTAACAGTTAAGTCGTTCTTACGAAGTAAAAAGGGT
>JBFYWT010000231.1:0-8359 GCA_041310895.1 Desulfobacteraceae bacterium | reverse complement strand
CCCCCCCCCGCCCCCGCCCCACCCCGGCTGGGACCGCCTCCGCAGAGACAAAACATGCAGATCGCCGACACCCGTATTCTGATCGTGGGACTGGCCCGCACCGGGCTGGCCGCCGCGCGCTTTCTCCGGCGGCGGGGCGCGATCGTCCGCGCCACCGACAGCGCCGCGGCCGATCGGCTCGGCCCGGCGGTGGCCGAGCGCGCCGCCCTCGGCATCACGCTCGAGCTGGGCGGGCACCGCACCGAGAGCTTTCTCTCCGCCGATCTGATCGTGGTCAGCCCGGGGGTCCCGCTCGGCATCGCGCCGCTCGCGGCCGCGCGCGCCCGCGGGGTGCCGGTGATCGCCGAGATCGAGCT
This sequence comes from Desulfobacteraceae bacterium, assembly GCA_041310895.1. Taxonomy (GTDB): domain Bacteria; phylum Desulfobacterota; class Desulfobacteria; order Desulfobacterales; family SpSt-501; genus SpSt-501. The sequence continues at coordinate 8,003 of JBFYWT010000231.1, read as the reverse complement.
CGCCGCCCGCTTCATCCGCGAGCCCGTCGTGGCCGTCACCGGAACCAACGGCAAGACCACCGTGACCGAGCTGATCGGGCGGATGCTCGCGGCCTCCGGGCGCCGGGTCTTCGTCGGCGGGAACATCGGACGGCCCCTGATCGGTTACGTCGACGCGGGCGCCCCGGCGGATGTGGTCGTGGCCGAGATCAGCAGCTTTCAGCTCGACGCCATCGTAACCTTCCGCCCGGCCGTGGGGGTCCTGCTCAACATCACCGACGACCACCTCGACCGCTACCCGGGGCTCGAGGCCTACGCCCGCTCGAAGATGCGCCTCTTTGAAAACCAGACGGCAGAAGACGCGGCCGTCCTGAACGCGGGGGACCCGATCATCCGGAGGCTCGCGGCAGGCGTCAGCAGCCGCACGTTTTTCTACAACCGCCCGGCGCCGGCCGCCGGGGGGGCCGAGGTGGCCGGCACGCGGCTCACCGTAACCCTCCCGGACCGCGCCCCGATCGCGCTCGACCTCGCTCCCTACCGGCTGCCGGGGCCCCACAACGCCGAGAACGCCGGCGCCGCCGCCCTGGCCGCGCTCGCGGCCGGGGCCACACCGGAAGGCGTTCAGACGGCCCTGAACACCTTCAGCGGCCTGCCCCACCGCCTGGAGCACGTGAGCCGGGTGAACGGGGTCGACTTCGTGAACGACTCCAAGGGGACCAATGTGGATGCGGTGCGGCGTGCTCTGGAATGCTATGCCGCCCCGGTGGTCCTGATCATGGGCGGTTTGGACAAGGGCGGGAATTTCGGGCTGCTGACCGAGGCCGTGCGTCGCCGGGTCAAGGCCCTGGTCGTGATGGGCAAGGCCGCCGGCACCATCCGCGCCGCGCTGGGCGGGCTCGTGCCGACCGTCGCGGCAACCGACATGGCCGCTGCGGTGCGCGCCGCGGCCGAGCGGGCGGCCCCCGGCGAGACGGTGCTGCTCTCGCCCGGCTGCGCGAGCTTCGACCAGTACCCGAATTACGAGGCCCGGGGCGAGGATTTCCGCCGCGGGGTCCGTTCGTGGCCCGCCCCCGGCGACCGGGCCGCGCGGGGCACGGCAGGAGGCTGAGGATGCCGGCCGCCGCCGCCATGGCCGTCGCCCCGCGCCACGCCCGGGGCACCGCCTACGACCTGCAGCTCCTCTTCCCGGTGCTCTTCCTGGTGGGGATCGGCATCGTCATGGTGTACAGCGCCAGCTCGGCCCTGGCCCTGAAAAAATTCGGCTCGGATTACTACTTTCTGAAAAAGCAGGCGCTCTTCGCTGCGATCGGCATCTGTCTTCTCGTAACCTGCCGCCACGTGCCCTATGGGCTCTACCGGCCGCTCGCCTACCCACTCCTCACCCTCGCCGTCGTTCTGCTGGCGGCGGTGCTGGTCTCCCCCTGGGCGGTCACGGCCGGCGGGTCGAGCCGCTGGCTGGGGATCGGCGGCCTCCGGTTCCAGCCGGCGGAGTTCGCCCGCTTCGCGCTGATCGTCTACCTGGCCTACTCGCTTGAAAGAAAGGCCCCTCTCATCAAGAACGCCGCGGTCGGCTTTTTCCCCCATGTCGTCGTCATGGGGGTCCTGGCACTGCTCGTCCTGCGGCAGCCGGATTTCGGTTCGGCGGTGATCCTGGCGGGGCTGACCTGGGTGATGATGTTTGTGGGCGGGGTGCGGCTCTCCTACCTGCTCGGCACCTGCGTCGTTCTCGGGGCGGCCGGGGCCTATTTCATCATGCACGCGGAGTACCGCCTGCGCCGGGTGATGACCTTTCTCGACCCCTGGCAGTACTCCTCGGACGAGGGCTACCAGATCGTGCACTCCCTGATGGCATTCGGCAGCGGCGGCTGGTGGGGGGCGGGGATCGGCAACAGCCACCAGAAGCTCTTCTACCTGCCGGAGCCGCACACGGATTTCATCTTTTCGGTCATCGGCGAGGAGCTGGGGCTTGCGGGGGTCATCGTCATCATTTTCCTCTACGCGCTCATCGTCTGGAAGGGGGTGCGCATCGCGCGCAACGCGCCGGACCTTTTCAGCGTCTACCTCGCCCTGGGGCTGACGACCGCCCTGGGGCTGCAGATCGGCATCAACATGGGCGTCACGCTGGGGCTCTTGCCCACCAAGGGGCTGACCCTGCCCTTTCTGAGCTACGGGGGGACCTCGCTGGTACTGAACATGGCCACGATCGGAATCCTGATGAACATCGGCGCCGCCGGCAGATCGGCACGGAGACCCGCGCGATGAGATCCCTCCCCTCTCAGCAGCCCGCCGGCCCGGCCCTTTCGGACAGTGTCGTCATCGCGGGCGGCGGCACCGGCGGCCACCTCTTTCCCGGGATCGCCATCGCCGAGGAGATCCGGGCACGGGCCCCGGACTGCCGGGTGCTTTTCATCAGCCGGGGCAACGACTTCGAACGCGCGGCCCTCGCCCGGGCGGGTTTCCCGCTGGCAGCGATCGCGATCGAGGGCATCAAGGGCCGCGGCCTCTGGAACCAGGCCCGCGCCCTGCTGCGGCTGCCCGGGGCGGTGCTCGCCGCCTCCGCCCTCCTCGGCGCCGCCCGGCCCGAGATCGTGATCGGCCTCGGAAGCTATGCGGCCGGGCCGGTCGTCATGGCGGCCTGGCTGCGGCGGATGCCGATCGGCCTGTGCGAGCAGAACACGCTGCCGGGGATCACCAACCGCACCCTCGCGCGCCTGGCCGACCGGATCTACACCTCGTTCGAGCAGACCGCGGGCGGCTTCGACCCCCGGAAGGTACTCTGGACCGGAAACCCGCTTAGGATGGAGATCGTCCGCGCCGCCGAAGAAACCGGGAGGCGGATTCCCGGCGGCGGCCGCGAGCGCTTTACGGTGCTGGTCCTCGGCGGCAGCCAAGGCGCGCATGCGATCAACCGGGGGGTCAGCGAGGCCCTGGCCCACCTCGCCCCGCGCGAGCGTTTCGAGTTCGTGCACCAGACCGGTGCGGCGGACGAGGCGGCGGTTGCGGCCGCCTACCGCACGGCGGGCATCTCCGCCCGGGTCCAGGCTTTCTTCGAGGACATGGCGGCGCGCTATCGCGCGAGCGACCTCATCGTCTGCCGCGCCGGGGCCACTACGGTCGCCGAGATCACGGCCCTGGGCAAACCCGCGCTCTTCATTCCTTTTCCGCACGCCGCGGACGACCACCAGCGCCGGAACGCGGAGCGCCTGGCCCAGGCCGGAGCGGCGGAGATGATCATGGAAGCGGAGTTGACCGGCGAGCGGCTGGCCGCCCGCATCGCGCACTTCGCCGCGCACCCGGAGGAGTTGAACGCACTCGCGGACCGCGCGGCGGCCCTCGGCCGGCCGGATGCCGCCCGGCGCATCGTAGACGACTGTCAGCGTCTGGCGGCATCCCGCCGACCGGCCGACCGGCTGACCGGCTGACGGGCCGACGGAACAAAAAGACAACGGGCCGACCGGCTGACGGATCAAAACCATGTACCTCAAAAAATACCGCATCCACTTCGTGGGCATCGGCGGCATCGGCATGAGCGGGATCGCCGAGCTGCTCCTCAACCTCGGCTACCGAGTTTCCGGGTCGGACCTCAAGTCCTCCGAGATCACCGCCCGCTTGAAGGCGCTCGGGGCGGTCGTCACCGCGGGCCACAGCGCGGAAGGCGTGGAGGGGGCCGATGTGGTCGTGACCTCCTCGGCGGTGCGGCCCAGCAACCCCGAGGTCGTGGCCGCCCAGCGCCTGTCGATCCCGGTGATCCCGCGCGCCGAGATGCTGGCCGAGCTGATGCGTCTGAAGTACAGCATCGCGGTCGCCGGCGCCCACGGCAAGACCACGACCACCTCCATCGTGGCTGCCGTGCTCGCGCGCGGCGGGCTGGACCCGACGGTCGTGATCGGCGGCAAGCTGATCAGCCTCGGGACGAACGCCGTGCTCGGCAAGGGGGACTTCATCGTGGCCGAGGCCGACGAGAGCGACGGCTCCTTTCTGCGCTACTCCCCGGCCATCGCGGTCGTGACCAACATCGACCGCGAGCATCTGGACTTCTATCCGGACCTGGCGGCGATTCAGCGGGCCTTTCTGCAGTTCATCGACCGGCTGCCGTTTTACGGCCTGGCCGTGCTCTGCCTGGACAATGAACCGACCCAGGCCATCCTGCCGAAGGTCCACAAACGGCACACCACCTACGGCATGAGCCCGCAGGCCGATTTCCAGATCGCCGAGGTGGCCTTCGAAGGCCGCCGCAGCCGCTTCACCGTGCAGCACCGCGGTCAGCCGCTCGGACGCTTCCACCTGAACCTGCCCGGGGTGCACAACGTCTACAACGCCACGGCCGGCATCGCGGTGGGCCTCGAGCTCGGCATCCCCGTGGAGCGGATCCAGGCCGCCCTGGAGGAGATCGCCGGGGTGCAGCGCCGGCTGGAGGTCAAAGGGGAGAAAGACGGGGTGATCGTGGTGGACGACTACGGCCACCATCCGACCGAGATCAAGATGACCCTCGAGGCCGCCAAGGCCTGCTGGCCCGAGCGACGGATGGTGGTGGTGTTCCAGCCGCACCGCTACAGCAGAACGCGGGCCCTCTTCGATGAGTTCACGCGCGCCTTCTACCAGTCGCAGCTGCTGTGCGTGCTGCCGGTCTATGCCGCCGGCGAGGACCCGATCGAAGGGGTGAACGGCCGGGCCCTCTGCGAGGGGATCAAGGCGCACGGCCACAAACAGGTCGTCTGGGTCGAAGACCTTGAGGCGGCGGCCGCATTTTTGAAAGGCGCCCTCGCCCCCGGGGACCTGCTCCTGACCCTGGGGGCCGGGGATGTCTGGAAAATCGGCGACCGGCTCCTCGGCGCCGGAGGCAAGTAAATGAACCGCCGGGTTCGCACCCCATCGCGCCGGGCGGCAGGGTCGCGCCGCAACCTCAGCCGGAGCGCCCGGGCGGCCCGCCTCGAGCGCCTGGTGCTGGCCGCCAAGCTGCTCGCCGGCGCTGCGGCCGTCGTGCTGGTGAGCCTTTTCTTCGTCTTCGTGCACGACCTCTTCATCCAGAACGACTATTTCAATGCGCGCGAGGTCCAGGTGGAGGGAGCCGAGCGGGTGCGGGTCAGGGAGATCCAGGCGCTGACCGGGATCCGGCCGGGGGTCAATGTACTCGGGGTCAACCTGTCGGCCGCCCGCCGGGGGCTTCTCTCCCACCCCTGGATCGCTGAGGCCGAGGTCCACCGGGAGCTGCCCGCGCGGCTGCGCATCACGGTGCGCGAGCACGTTCCGGTGGCGATCGTCGATGCCGGGCAGCGGTTTTTACTGAACGCCGCAGGGGAGGTCTTCAAGCTCTGGGAGGCCGCGGACCCGGCGGGGCTTCCGGTCGTAAGCGGTCTCCTGGCGGCCGACCTGCAGGCCGCCGAACGCTCGGGGGCCGCTGAGCGGCCGGTGCGTTTTGCCATCGGAGCGGAGCCGCCCGCGGACCCGGTGCGCAACCGGCCGCTGGAGGCCGTGCTGCAGGTGCTGGCGCTCGGTCGCGAGCCGAATGCCGCCCTGCCCGCACGCCAGATCCAGGCGATCCGGGTCGACCGCGAGCTCGGCCTCACCGTCACGGCGTTCGCAGAGGGCGCGGCCGTGCGCCTGGGCTACGACGATTATGCCGTCAAGTACCGGCTGCTGGCGGATCTGCTGGCCTTCTTCAAGGCCCACCCGCCGGCGGTCGACTTCGACCGCATCGACCTGACCGATGTCCACCGGGTGATCGTCAACCCGGTGAAGAGCGACCCGGGACGCGTGGGAGGAGGGTGAACATGCAGCGCAAGGAAGACATCATCGTCGGCCTGGATATCGGCACCACCAAGATCTGTGCGGTGGTGGGCGAGGTCACCGAGGCCGGCATCAGCATCATCGGGATCGGCACCCACCCGTCGATCGGCCTGCGCAAAGGGGTCGTCGTCAACATCGAGGCGACCGTGGATTCCATCAAAAAAGCCGTGGAGGAGGCCGAGCTCATGGCCGGCTGCGAGATCTCCTCGGTCTACACCGGCATCGCCGGCGGCCACATCACCGGGATCAACAGCAGCGGCATCGTGGCCATCAAGGGCGCGGAGATCACGCCCCAGGACGTCGAACGGGTGATCGATGCCGCCCGGGCCGTGGCGATCCCGATGGACCGCGAAGTCATCCATGTGCTGCCCCAGGACTACATCGTCGACGGGCAGTCCGGGATCCAGAACCCGGTCGGCATGTCCGGCGTGCGGCTCGAGGCGAAGATCCACATCGTCACCGGTGCGGTGACCTCGGCCCACAACCTGGTCAAGTGCGCCAACCGCTCGGGGCTCGACGTCTGCGACATCGTGCTGGAGTCCCTGGCCTCGGGCGAGGCCGTGCTCTCCGAGGAGGAAAAGCAACTCGGGGCGGCGCTCCTGGACCTGGGCGGAGGCACGACCGATTTGGCCGTCTTCTCGGGCAAGAACATCCGGCACACCTTCGTCCTGGCCCTGGGCGGCGACAACCTGACCAACGACATCGCCATCGGCCTGCGCTGCCCGCACCCGGAGGCCGAAAAAATCAAAAAGAAATTCGGCAGCTGCATCGCCCGCAGCATCCGGCCCGATGAGACCATCGAGGTCCTCGGGATAAACGGCCGTGAGCCGCGCAAGCTCCCCCGCCAGATCCTGGGCGAAATCCTGGAGCCGCGGATGGAGGAGATCTTCGCGCTGGTCAACGGGGAGATCTACCGCGCCGGCATGGAAAACCTGGTCACCTCCGGGATGGTCCTGACCGGGGGCACGGCGCTGCTCGAGGGGGTGACCGAGATCGCCGAGTCGGTCTTCAACCTGCCGACCCGCATCGGCTGCCCCCAGGGGCTCAAGGGGCTGGCGGACGTGGTCCAGAATCCCATGTACGCGACCGGAGTGGGCCTGGTGCTCTACGGAGCGCGCCGGCACCCGAAAGAAAAAAAGAAGTTCCGCATCCGGGACCGCAACATCTTCAACCGTCTCGTGACGCGCATGAAACGCTGGTTCAAGGATGTGGTGTGAAGAAACGGTTCACGGTGCACGGTACACGGCAACTGATTGATCACAACCAAGAACTCTTTACCAAACACCGAGCACGAAACACCAAATACTGAAGACCAAACACCAATTACCATTTACCAATCACCATTTTCCATCACCCACAGGCAGGAGGGCAACCGATGTTCACGTATGTAGACACAGAGAAGTCGGCAAAGATCAAGGTGATCGGGGTGGGCGGCGCCGGGGGCAACGCGATCAACAACATGATCCGCTCGGGACTCCAGGGGGTCAAGTTCATCGCCGCCAACACCGACGCCCAGGCGCTGGAGGTCTCCCGCGCGGACACCCGCATCCAACTGGGGGACAGCATCACGGAGGGACTCGGCGCGGGCGCCAATCCCCAGATCGGGCGCGATGCGGCGCTCGAGACCGTGGAGGGGCTGCGCAGCGCGCTCAAGGAGAGCCACATGGTCTTCATCACGGCCGGGCTGGGGGGCGGCACCGGCACCGGCGCCACCCCCGTGATCGCCGAGATCTGCCGCGAGATGGGGGCGCTGACGGTGGCCGTGGTCACCCGGCCCTTCTCGTTCGAGGGCAAGAAGCGCGCCCTGATCGCCGAGCAGGGGCTCGCGGATCTCAAGAAAGTGGTGGACACGGCCATCACCATCCCCAACGACCGCCTGCGGGCCCTGGCCTCGAAGAAAGCCACCCTGATGGAGATGTTCATGCGGGCCGACGAGATCCTGCTGCACGCGGTGAAAGGCATCACCGATCTCATCATCATGCCGGGCCTCGTCAACCTCGACTTCGCCGACGTGCGCACCACGATGTCCAAGGCCGGCATGGCCTTGATGGGGGTCGGCATCGCCTCGGGGGAGAACCGCGCCATCGACGCGGCCGAAAAGGCGATCTCGCATCCTCTGCTCGAGGACATCTCCATCGCCGGCGCGCGCGGGGTGCTCATGAACATCACGGCCGCCAGCAGCATGGAGTTCGAGGAGGTGGCCGAGGCCTCCGAACGGATCCACAAGGAGGTCGGCG
>JBFYWT010000013.1:0-4955 GCA_041310895.1 Desulfobacteraceae bacterium | reverse complement strand
GGCCCGCGCAGACCGAAGCTCGTCTCGAAAACGATTTTGCGGCGCCCGACGCTGATCACCCGGCTGATCAGGCCGTCGTCGGTCTGCATCAGGCCGCGATAGGCGTGGTGGTTGCGATAGTGGTTGGGCATAATTGGACCGCTAACCGGCGTGCGCCGGCGGCGTTAAGGGGTCAAGGGGTCGAGGGAGCTCCTGCTTATTTGCGACCTTACTTCAGATTACCCGCCGCCGCAATCAGCTCCTTCCGGCGGCGAAAGATGCTTGCGGCGGCTTCAGAGGATGCGCCCGGAGCGAACCCCGGACGGCGGATGAGGCCTCGCGGCTTGATCTCCGGGCGCTCAAGCGGGATGGACAGCCGAGGGGGCTACAAGACCTGCTTTTCGGAAAGGATGTTTTCGATGATTTTGATGAGGGACCGGCCGGGCAGCTCCTCTTCTTCCAATACACCCAGCTTGATGCTGCTCAACATGGCGCGGTCCACAACCCACCCGAACCCCAGCTTGTCGAAAAATATGATGACGTCCTTTCCCATATCCCCGATCCAACCTCCATCTGCAGCTCCCGGCCCAGCACGGCAAGCTCCGCTCGGCCGGGACCGGCGTCGCTCCCTGCAGACGGCGGGGCGGCGCTGGGCTGTAACAGGTATATCGTCCGATCCTCCATGGGACTTTAGCCGACGGTTGAGAATGGGCCTGCGGCCTGCTTGACTTGATCAGGGGCCGTCCGTAATATAATTGCCTCATGGCGATCATCTTCGAAGACGACACTTTCACCAGCGAGGGCCCTCTTCCGGCCGGGCTCTTCATCACCGACCTGGACGGAACGCTGCTCGGCTCCGACCGCCGGCTGCCCGATAGCGCCCGGACTGCGCTGCAAGGCCTCGGCCGCCGGGGAATCGTGCGGGGGGTGGCGACCGGCCGCTCGCTTTTCTCCTTCAACACGGTGGCCGGACCGGACCTGCCCGTCGACTTCGTGATTTTCTCGACCGGCGCCGGGGTCCTCCTGCACCCCTCCGGGCGGATCGTGCGACGCGTCAGTCTCGAAAATGCAGAGGTCTGCCGCGCTTTCGCCGCGCTCGCGGCCCTCGGGCTCGACATCATGGTCCAGCGCCCGATCCCGGACAGCCACGTCTTCGGCTTCAAGGCCCACCGCCGCTCCAACCCGGATTTCGAGCACCGCATCGCCCTTTACCGCAACCACGTCTTCCCGCTGGACGGCGACATCGCGCGCTTCGGACCGGCCACTCAGCTGGTCGCCATCATCCCTCCCGGCGAGGGGGACCGGGCGCTCGCCGCGGTGCGCGAACACCTGAGCGACCTTGCCGTCATTCAGACCACTTCGCCGCTCGACGGCCGATCGATGTGGATCGAGATTTTTCCGGGCGGCGTCTCCAAGAGTCTGACCACCGCATGGCTGGCCGCGAAGCTGGGGATCCCCCGCTGCCGGACCGCCTCGGTCGGCAACGACTTCAACGACCTCGACCTGCTCGAGTGGACCCCGACGCGCTTCGTGGTGGAAAACGCCCCCGGCGATCTCACGCGGCGCTTCCCCGTGGTCGCATCCAACGACCTGGGCGGAGTGGTGGAGGCGATCGAACGGTGGATGGGGGAGGGGGAGAGGGGGAAGTGATGAGTGAGAAGCGAATGCCTAGAATGCACTAAAATGCCTAAAATTGAAAAGCCAGAAAGAATCGACCATGGTCTTGCCCTGTGGGAGCGGCTTCCAGCCGCGATGCAGTGCGATTCGCGAGGATCCGATCGCGGCTGGAGCCTACTCCGCCGAAGTACAGGCTACGAAGGCCGGGAGCCGCTCCCACAGGATCCGGCCTTTTTCGGGTGAAGCCCCACCCTTGCGGGATAAGACGCAAAGTTCCATCCGCCCGCCAACAAAACGATAAAGGAATAGGAGCATGTTATGAGCGCGAGGGTCAACGGGCGCCGCCTGCTTTATGAGGGGCGGGTCTTTCGTATGGTGCGGGAGAACGTGACCCTGGACAACGGGGCGACGGCCGACCTGGACTTCATCGAGCATCCGGGAGCGGCGGCCATCGTGCCGCTGCTGGAGAGCGGGGACGTGGTCCTGGTGCGCCAGTACCGGCATGCGTTGAAGGAGTACATCTGGGAGATACCGGCGGGCACCCTCGTCCCCGGGGAATCGGGGCTGGAATGCGCTCGCCGGGAACTCATCGAGGAGACCGGGTACACCGCCGCCGCATGGCAGACCCTGGGCGAGATCACCCCGGTGCCCGGTTATTCCGACGAGCGGATCTTCCTGTTTTTGGCCTCAGAGCTGAGCCCGGCCGCCCAAGCGCTCGACCCCGAGGAAGTGCTCGCCGTCCACCGCCTGACCCTGCCAAAGGCCCTCGACATGATCAGCGCCGGGGAAATCCGGGACGCCAAGAGCATCTGCGGCCTGCTTCTCGCCCAACGCCACCTGATGCCTCTTAAAAACACAAATTATTAATCGTCTCAAATTGAATTGACATGCTCCGCAAAATCCCTGCCCCTCTTTGTTAAAGATGGGCTTCCCCTCCCTTTGAAAAAGGGAGGCCGGGAGGGATTTTTGGAGAGTGTCCTGACAATAAAGAGACCGCTAATAATTACTCCGGCAAGGGACGCTTCAAAAACTTTTCCGGGCAGGATTCCTGTCGATCGCGCATGATGCATAGATGTTCAGCCGCCGGAGTTATTACCGGCGCGCTTGCCCGTCATCTCTGTGACGTCCATTCGCAGAACGGTTGTTTTGGCCAGGGCTTCCGGCCGGTACTCGAATTCGGCCGACCCATAATGCGCCATGATGATGTCGAGGCCGGCGCGCCTGGCCGCCGCATCCTCCAGAAACGAAATTGTGCCGAAAGCGATCACGCTGCGAAAGTGCATGCCCCAGTCGCAGGCCTTGCGGCCGGGCTTGAGCGCCACCCCCGCTTCCAGTTCGAGGCAGACCTGGGGATTTTTCTTTAGAATCCCTATTTTTCGCCCCTCGGCGGCGCTATGAATATAAAACGCCCCGTCGCGATAACCGAAACAGACAGGGACGACATAGGGCTGCTCCCCGTCGCACATGGCCAGGCGGCCGACCTGCGCCTCCGCGATGACCGCCTCGATCTCCGCCGGATCGCTCATCTCCTTGTCTTTGCGCCGCATGGGTGGCTCCTTATCGGAAAAAAAGGTTCACGGTTCACCGTTAAAAAAAAAAACGGGATGCGGGATGTTAATCGGTGTCGGGATCGGTATCGGTCCTTTTTTTAGTTCCGGGTCGGAGTTCCGAGTTCACCATCTTCAATTGAACCTGCCAACCGTGAACCGTGAACCGTTGAACCTGAAACCAGGTTATTCCGCAGGGGCAAAATAGCCGGGGTCGACGTGCAGGTCAAGGCAGACGCGGGGGGGCGGGCAGCCGGCGGGCGGCCGCCGGGGCGCGTAGGCCGTGTGGGATGGGGGATGGGTTCGCCGCCGGGGCCTCTGGCTGGAGCGTGGGCAGGACGGCGATGACGCCGACGAAAAACCAGAAGGGCTCCATGATGCGCACGATGATGAAGGTGTTGACCCCGACGCTGTGGACGATGAGCCCGACATAGCCGGCCAGAAACCCCATCACCAGACCGCGCTGGAAGGGGTCGTTGGCCTCGCGGAAGCGTCCCCAGGCGAGCCTGAATACAGCCGCCAACAGGGTGAGAAACGCCGCCAGCCCCAACAGCCCGGTCTCCGCCAGCACCCGCGGGAACTGCGCGTCCACGAAGGGGTAGCCGGTGACCCCATGTCCCAAAATGGGGTGTCGGGTGAAATCGCGCAGCACCTCCTTCCAACTCTGGAGCCGGGCGGAGGTCGAGGTGTCGAGGCGCACATCGCCGATCATGATCTGCCCGGGCTCCTCGGGCTGGTTGAACGTGTAGGAAATGCGCTGCTTGACGATCTCAGGCAGAAAGAGCGGGCTCAACATCAGCCCCACGCAGGCCAGGCCCACGATCACGAAGCGCCGCTCCGAAAGAAAAGCGAGAAAGAGCCCGGCGGGGATGAAGGCCAGGTAGGAGGAGCGCGACTGGGTGAAGAAAAACGGCGGAACCAGGCACAGGATGAAGAAGAGCAGGAGCTGGCGCAGGCGGATGTCGCGGGTCTTGACGGCGATCCCGGCCGCGATCATCCCGATGAAGAGGAGATACCCCCCGAAAGAATTCGGCTCCCCGCTGTGGCCCTCGAAGGGGGCCGAGACCCGCTCGCCGCCGGGGATCTGGAACATGCCGATCAGGGCGACGATGAAGGCCGTCAGGAAGAGGCAGAACACGAAACGCCTGAGCTGCGCGGCATCGCGCAGGTGGTTGACCGTCATGAAATAGACGATGAAGTACTCGAAGTACTTGAGCACGAAAAGGGTCCCGGTTTTAAGCTCGACCCGGCCCGTCATGACGCCGAAGCCGGTCGAGAGCACGCAGGCGAGCATGTAGAACAGGATGGGGCGGTTCAGCGGGGTTTTGAGAAACATCCCCAGGTCCTTGACCACCGCGGTGCGGCCAAACCAGCTCAGGCCGATCACGATCAGGAGAAGGTCCTCCAGCCGCAGCGTCACCCCGCGCCCGAGCGAGCTGCCGGCCGTTTCCCCGAGGGTGATCTCCGGTGAGAGCAGCATGGAGAAAATCAGGATGTAGAGGGCCCACTCCGGCTTGATGAAGCTGACCGTGAAGATGATGAGCAGGAGGACGACGAGCAGCATGTGCGCCGGGGGGAGGCTCGCCGCCAGGCCCCCCAGCAGCAGGGCCAGCCCCGCCAGGGCGATGGGGAAGAGGACCTGCCGCACGGCTCACCCCGTGCCCAGGGGCGCTCGCGCGCCGCCTGCCGCAGCGCCGGGTTCAGTTGGAAGTGAGCAGGCGGGCATAGGGCTGGAACCAGTCCGGCAGGCCGGTCGAGATCTCCGGCCAGAACACGGTGAGGACGTAGGCGGAGATAACCAGAACCAGGGCC
>JBFYWT010000096.1:0-18645 GCA_041310895.1 Desulfobacteraceae bacterium | reverse complement strand
CCGCGAGGTGGGCGGTGATCGACCAGTACTCCTCGGGGACGAAGGCCTGGATGGCGCGCTCGCGCTCGCAGATGATGCGCAGGGCCACGGACTGGACGCGCCCGGCGCTGAGCCCGCCCTTCACCTTGCGCCACAGCAGCGGCGAGACATGGTAGCCCACCAGCCGATCGAGGATCCGGCGCGCCTGCTGGGCCTCGAATTTGTGCGCGTCGAGCTCCAGAGGGCGGGCCATGGATTTGCGGATGGCGTCCTTGGTCAGCTCGTGAAAGAGGACGCGGTGGAACCGGCGTCCCTTTTTTTTGAGGATATCGGCCGTGTGCCAGGCGATGGCCTCCCCCTCGCGGTCGGGGTCGGGGGCGAGGTAGATGTCCTCGGCGCCGGCGGCCGCTTTCTTGAGCTCCTGGATCACCCGCTGCTTGCCGGGGATGACGGTGTACTGGGGCGTGAAGCCGTTTTCGACGTCGATCCCCATCTCCTTCTGGGGCAGGTCGCGGATGTGGCCGACCGTGGCGGCCACCGTGTAATCGGCCCCCAGGTATTTTTTCAGCGTTCGGACCTTGGTCGGCGACTCGACCACCACCAGCGGTTTTCCCATAATGCCTGTATCCTCACCCCTCATGATCGCGTGCGCCCGGCCGGAGCCAGGGTGAATTGTTTTCCGGGCAGCTGCAGGGCACGGCCCTTGAGTTCCAGCTGGAGCAGCACGGCGGCGAGCGCACCGGGTGCCAGCCCCGCCCGGCGCTGAAGCGTGTCGATATGCTCGGGGTAGGGGCCGAGACACTGCAATACCCGCTGCTCTTCAGCTGACAGCGACATGCTGCCGCCGGCGGTTTCGGCTGCCGTGGTGGGCCCCCTTCGTACGGACTCCGGCGCTGCCAGCTGCGGTTTCAGCTCGGCGGCGATGTCCTGGGCGTTTTCGACCAGGATCGCCCCCTGCCGGATCAGGGTATGGGTCCCCATGCTCTTGAACGAGTGGATGCTGCCCGGCACGGCGAACACCTCGCGGTTCTGCTCGGCGGCCAACCGCGCGGTGATGAGCGAGCCGCTGTCTTTCGTCGCCTCCACCACCACGGTGCCGAGCGCCATCCCGCTGATGATCCGGTTGCGGGCCGGAAAATGGTGCGCGTCGGGCCCGGCCTTCAACGGGAATTCGGAGATCACGGCCCCGGCGGAGGCGATCCGCCCGGCGAGGCTACGATGCTGCGGCGGGTAGAGGTTGTCAAGGCCGCTGCCCAATACCGCGACCGTCCGCCCCCCGCCGGCCAAGGCCCCCTCGTGGGCCGCTCCGTCGACGCCGAGCGCCAGCCCGCTCACCACCGCAAAGCCAAGCCGCGCCAGGCCCGCACTGATCTGGCGTGCGGTCTCGAGGCCGTAGGCCGTGGGCACGCGCGAGCCGACCACCGCAATCAACGCCTCATCGGCGATAAGCGCCCCGCGCACGTAAAGGATGGGGGGAGGGTCCGGAATCTCGCGCAAGAGCCGCGGGTAGCCCGGGTCGGTGAGCGCGAGCAGACGGCAGCCGGCCCGGCGAGCGCCCGCCACCTCGGCCATGGCGGTCTCCGGAAGCGGCTGGGAGCGTATGGCCTGGGCCAGGCGCTCCGTGACGCCCGCCACCTGCGCGAGCTCCGTGCGCTTCGCCTCCAGGGCGATCCGGGGGGAGCCGAAGCGCTCGATCAGCCGCTTGAAGATCAGGTTCCCCACCCCCGGTACGCTCTTCAGTTGAAACCAGCGGAGCATCTCCTCCACGCCTGTGATACCTCCCTGCGACGGGGCCCATCAATGGAAAACCCCCTTGGAGCCCAAGGGGGTGATGACGGCCGGCTTGAGGGTGGCGCGGGACGGCGACAGCGCGCTCAGCGCCGCTTCTTGGCGCGCTCCTGCCAGGTCAGCACGATGGAGCTGGCCACATAGATCGAGGAGTAGGTGCCGACCACCACCCCCACCAGCATGGCCAATGCAAAGTCCCTGATGATCTCCCCGCCCAGGATGAAGAGGGTTAGCACCACGATGAAGACCGTACCGGCGGTCAGGATCGTGCGGCTCAGGGTCTCGTTGACGCTGCGGTTGATCACGGCCGCGAGCGGGCTCTTGAGCAGTTTTTTAAGATTTTCGCGGACCCGGTCGTAGACGATGATGGTGTCGTTCAGCGAGTAGCCGATGATCGTGAGCAGGGCGGCGATCACGGTGATGGTGAACTCCCGGTCCGTGATCGAAAAGACCCCCACTGTGATGATCACGTCGTGCAGCAGGGCCACGATGGCACCCAGGGCGTATTTAAGCCCCAGAACCCAGAAGAGCACCAGGGTCGTGGCGATTGCGGCGACGATAATGAGCGGCATGCTCACCCCGAGGCTGTGAAGGCCGTAAACCGCCCCGCCCAGAGCGGCGGCCACGATCGCGCTCTGCCCCCACTTGAATTCGAAGCGGCCGGAGATGTAGATGGCGATGAAGGTCAGGGAGAAAAAGATGGCGAGCAGGGCCTTTTCGCGCAGGTCCTTGCCCACCTGGGGCCCGACCATTTCCACGCGCCGGACCTCCGCGGCGGTCCCGGCGGCGTCCTCCAATGCCTTTTTGAGTTTGGGGATCAGCTCGCCGGTCTGGATGTCGGTGAGTTCGGTGCGGATCAGGACTTCGTTGTCCGCCGCCGCCCCCATGCGCTGAACCGTGGCGCCGGAGATCCCCAGCGCGCTCAGTCCGTCCTTGATCCGGTCGATCGGCGTCGTCTGGGCGAACTTCACCTGGATGAGCGCCCCGCCGGCGAAATCGATCCCGTAGCGCGGTCCGCCGTGCCAGATCAGGGAGATGATGCTGAGCAGGATAAGCGCGCCGGAAAGGGTGAAGGCGATGCGGCGTTTGCCGACAAAGTCGAGATTGATCCCGGGTTTGATGAGTTCCATAAAAAACGATCCTTATGTGCGAAGCCCGGTGCGCGCGGCGCGGGCTCGTGTCAAATGCTCAGCTTGCGCACCTTGCGCGTGGTGAGCACGTAATCGAACACCAGCCGCGACACCACGATGGCCGTGAACATGCTCGCGACCACCCCGATGCTGAGCGTCACGGCGAAGCCCTTCACGGGGCCGGTACCGAACTGGAAGAGGACCACGGCCGCGATCAGGGTCGTGAGGTTGGCATCCATGATGGTGGTGGTGGCCCGGTCGAAGCCCGAATCCGTAGCGGCGCGCGGGGTCTTGCCCAGGCGCAGCTCCTCGCGGATGCGCTCGTAGATCAGAACGTTGTTGTCGACCGCCATGCCGATCGTCAGAATGATACCGGCCATGCCCGGCAGGGTCAGGGTGGCCCCGAAGGCCGCGAGCCCCGCCCCGATCAGCACGATGTCGAGCACCACCTCGAAAACGGCGAGCAGCCCGGCGAGCTTGTAGTAAAAGGCCATGAACAGCAGGACCAGCAGACCGCCGACGGCCATCGAGATCAGCCCGGCGCGGATGGAGTCGGCCCCGAGGGAGGGCCCCACGGTCCGCTCCTCCAGGATGGTGACGGGGGCGGGCAGGGCGCCGGCCCGCAGCACGATCGCCAGATCGCGGGCCTCTTCCATGCTGAAGCGGCCGGTGATGCGGGCGCGGCCGCCGGCGATCTTCTCCTGGATCGTCGGGGCGGAGTAGACCTTGTTGTCGAGCACGATGGCGAGCCGCTTGCCGACGTTCTCGCCGGTGACGCGCTCGAACACCCGCGCCCCTTTTTTGTCGAAGTCGATCGAGACGTAAGGTTCGCCATACTGGGAGTCGATCTGTACGCGCGCATCCGTCAGCGAGGCGCCGGTCAGAAGCGCGCTCTTGCGCACAAGGAAGGGGGTGCGGGCGATGCGTTTGGTGGCCGGGTCTTCATCGACCTTGAAAAGCACCTCGCTGCCGGGCGGCGGCGACCCCTGGAGCGCGGCATTGACGTCGCGGGTGTCGTCCACCAGCTTGAATTCCAGGAGCGCGGTGCGGCCGATCAGGTCCTTGGCCCGGTCGGTGTCCTGGATCCCGGGCAGCTGGACCAGGATGCGGTTCTCCCCCTGGCGCCGGATGTCCGGCTCGGCCACCCCGAATTGATCGATCCGGTTGCGGATCGTCTCCAGGGCCTGGTCGACCGCCAGCTTCTTGATCTGCTCCGCATCCGCGTCGGCCAGGTCGAGCACGAGCGAGAGACGGTCGGCCTCCTCGCTCTGGGTCCGGGAGCGCAGGTCCCGCAGCTCCTTGTCCAGGAGCTGCTTGAACTTGGCGACGTTTTCGGCCCCGGTGACCTCGACCGCAATCTTGGCCGGCGCGGGGCGTTCCAGGACGAGATTCTGGATCTGGTTGCGGCGCGCCAGGTCTCGGATTTCCGAAACGTTGCGTTCGATCGTGCTCTCGACCGCCTTGACCGTGTTGACCTCCAGCACCAGGTGCATCCCGCCCTGGAGGTCGAGGCCCAAATTGATGCGCTTGTCCGGCCACAGGCCGGGTTTGAGCGTGGGCAGGGAATAGACCACCGCCGCGATGAGCACTGCCAGAACGATAATCAGCCTCAACGAAAAGCGTTTCAAGGTTCCATCCTTCTGCTGGACAAAAAGCGACGCCGTCCCCCGTCGGGGGCGGCGTCGCCGGTTCGCGCGGAGCCGACCGCTACTCGGTTTTGGTTTCGGCCGGAGGGGGGCTGGCGGACGGGATCACCCCTGCCACGTTGGCGCGGTTGATCTTCACCCGGACCTTGTCGGCGATCTCCACCGTCAGGGTGGTTTCGTCCAGGCCGGTCACCCGTCCGTGCAACCCGCCGGAGGTGATGATGCGGTCGCCCTTTTTGAGGGTGGCGACCATGCTGCGGTGATCTTTGTTGCGCTTCTGTTGCGGGCGGATGAGCAAAAAGTAAAAGATCACGAACATCAAGATCAGCGGAATGAAACTGGCAAATCCTCCCGCGCCGCCATCCGGCGCTCCTCCCTGACCCATGGCGTAGGCGATGTCGATCAAAACCAGACCCTCCTTTTTTCTTAAAAGTGGGGGTGATATACTGAATTTCCCCAGGGACGTCAAACCCTATCTTTGACGACTTCGTAAAAAGCCCAATCTCTCCCGCCCAAGGCGGGATTGCGCTTTCCCACCATGGCGGGATGGTCGCTTCGGTCCCGCCATGGCGGGATACGCCTCGCGACACGGAACTCGCGCGCCGTGCCTGCCCCGCCCTGGCGGGGATCTATGGCTTCCAATGAAGTTGTAACCTTCTTCTGTGGGAGCGGCATCTTGCCGCGATGATTGTGGCTGGAAGCCACTCCCACAAGGGCGACACGTCATTACCGACAGGATGGCGCCGAGCGCCATAACCTGCTTTTTACAAAGCCGTCTGAAAAAATGACAATTTACGAGCCCATCATCTTCAGGGTTCGCTGAGGATTCTAGACTCGCCGGGCACGAGCCCCGGATCGGCCTCGATCTCGAGCGTGATGCGCCGCCGGTTTTCGAACTCGAGCAGGTCCCGGCGCTTGCGATTGAGGAGGAAGTCCGCCACGGCCGGCGGCACGACCGCCTTGACGCGGGTGACATCGCCCTTGAAGGTCTCCATACCGAGCTTGCGCAGGAACCCGATGCCGAGCGTCTCGGTCGACGGAGTCAGCCCCTTGCCCTGGCAGTTGCGGCAGATGATGTGGCTGCCGAACTCGATCGAAGGGTGGATTCGCTGGCGCGACATCTCCAGGAGACCGAATTTGGAGATCCGGCCGACGCGGGTGCGGGCCTTGTCCGACTTCAGGTGGGCCTTCAGGGCACGCTCGACCTCGGCGCGGTGCTTGGCCTCCTTCATGTCGATGAAGTCGATCACGATCAGCCCCCCCAGGTCCCGCAGACGCAGCTGCCGCGCCACCTCCTCGGCCGCCTCCAGGTTGGTCTGGAAGGCGGTGAGCTCGACCGATTTTTCATGGGTCGATTTGCCGGAGTTGACGTCGATGGTCACCATCGCCTCGGTGGGCTCGATCACGATGGAGCCGCCGGACTTCAGGCGCACGCGGTTTTCGAAGATCGAGGCGATCTGCTCCTCAAGCTGAAACTTGGAAAAGAGGGGTTTCTCCCCCTCGTAGAGCTTGACGGTCTGGCCCTGCTTGCCGGCGAAGATCTCCACCAGCTCCTGGACCTCCTTGAACACGTTGGGCTCGTCGATGAGGACCTCGGAGACCTCGGTCGAGAAGGTGTCCCGGATCGAGCGCAGCACGAGGGCCCGCTCCTTGTAGAGCAGGGCCGGCGCCTTTTCCGTCTTGACCTTGCCCTTCATGGTTTTCCACAGGCGCATGAGGTCCTTGAGATCCTTGGAGATCATCGTCTTCGAGCAGCCCGTGCCCGCCGTGCGCACGATGACCCCGTAGCCTTCGGGGATTTCGAGCTCGGCGACGATCCCCTTGAGGCGGGCGCGCTCGGCCTCGTCCTCGATCTTGCGCGAGACGCCCTTCACGGAGTGGCCCGGCATCAGCACCACGTAGCGCCCCGGCAGGGAGAGGAAGGTGGTGAGCATCGCCCCCTTGTTCATGATCGGATCCTTGGTGACCTGTACGAGCAGCTCCTGGTTGCGCTTTACCAGGCGCTGAAGCGGGGCGCCGCCGTCATCCTCCTCGTGGTGGTAGTCCTCGTGGATGTCGTGCTTCTGGAGAAACCCGTGGCGCTCCGCGCCGAAATCGACGAAAACGGCCTGGAGGCTGGGCTCGATGCGGGCGATGACGGCCTTGTAGACGTTGCCCTGGGTGATCTCGCGCGCGGCGCTCTCGATGCGGAATTCCTCGAGGCGCCCGTCCTTGACGGTCGCGACCCGCACTTCCCCGGGGTCGATGGCATTGATCAGTATTGTGTGGCTCATGGGGCGGTTTCCTTGACTCTATCAATCAATTCAGGCGGTTCTTGACGTCGTGGTGCTGCTTCCTTATGGGATCGGCGCAGACAAGTCAATCGATTTCTCCCGTAAGCCTGCGGCGGCGGCCCGACCTCGGGGCCGGCCCGGGCTTGCACTCCGGCCTATCTTATGGCAGTAGAGATTCTTTATCAACCGCCGGCCCGCTTCCGCCCCGGCCGGCCATTCACCGCAAGCAGAAGGGACTTCGTGCAGCCCATGGAAGACAGGTACGATCCGAAGGCCATCGAGCCTGCGTGGCAGCGCCGGTGGCAAGAACAGAACCTCTTCCGGGTCATGGAGGAGCCCGGCCGCCCCAAGTATTACCTCTTGGAAATGTTTCCCTACCCTTCAGGGAACATCCATATGGGCCATGTCCGCAACTATACGATCGGGGACGTGGTGGCGCGCTACAAGCGCATGCGCGGCTTCAATGTGCTGCACCCCATGGGGTGGGACGCCTTCGGCATGCCGTCCGAAAACGCCGCCATCGCCAACCGCACCCACCCGGCCCGTTGGACCTATGCCAATATCGACACCATGCGCGCCCAGCTGAAGCGGCTGGGTTTCAGCTACGACTGGGAGCGGGAGCTTGCTACCTGCAAACCGGCCTACTACCGCTGGGAACAGTGGCTCTTTCTGCGGATGCTGGAGAAGGGGCTCGCCTTCCGCAAGGAGTCCTACGTCAACTGGTGTGACCCCTGCCAGACCGTCCTGGCCAACGAGCAGGTGGAGGCCGGCGCCTGCTGGCGCTGCGGCAAGCCCGTGCGTCAGAAGAAGCTCTGGCAGTGGTTTTTCCGCATCACGCGCTATGCCGAGGACCTGCTCGCCTACTGCGACGAGCTGCCCGGCTGGCCCGAAAAGGTCATCACCATGCAGAAGAACTGGATCGGGCGCAGCACGGGCGCCGAGATCCGCTTTCCGCTCGAGGCCGGGCAGGGGGTGATCCCGGTCTTCACGACCCGCCAGGACACGGTCTTCGGCGCCACCTTCATGTGTCTCGCGCCTGAGCATCCGCTGGTGCCGGAGCTCTGCCGGGGGCGGGCCCAGGAGGCCGAGGTGATGGCCTTCGTGGAGCGCATCTCGCGCCAGGACCGCTCCGACCGCGCGCTGGAAGGCTACGAGAAGGAGGGGGTCTTCACGGGCGCCTACTGCCTCAACCCCCTGAGCGGGCGGCGCATGCCCGTCTACACCGCCAATTTCGCCCTGATGGAGTACGGCACCGGCGCCGTCATGTCGGTGCCGGCCCACGATCAGCGCGACTTCGAGTTCGCACGAAAATACGGGCTCGAGGTCATTGTGGTGGTAATGCCTCCGGATCGGTTGCTTGACCCGGGCCGCATGACCGAGGCTTACGCCGGGGAGGGGGTCATGGTGAACTCGGGCCCCTTCGACGGGCTGCCCGCCGGCCGGGCCAAGGAGGCCATCGCCGATCGGCTCGAGCGGGAGTCCCTCGGGCGGCGCGCGGTGAGCTTCCGGCTGCGGGACTGGGGGATCTCGCGCCAGCGCTACTGGGGGACGCCGATTCCCGTGATCCACTGCGGGCGGTGCGGGGTGGTGCCGGTCCCGGAAAAGGACCTGCCGGTCGAGCTGCCGGAGGATGCCGATCTGCTCGCAGACGGCCGCTCCCCGCTGCCCGAGCTGCCCGCCTTTGTCGCGGTCGACTGCCCCGCCTGCGGCGAGCCCGCGCGGCGGGAGACCGACACGATGGACACTTTCGTCGAGTCCTCCTGGTATTTCGAGCGCTTCTGCAGCCCGGACTGCGACCGGCAGATGTTCGACCCGCAGGCGGTGGCCTACTGGATGCCGGTGGACCAGTATATCGGCGGGGTGGAACACGCGATCCTGCATCTGCTCTACTCGCGCTTCTACACGCGGGTGTTGAAGGACGAGGGCTTGGTCGATTTCAAGGAGCCTTTTACGCGCCTGCTCACTCAGGGCATGGTGTGCAAGGAAACCCTCGCCTGTCCCGAGCACGGGTATCTCTTCCCGTCGGATGCCGGGCTCGGCCCATCGGGCGAGAGGTGCTGCGCTCACTGCGGCCGGCCGGTGCAGGTGGGGCGGGTGGAGAAGATGTCCAAGTCCAAGCGCAACGTGATCGACCCCACCACCCTGCTCGACCGCTACGGGGCCGACACGACCCGGCTCTTTTGCCTCTTCGCCGCGCCGCCGGAAAAGGACCTCGAGTGGAGCGAGCAGGGAGTAGAGGGCAGCTTCCGCTTCCTTAACCGCGTGTGGCGGCTGGCGGGGGAGTGGATGGGGGCGGTGCGGGGGGTGAGCCCCTACGAGGGGCCGCCGGAGGCGCTGGAGGAGAGGCTGCGGCCGCTGCTGCGCAAGATCCACCAGACCATCCGCAAGGTGACGCGCGACATCGAGGACCGCTTTCACTTCAATACGGCCATTTCCGCCGTGATGGAGCTCCTGAACGATCTGGCGCTCGTCACCCCGGCACCGGGCCACCCGCACCAGGCGGCCCTGATGCGCCTGGCGCTCGAATCCGTGACCCTGCTCCTGGCCCCGATCGTGCCGCACGTCGCCGAGGAGCTCTGGTTGCGCCTGGGGAAAAAAGAGAGCCTGCTGCGCGCGCAGTGGCCCGTCTGGCGCGAGGAGGCGATCGAGCAGGCGACGGCCCTGGTGGTGATCCAGGTGAACGGGAAGCTGCGCAGCCGTTTGAGCCTGCCGGTCGGTCTGGCGGACGACGCGCTCGCCGCGCAGGCGCTCGCCGACGAGAATGTTCACAAATTCATTCAGGGCCGGCCGGTGAAAAAAGTGATCGTGGTCAAGAACAAACTCGTCAACATCGTGGTTTGAACCGCCGGGGCGCAGAAGGGTTCATGCGCGCCGCGCGCGAGGAATTGGGGCGTCGCACCATGTTCCGGTTCGAATGGAAAACGCTGCTTGCCGCATGCGGGCTGCTGCTGGCGCTGGGCGGCTGCGGCTACCGGTTTCAGAGCGCCGGCACGATTCCTGCCGGGCTCGAACCCATCTTCATCGACGTGTTCCAAAACCGCACCAATGAGGCCGGGCTGGAAACCACGGTGACCAACGCCGTCGTCGTCGAGTTCACCCAACGCAACCGGGCCGCGCTGGCAACCACCGCCGCCGGGGCGAGCGTCATCATGAAGGGGGTGATCCGATCGCTGCAGGTCCAGACCATATCCTCCCGGGGCCGGGACGTCTCCGGAGAACGACGGGTCACGCTGACCCTGGAGGTGCAGTTGGTCCAGCCCGACGGGAAGGTGGCCTGGGCGGTGAAAAATCTTACCGACAATGAGACCTTCCGGGTGACGAACGACAATTTCGTCAACTCCGATCTGCAGCGCGCGGCGTCAGCCATCGTGGCTACGCGCCTGGCCGAGCGGATCTACAGCCGGCTCATCGACGAATTCTGACAAAAAATCACCGGTGCCGCCGTCGGTGAAGACGGCGGCACCGGTGATCGGAGTGGTCGCGGTGTTCGGTCGGTGGATCTACGCGGATCTTTTGTTCATCAGGCGCGATAGGCGTGAGATCTTGCGTGCGGCGGTACGCTTGTGCAGAGCGCCTTTCTTGGTCGCCTTGGCGATGACGGATTTAGCTTGATCCAGGTCTTTCGGCGCGGCCGAATCACCGGCGACGGCGAGGCGCACGCGCTTGACGACGTTTTTCACCTGGGTTTTGCTCGCGCGGTTGCGCAGGCGCCGTTCCTCGCTCTGGCGGGCGCGCTTGATGGCGGATTTGTGGTTGGCCAAGCCGGTTGCTCCTTTCACTCAATTTTGTTAAAATCACCCAATTAGTCAATCCATACTGAGCTGTCAAGCGATTTCTTTTGACGCCACCTGACCCCAACCCCTATCCAGCGGCCGGCGCCGCGACCGAAGCGATCCGCCTGACGCGGGCGGCCGGCAGCGTGGCGGCGGCGACCCTGGCGAGCCGCGTGCTTGGCTTCCTGCGCGATGCCGCCCTGGCGTGGGTGTTCGGCACCGGCTTCGGTGCGGATGCCTTCCTGGCCGCCTTTCGCATCCCGAACCTGCTTCGGCGCCTGCTGGGTGAGGGAAGCCTGAGCGCGGCCTTCGTGCCGGTCCTGACCGAAACCCTCGCCCGAGGGGGTCGCCGGGAGGCGCAGGCGCTAACCGCCTCCGCCACGCGGGTCCTCGCCCTCGCCCTGGCGGCGGTCTGCCTGGCCGGAATTCTCGCCGCGCCGCTTATCGTTCATGTCTTGGCCCCCGGCTTTTCAGGGGCCAAGTTCGAGCTCACGCTCGGTTTGACCCGCCTGATGCTCCCCTATCTCGTTGCCGCCGGCGTGGCCGCCTTGTGGATGGGCACGCTTAATGTGTTCGGCAGCTTCGCCGCCCCGGCCGCGACCCCCGCCGTGCTGAACATCGCCATGATCGCCGGCGCGCTCGCCATTGCCCCGATCGTCTCTTGCCCGGAGAGCGCACTGGCGCTGACGGTACTGGTGGGTGGGGGCGCGCAGCTCCTGTTTCTCTTCTTTTGTCTTGCCCGGGAGGGGGTCGGACTTCAGCGGGCCGCCCGCACGGTGAGCCCGGCGCTCACACGGGCGGTGCGTTTGATGCTGCCGGTCGGGTTGGGCAGCGCGGTCTACCAGATCAACGTCCTGGTGGCCAGCTTGTTGGCCTCGTTTCTCCCGGAGGGCAGCGTGAGCTGCCTCTACTACGCGGAACGGCTGGTGGAATTCCCTTTAGGGGTGGTGGCGGTTGCCGGGGCGACCGCCGTGCTGCCCAGCCTGGCGCGGGAAGCCGCCCGGGGCGACCGGCGGGGACTGGCATCGACCCTTGCCTATGCCTTGCGGATGACTGCTTTCGTCACGCTGCCGGCCACTGCCGGGCTGCTCCTGCTGGCAGAGCCGCTGGTGGCGCTTCTGTTCCAGCGGGGCGCTTTCGGTGCGGAATCGGTTCGTTTGACCTCCCAGGCGGTTTCGTATTATGCTATTGGCTTGGTAGGGGTTGCCGCCGCACGAATCGTGGCCACCGTGTTTTTCGCGCGCCAGGAGTCTCGTGCTCCCCTGCGTGCGGCCGCCGCCGCCATGGCGGCCAACCTGCTGGTGGGGGTGGCGCTCATGGGCCCGATGGCGTCCGGGGGCCTGGCGTTGGCTGGTGCCCTCGCGGCGTGGGTCAACCTGGGTTTGTTGCTCGGCGCGGCGCGGAGCAAGGTGGAAGGGCTGGATTGGCGTGCGATAGGGACGAGCCTGGGGCGCTCCCTGGGAGCCACCCTGCTCATGGCGGCGTCGGTTTACTTCTGGGCCGGGCTGGACTGGGTCCGCCAGGTGCCGGAAGCGATCGCCTTAGGGGTGAATGTCGCCGGTGGGATTCTGCTTTACGTTGCTCTCTCCTGGGCCTTCAGAAGCCCGGAACTGGCCGTATTGCGGGGCCTGTTGCAAGGGAGTCGGGTCGCACGATGACCAAGAGACAAGCCATTATGTTTGCGGCGGCCACCGGGGCGCTGGCGGCCCTCCTGCTCTTCATGGTGTTCAGCGAACGGGGGCTTGCCGAATTGAACTCGTTGATAGCCGAGCGGGACCGTATCGCCCGGCACAACCGCGGCGTGATCGAGGAGAACATTGCATTAGGCGTCGAGATCGACCGGTTGAAACATGATGCGGTCTACATTGAAAGCGTCGCCCGCCGGGAATTCGGAATGGTCGGCCAGGAGGAGATCCTGGTCAAGCCTCAGCGCCCTCCCCGGCGCTGACGTGAAGCTGGCAGGTGGCCTGTGGCGCACGACCGGCAACATTACACCGTGACCATGGCCGGGCTCCTCGCAAAACAGGGGCACTGGCAGGAAGCGGCCGAGGCCTATCGGCACCTGGTGCGCGGACACCCGGACCGCGAGGATCTGATTCAAGCGCTGGCCGAGGCCGAGCGCCGCGCGCAGGAACCCGATATAACGAGCACGGCGGGCCTTGCGCCCCTTTTCGCGGAGTGGGTCAGGCTCATGTCCAAGGCCCAGCGGATACGCCGCTTGCACCGTTTCATTCTCAGGTGCTGAGCGCGTTACCCCCGACCGGCGCCGCCGTCACTTCCCTTTTTCCTTTTCCGGCTCCTTGCTCTTGTCTTCCGGGTGCAGCAGGGCCTTGACCCGTGCGGCCGGCCCCCCCTCCGCAACGGCCTTCCCGTCGCGCCGGTTGAGAGTTATCTTGGCGCCGCTGATGAAGCTCTGGCCGCTTGTCACCTTGGCGCTGTCACCGGTCAGGACGAGGATATCGGTCGCGGGGGTGTACTCCAGGCGGTCCGCATCGGCGCTGTACTGTTCGCTGTCGACATGCACCCGGCCGATGGCCACGATCCGGGTGATTTGGGTTTCGGGGGAGCCGCCCTGGGGTGTGAACAGCTCGCCTTCGTAGTAGACACGCAATTCGTCCGTAGTGATCGAAAAATTGCCCTGGGTGGCCTTTACCGCGCCGGTGAACTGGGCGTATTTCTCAGACGCATGGTTGACCAGGCGGTCGGCGAGTACTTCGGTCGGCCCCTCGGGTTTTCCATCTCCGGAGGAGGCGAAGAGGCCTGCGGCCGGTGCCGCTTGAGCGGCGAGCAGCAGGACCGCCATCAGCGCCACTACGCTCTGAAATCTCCTCCGTCTCCACATGATAAAGGCCCTCCCCGGCGTGAAACGTTCCGCCCTGAAATTGTTAATTTTAATATTAACCTTTATTCAAATAACATCCTGCTATTTTAATAAAAAGCTGCATGCAATAACCGCTGCAAAGACCCCTGCCACGTCGGCGGCTATCCCGGCGGCCAATGCATGGCGGACCCGCCGTATCTGGACGGCCCCGAAGTAAACCGCCATCACGTAAAAAGTGGTTTCAGTCGATCCCTGAATGGTGGAGACCAGGTAGCCGGCGTAGCTGTCGGGCCCGATCGCCGGATCGTTGATGACCGAGGCCAGGATTGCAAAGGCCCCCGACCCCGAAAGCGGCCGCATCAGCGCCATGGGCAGTGCCACCGCCGGCAGTCCCACCCGTGCGGTCCAGGGCTCGAGCACGGAGATCAGGACGTCCATGGCGCCGCTGGCCCTGAGCATCCCGACGGCGACCAGGATCGCGACGAGATAGGGGATTATTTTTACGGCCACCTGGAAGCCCTCCTTGGCCCCGTCGACGAAGGACTCGTAGACCGGCACTCGTCGGCATAACCCGAAGAGCAGAAACCCTGCCATCAGGCCGGGCATGATCCAGGGCGATAGCGATCGTCCGAAGGCCACCGTCACCGGGATCAGCGCCAGGACCGCGGCCAGCGCCAGGAGGCTGGCCCAGAGGGGATAGGCCGCCTCCACGTCGCGCTTCGTCACTTCGGCCGCCTCCGGCAGGGGCGGCTCCGGAGCCGGGGGAAGGGGGCCGCGGGGTGCCAGTTTTGCGAACATCTTGGCGGCGAGGATCGCTGTCGCCGTCGAGCAGGCCGTGGCGAAAAGGGTGGTCGGAAGGATTCCGGCCGGATCGGCCGAGCCGGCCGCGGCGCGCAGCGCGATGACGCCGGTCGGTAGCAGGGTGACGCTGGATGTGTTCACCGCGAGGAAGAGCGCCATGGCGTCGGTGGCCGTTCCCGGGCGCGGGTTCAAACGGTTCAGCTCCTGCATGGCCCGGATCCCGAAGGGGGTCGCGGCATTGCCCAGGCCGAGCGCGTTGGCGGAAAGGTTCAGGATCATGGCCCCCATGGCGGGGTGGTCGGTGGGCACGTCCGGAAAGAGCCGGGTCATGAGGGGGCGGATCAACCGGGCGATCACGCGCAGCAGGCCGCCGTTTTCCGCCACCTTCATCAGGCCCAGAAAGAGGGTCATCACGCCCACGAGACCGAGGGCCAGCTCCACCGCGCCGGCGGCCGCATCCACCATCGCGGCGGAGAGGGCCTCCATGGGCGCGGGCTGCCCGTCGGCGGGCACCCAGGCGATCTGCCGGCCGGCGGCGGTGAGAACGGCGGAAAGGACGATGGCGGCGAAGATGAGGTTCATGGCGTCACTCGCGCCGGAGCGCTTCGATCGGGTCCAGGCGCGCGGCCTTGCGCGCCGGGTAGAACCCGAAAAAGATGCCGACGGCCGCCGACACCGAAAAGGCGACCAGGATGGCCTCGAACCGGATCGTGGCCGGCCACTCCCCGAAGGCCGTGAAGGCCATCGACCCCAGCACCCCGATCAGGATCCCGACCAGGCCGCCGATCATGGAGAGCAGGGCGGCCTCCGTCAAGAACTGGGAGAGGATGTCGCGGCGGCGGGCCCCCACCGCCATGCGCAGGCCGATCTCGCGGGTGCGCTCGGTGACCGAGACCAGCATGATGTTCATGATGCCGATCCCGCCCACAACAAGCGAAACCGAGGCCACTGCCGCGAGCAGCAGGGACATGGTGCGCGAGGATCGGGCCCGGCTCTCCAGGGCTTCGGCCTGGTTGCGGATCCAGAAGTCGCTTTCCTCTCCGGGGCGCAGGCGGTGGCGCTGGCGCAAAAGCTCCCGGAGCTCCTGCTCCACGTGGGCGACCAGCTCGGGTGATCGGACCTTGACGGCGATGCCGCTCACCAGCTGGCCGCTCAGGGCCCGCTCTCCGAGCACCCGGGTGCGGGCGATCGACATCGGGATCAGCACCGTGTCGTCCTGGTCCCACCCCCCTATGGAATACCCTTTGGCCTCGAGCAGGCCGATGACGGTGAAGGGGACGCGGTTCAGGCGTACCAGGGAGCCTGCCGGCTGGCTGCCGCCGCCGAGGTTCTGGGCCACGGTGTTGCCCAGGATCAGGACCTTGTTACTGCCCCGCAGGTCCTCGGGGACGATCACCCGCCCGTCCGCGACCCCCCAGTCACGGGCCTCGAAAAACTCGGGGGTGATTCCCAGGATCGAGGTGTTCCAGTTGGCGTTGCCAAGGACGATCTGGCCCCGGCCGCGGATGTAGGGTGCCACCACCTGAACCTCGGGGATCTCCTTCTTGATCGCCAGGCCGTCCTCCTCGGTGAGCGTCGAAACGGTTCCGGCGCCAAGCCGGAGGCCGCGCGTGGTGCTCGTCCCCGGGAAAATATAGATGAGGTCGGCCCCCATGCTGTTGATGATTTCGGCCACCTGGGCCTGGGCCCCGGCCCCGACGGCGACCATCACGATCACGGCCCCGACCCCGATCATGATGCCCAGGGTGGTCAGGGCGCTCCTGAGGATGTTGACCCGCAGGGACCGCAGGGCGTCGCGCAGCGGCTCGAGGACCATCATGCGCGTGCGCCTCCCGGCGCCTCGTAGGGAACCTTCTCTTTGGGGTGGGCAGGCGGAACGCCGTCGATGAGCCGGCCGTCCCGGAACCTCAGGGTCCTGCGGGCGAAGCGGGCCACATCCGGTTCATGGGTGACCAGGACGACGGTGATGCCCTTCGCGTTCAGCCGCTGAAAGAGCTCCATGATGTCGATGCTCGTCTGGGAATCCAATGCGCCGGTGGGCTCGTCCGCCAGGACCAGGACCGGGTCGTTGACAAGGGCGCGTGCGATCGCCACCCTCTGCTGCTGGCCGCCGGAGAGCTGGGAGGGGTGGTGATGGCCGCGGCCCTCGAGACCCACGGCGGCAAGGACTGCCCGGGCGTGCGCGTGCCGCTGGGCGCGCGGCAGGCCCCGGTAGCGCAGGGGCAGCTCCACGTTTTCAAGGGCCGGGGTGCGGGCCAGGAGGTTGAAATTCTGGAAGACGAAACCGAGCTTGCGGTTACGGATCTCCGCCAGTTCATCGGAATCGAGCCGCGACACATCCTTCCCCTCGAGCAGGTAGCGTCCCGAGGTCGGGGTGTCCAGGCATCCCAGGATGTTCATGAAGGTCGACTTGCCGGAACCCGATGGGCCCATGACGGCCACAAAATCCCCGCGCGGGATGGCGACGCTGACCCCGCGAAGCGCGTGAACGACCTCCCCCCCCAGCCGGTAGTGCTTGGTCAGCTCCTCGGTGCTGAGAAGAAGATCGGCCATCGACGTCAGAATCCGAAGCGCCGGGCGGGAGGGCGCGCATTCCCGGCGGCAGGGGCCAGGCCGATGACGAGCCCCTGCGCGGGCGTAAGATCCCCCCGGATAACCTCGGTGAAGGAGCCGTCGTTGATTCCGAGCAGGAGGTCCACCGGCACCGGGCGCCCCCGGGCGTCCAGGGTGTACACGCGCCCGGGAAAGGCCGGCGCGGCGTCCAGGTCGGCCGCCTGCTGCGGAGCCGCCCCCGTCCGTTTGCGTTCACCGCCGGCACCGGCGCTGCGCTCGGTCCCGGCGCCCGGGCGCGGTTCGCCCGCCGGATTCCCCGCGTCCCCCTCTGTTCCGGCGGGTCGGAAGCGCAACGCGGCATTCGGCACTTTGATCGCTTCCGGCCGCTTGGCCACGATGATCCGGATATTGGCGGTCATTCCGGGCAGCAGGCGCAGATCGGGGTTCTTCGTGGAGATGAGCACGGTGTAGGTCACGACATTCTGGACGATGCGCGCGGCCATGCGGATCTGGAGTACGTGACCGTGAAAGTCGCGCCCGGGGAAGGCGTCCACCGTGAAGACGGCCGACTGCCCCATGTGGACGCGGCCGATGTCGGCTTCGTCCACATCGGCTTCGACCTGCAATTCGCGCAGGTCCTGGGCAATGGTGAAGAGCTTTGGTGCTTGAAGGCTGGCCGCCACCGTCTGTCCGACGTCGACGGCGCGCTCGATCACTACTCCGTCGACCGGCGATCGGATGAACGTGTGTTCGAGGTCGACCGAGGCCTGGTGCAGGGCGGCCTTGCGCTGGCGAACCTGCTGGCGGGCATACTCGACCTGGGCCAGGGCCGATTTGACCGCGGCCTTGCGGCTTGCCACCAGGGATGCCGCGGCCTTTTCGTCGGCCGCGGTGCTGCTGAGCTGGGCCTGGGCCTGATCGCGGGCGGTGCGCGCGTCGTCGGCCTGGCTCTCGGAGGTCGCCCCCGAGCGGTAGAGCGCCAGCCGACGTTCCATGTTGCGCCGGGCGTTTTCGAGGGTGACGCGGGCCTTTTCGGTCTGGGCGCGCGCGCTGTTAAGAGCGGCCTCGGCATTGGCATACTCTTTTTGGGCGCGCTCGACCCCGGCTTCCTGGATGCCCACGTTGGCCCCGGCCACGGCGAGTTCGGCCTCGGCCTGGCCGACCTTGGCCTCGAAGGTCTCAGGATCGATCCGGGCGATCACCTGCCCGGCCGTGACCTCCGAATTGTAGTCGGCCAGCATTTCCTTGATTTGACCGGAGACTTGGGAGCCCACCTGGACCGTGATCACCGCGTTCAAGGTGCCGCTGGTCGAAACGGCACTGACGATGGGGCCTTTTTCCACCGGCGCCAGCCGATAGACGGCGGCCGTACTCTGGCCGTTGCGGAGAAAAAACCATGCCCCCGCCGCCACGACGGCCGCCGCTGCGATCAGGCTGAAGATCAGTTGGGTGTTTCGCTGCATGCGCACTGCCCTGCCTCAAAAACGAAGAGAGAACCACACCTCGGTCCGGTGCCTATCGCCGTCATTTTTACATTTCAGAATATAAGCAAGCGCTTGACCTGTCAATCAAGCCGGGGCCGGCCGGCGCCTGAACCCGGCAAAAAAAAAGCGCCCTGACCCGCGAAGCGGTCAAGGCGCAGGCAGTTGTCCAGACGAAGAGGGGCTAATATTTGGCAGCCGATCGGGGGGCCTTCCCGGCCAGCGGGTTGTAAAGCTTCATGATGGCCACCTTCATGACGTCGATGGTCTTCATCTGCGCGATGATGTCGATCAGCTTCGCTTCCGCCTCGGGCGGCAGGACGCAGGCGTTGGCGGCGTCGAAGGAGAGGTCCGGAAACCCTTTGGCGAGCTTCTTCTGCTCTTTCTCGCCGAGCGGCAC
>JBFYWT010000208.1:0-3893 GCA_041310895.1 Desulfobacteraceae bacterium | reverse complement strand
TACGTCCCTAAAAAGTTGATTCTGGTCGGGTGTTTTCCCTGAACCTCGACTCCGGTTCCCCTGAACGCTTGTTTTCTCACCAAAGGAGAAAAAACACATGAACGTTGCATTCATCGGCATGGGAACGATGGGGGCCGCCATGGCGGTCAATCTGCTCAAGGCCGGCCATGCAGTGACGGTGCACAACCGCACCCGCGAACGGGAGGAGCCCTTGGCGGCGGCCGGGGCGCGCCGTGCGGCCTCCCCGCGGGAGGCGGCGCAGGGGGCCGAGATCGTCATCACCTGCGTCAGCGACACCCCCGATGTCGAGGCCGTGGTGCTGGGTGCGGACGGCATTCTCCACGGCGCGGCGGCCGGCGCCATCGTTGCGGACATGTCCACCATCAGCCCGGCGGCCACTCGCCGCTTGGCCGCCGCGCTTGGTAAGAAGGGGGTCCGCATGCTGGACGCCCCGGTCTCCGGCGGCTCCGAGGGCGCCCGCAAGGGGACCCTCACCATCATGGTGGGCGGCGCGGCGGCCGATGTGGAACAAGCGCTGCCCGTCTTCCAGGCCATGGGCAAGACCATCACCCACGTCGGCCCGGTCGGCTCCGGCCAGATGGCCAAGGCGATCAACCAGGTCATCCTCTGCGGCACCTACCTGGCGGTCGCCGAGGGGATGGCCCTGGGCCTCAAGGCCGGTCTCGACATGGAAAAGGTGGCGGCCGCCCTGGCGGGGGGCGCGGCCGGCTCCTGGGGGCTCGTCAACCGCTCCGGCAACATGATCCGTAACGACTACCCGCTCGGTTTCCGCGTGCGGCTGCACCGCAAGGATGTGATCATCGCCCTGGAAGTGGCCCGCGAGCTAGGCGTCTACCTGCCGGTGGCGGCCCTGGTGGAACAGATCGAGAACGGGCTCATTTCCCAGGGCTACGGTGACGAGGATGTCTCGGCCATGGCGCGGTTGATCCGCACCCATTCCGGGCTGGCATGACGGGACCCCATTCCGCAGACGATCACCCAAGGGAGGAATA
This sequence comes from Desulfobacteraceae bacterium, assembly GCA_041310895.1. Taxonomy (GTDB): domain Bacteria; phylum Desulfobacterota; class Desulfobacteria; order Desulfobacterales; family SpSt-501; genus SpSt-501. The sequence goes on along the minus strand of JBFYWT010000208.1, from coordinate 2,880 downwards.
ATGAGGATGAAACTGGAAAACGCTTTTACGATGGACACCTCCAGCATCAAGTACGGACCCGGGGTAACCCGGGAGATCGGGTTCGACATGGAGGAGCTCGGCTGCCGGCGGGTGGCCGTGATCACGGACGTGAACCTGCGGGAGAGCCATCCCGTGAATGTCACCCTGGAGGCGCTGCGCGGCCGGGGGATCGATGCGGTGCTCTATGACGGGGCGAGCGTCGAGCCTACGGACCGCTCGTTCAAGGCGGCGATCGAGTTCGCCGCCACGGGGCGCTTCGACGGCTATGTCGCGGTCGGGGGCGGCTCGGCCATGGACACCGCCAAGGCGGCGAACCTCTACGCCACCCACCCGGCCGATTTCATGACCTACGTCAATCCGCCGATCGGCAAGGGGGTGCCGGTCCCGGGACCCTTGAAACCGATGATCGCCATCCCCACCACCGCCGGCACCGGCAGCGAGACCACCGGGGTGGCGATCTTCGACTACCTGGAAATGAAGGCCAAGACCGGCATCGCCAGCCGGGCCCTGCGGCCGATCCGCGGGATCGTCGACCCGGACAACACCCGCACCCTGCCCCGGATGGTGGCGGCCTGCACGGGGCTCGATCAGCTGACCCACGCGCTCGAGGCCCTGACGGCGATCCCCTATCACCGCCGGCCCGCGCCCGAGCACCCGAAGCTGCGCCCGGCCTATCAGGGGTCCAACCCCATCAGCCACATCTGGGCCTCGCGGGCGACCGAGATGATCTCCCGCCATCTGGTGCGCGTGGTCGAGAACCCCGCGGACGACGCCGCCCGCGGCGAGGTCCTGCTGGCGGCGACCTATGCGGGCATCGGGTTCGGGAACGGGGGGGTGCATCTCGCCCACGGAATGTCCTACCCGGTGTCGGGCATGGTGAGGGACTACGCCCCCGAGGGATACCCCGCGGGCCACCCGATCATCCCCCACGGGATGGCGGTCTGCCTGAACGCCCCGGCGGTTTTCCGCTTTACGGCGCCGGCCGACCCGGCCCTCCACCTCTACGCGGCGGGGCTGATGGGCTGTGACGTTTCCGCCGCCAAACCCGACGAGGCGGGCGAGATCCTGGCAGGTGCCGTGATCGACCTGATGCGCCGGGTCGGGATGCCCAACGGGCTCGCGGCCGTCGGGTTTGGACCGCAGGATGTGGACAAACTGGTGGAAGGCACCCTGCCGCAGCACCGCGTGACGAAGCTCTCCCCCCGGGCGGCAGGGCCGGAGGAGCTGCGGCAGCTCTTCCTGGATTCCATGACCCTGTGGTAGCCGATCGCGATGGCCGATTCGCCGCCAACCCGAGAAGCGCTCATCGAGCTCGAGCGCCAGCTGGAGATGTACCGGCTGATCTTCGACAGCATCCACTTCGGCGCCTTGGTGACCGATGCCGACGGGGTGATCACCCATTTCAATGTTCCTTACGGGAACTTCCTGGACATCGACCCGGCGGCCCAGATCGGCCGGCACTGCACCGAGGCGGTGGAGAACTCCCGGATGCACCTCGTGGCCCAGACCGGCCGGTCCGAGATCAACCAGTCCCAGCTCATCAAAGGCCAGAGCATGGTGGTGCAGCGCATCCCCATCCGCAGGGACGGCAAGGTCATCGCCGTCTTCGGCCAGGTCATGTTCAAGGACGTGCGCGATGTCGGCAAGCTGGCCCGCGAGCTCTCGCTGCTCGAGTCCAAGGTCAAGATTTACGAAGAGGAGCTGGCCACGCTGCGTTCGACCCGCTACACCTTCGAGAGCATCGTCGCCGAAAGCGAGGTCATGGCCGGGCTGAAGGGGGAGGCGCTCAAGGCGGCCGCCAACAGCTTTCCCGTGCTCATCACCGGGGAGAGCGGCACGGGCAAGGAGCTCTTCGCCCAGTCCATCCACCATGCCAGCCTGCGGCGGCTGCAGCCGTTCGTGCGCATCAACTGTGCGGCCATTCCGCGCGACCTTTTGGAGTCCGAGCTGTTCGGCTATGAGAAGGGGGCCTTCACGGGCGCCAGGACCGAGGGCAAGCCGGGGAAGTTCGAGCTGGCGCACCAGGGCACCATTTTTCTGGACGAGATCGGGGATCTGCCCCTCGAGATGCAGCCCAAGCTGCTGCGGGCCATCGAGGACAAGGAGTTCGAGCGGGTGGGCGGGACCCGGGTCGTGCGCTCGGACTTCCGCGTGATCGCCGCCACCAACCACCACCTGGAGAGTCTGCTGACCGCCGGAAAGTTCCGCAAGGACCTGTTCTACCGGCTGAACGTGGTCGCCCTGCACATCCCCCCGCTGCGCGAGCGGCGGGGGGATATTCTCGCCATCATGCACCACTGCCTGCGGCGGATCGCCGCCGAAGCGGGCCTGGTGGCGATCACGGTCGATCCGGCAGCCGAGCGCGCCCTGCGTCTCTGCGAGTGGCCCGGCAACGTGCGGGAGCTGGTCAATGTGCTCGAACGCAGCGTTTCCGCGATCGAGGGACAGACCATCCGCCTCTCCGACCTGCCCTTCTACCTCCAGCGCGCCCGCCGATCCGCCGGCCGGCCCCAGCCGGCCTCACTCCGGGAGATGCAATCCCGCAGCGAGCGGGAGGCGATCTGGATGGCCCTCAAGGAGGCGGACTACCACAAGGTGCGGGCCGCGCGCCTGCTGGGGATTCACCGCACGCTGCTCTATAAAAAAATGAAAAAATACGGTCTCCCCCTGCACCCGCCGAAGCCCTGAGGCCCGTTGCTTCCCCTCCGTTAATAACCCAATCAACTATTCACCAAACACTAGAAGTGGTTTCATAACCTCGTGAGTTGTAGAGGGCTCAGCATAACAGCACAATATATAGTATAAACAGCATGTTATATCGCTAGACTTTTTTAGTGATTTCAGGTAGTACGCTATTGG
>JBFYWT010000192.1:0-6694 GCA_041310895.1 Desulfobacteraceae bacterium | reverse complement strand
GCGTCAGCGCAATGAAGACACCCCCCAGCACGAAGACGAGCGCAAGCCTCAGAAAGGCGGCCAGCCCCTCCACCAGCCCCTCCCAGGTCACCGCGAGCGGGCCGAGGCCGATCAGTTGCGTGCCCTCGGTGAAGAGAGCGCGGGCGATGAAAACGAAGGCGAGAATCCAAAGGATCCAGCGCACTTCCCGGACGCTGACCCCGAGCGAACCCCGGCAGCGGACGGCGATAAAAGCCGCCGGCACCGAGAGCAGCACCAGGCCGGGAAGCGTAAGGTGCAATGACGCCAGGGAGACCGCGCAGAGCAAGGCAAGCTTGAGGCGGACGTCGAGCCGGGCGGGGCTATAGCGGCGGAGGGGCGGATTCAGCTCAGCCACGTGAGTCTTCCGCTTTCGAGCGCGGGGCGGCGCACGCCGTGCGCCTCGGCCCAGGCCGCAACCGCGGCCGGCGCACCGTCGGCCGCCACCCGGCCGCGCGCAAGCAGGATCAGCCGGTCGGCATGGGCCAGCACCTTGTCGAGATCGTGGGTCGTCACCACCAGCGTCCTCCCGGAGCGGTGCAGCGTCACCATCTGCCTCAGCACCTGCCGCACCCCGGGGTAGTCGAGGTTGGAGAAGGGCTCGTCGAACACGAGCACCCGCGGGTCCATGGCCAGAACCCCCGCAATCGACAACCGGCGCTTTTCGCCGCCCGAAAGGAGATGGGGCCGGCGGTCGGGGACGGCATCCAGCTCCACTGCCGCGAGCGCCGCAGCGACACGACGCTCCACCTCCGCGCGCGGGAGCCTCAGGTTCTCCGGGCCGAAGGCGACATCCGCGTGGACGGTCTCGCCGACGATCTGGCTCTCCGCATCCTGAAAGATCATGCCCACCATTTTACGCGCCCGCACAAGATCCTCCCCCACCGGGAGCCCCGCCACCCGCACCGAGCCGGAAGTGGGAGCGAGCAAGCCGTTCAGGTGGCGCAGCAGAGTGGTCTTGCCCGAGCCGTTCGCGCCGGCTAAGACCACGAAGGCGCCCTCCGCGATCGCGAGCGTGATGCCGTCGAGGCCGAGCGTGCCATCCGCGAAGCGGTGGACCAGGTTTTCAATTTCGATGATGGGAGACATCGTTTCTTCACCGCAGAGGTGCAGAGGGCGTCGGGAAACTCTGTGAATCCGACCGCTGCGGGATTTTCATTGCCGGACGGAGCGATCGTGCGATCAGGGCCGCGGCGGCGATCTTGAGGGCGTCCCCCGGCAGAAAAGGGAGCACCCCCAGGGCGAGCGCCTGGCCCCACGGCATCCCGGTGACGAGCTTCAGCCAGGGCGCGCCGCAGGCATAAAGCAGGAGCGCGCCGGCCGTCATGGCCGCCACATCCCGGACGATCGAGGCCGGCCGCCGCACGGTGAGCCGGCCGATCAGGAACACCACCGGCAGATAGCCCAGGAGAAACCCGCCGGTCGGTCCCAGGATGCGGCCGATCCCGCCGGTGCCGCCGGCAAAGACCGGCAGCCCGACGATCCCGGCCAGCAGGTACACCCCCACACTCGCAGCCCCCCAGCGGCTGCCGAGCAGAAGGCCGGCCAGGAAGACGAACATGTTCTGGAGCACGATCGGCACGGGGCCGACCGGAATGGCCAGGTAAGCACCCGCGGCCGTCAGCGCCGCGAAGAGCGAGGCCAGCACCATCGGCCGCAGCGCACTGGGGTCCGTGAATGTCGCAGATCTTTGATGTGCCATATCAAGTATTATTTAAAATGGTTAACTGTTAATCCATTAGCCAAATTATTAATATGCGAGGCGCCCAGGGCACCGCCGTCTTACCCGGATAGAAAACAGTCCCCGTAGATGATCTTCCGGGTCGACCCGTCGGGCGTCTGAAGGATAAGGGCACCGTCCGCATCCACGTCGAGGGCCACCCCGTGAAGCTCCTCCCGGCCCGTCATGATCCGCAGGGGCTGCCCTAGCGTCACCGAAAAACGCTTCCAGGCAGGTATGACCGCATCCCAGTCCCCGGCCGCCACCACGTCTTCGAACGCGTCGAGAAAACGGGAGAGGATCTCGCGCCGCGAAACCTTGCCGCCCAGGAGCACCTTCATTGAGGTGGCCGGCGAGTCGATGGCCGGAAGCCGGTTGTTCACGTTGATTCCAACGCCGATCGTGATGAAAGCGACCCGCTCGCTCTCGGCCTCCATTTCGGAGAGGAGCCCGCAGAGCTTGCGCCCCTCGACCAGGATGTCGTTCGGCCACTTGACGCCGGCCGCGAGACCGTAGCCGGTTCTCAGCACCCGGGCGAGGGTGGTTGAGGCGAGAAAGTTGACCCGCGGGCTCAGGGCAACCGGGATCCCGGGCCTTACCACCAGGGTGAAATAGAGCCCGCCCGCCGCCGAGTACCAGGCGCGCCGCAGCCGCCCCCGGCCGGCGCTCTGGCGGTCGGCGGCCACCACCGTGAAGGCCGGGCAGCCCTTGCGGGCCAGCTCCCGGGCGACATCCATCGTGGAGCCGGTCTCGGGCAGGTGCACGATCCGCTCCTCGCGGCCGGGAAACTCCCAAGGGTAGAGCAGATCGGGGCTTGCCGCCAGGCGGTAGCCCCGTGCCCCGGCGCGGATGTCGTAGCCCAAGGCCTGGAGGCTGCGGATCTGCTTCCAGACAGCAACGCGCGAGGTGCCCAACCGCGCGCAGAGCGCGGTCCCGGAGACCACCCCGCCCGATTCCCGGAGCATGCTGAGGATCGTCGCTTTCATCTTTTTTTGGTTAACTTTAGGAGGGTGGATAGTTAACGTATTATAGGGGCCGCTGTCAAGCCGGACGGCCGGCCGGAAATTCCCGCACCTCCTCCGGCAATCTCAAAACCGCTAAAGCTGGCCGCCTTAACTACCGATAATTGCAGCTATAAGCGCCTTCTCGCACGGCGGGCCGCAGCCAACAGGAATTTCAAGGCATTTCAGCCTATGACGCCAGACGCCATATCCACCCGAGAACCCAACCGGTTCGTCGGCAAGCTCATGACCGTCCTGGGGTTCAGCCACCCCACGGGAGAGCGGGATCTCGCGTTCTGGCGCGAGCGGATCCTGAGGTCGATCCTGATCACAGGGTTCGGGCTCTCCATCTTCGCCTATCTGCCGGCCATGCGCGTGGCCGTCGAGGAAGGCCTCTGGGGGTTGGCTCTGGTCGACTCCCTCGCGTACATTATCCTTCTGCTCTGCCTGCGCTTCCAGAAGGTCAACTTCGAATACCGTGCGCTCGCCTCATTGGCGCTCATCTACTTTGTCGGCATCTTCATCACCCTGAAGGTCGGGATTCTGAGCGGCGGGCTCGCCTGGCTGTTTTCAGCCGCCGTGCTGGCGGGTGTGCTGCTGGGGCTGCGGGCGGCACTCCTGATGTTGGGGCTCAATGCGGCCATTCTCATCGGGCTGGGCTGGCTCGTTGCGGCCGGGCACTTTGAGACATCCGGCGCGCTTTTCCAGACGTTTGAGAGAGCCCTGGCCGCCGGGGCAAGCTTCTTTTTTCTGAACGCGGGCACCGCCCTCTCGGTCGCGGTCCTGGTGGAAGGGCTCGAGAGCACCAGCCGCCAAAAGGAGTTGACGGCCCGCAAGCTGGACGAGGAACGGGCGGGGCTTATAAGCGCCAAAGCGAGCCTGCGCGCGGAGGTTGAAGAGCGCAAGGCCTCCGAGGCCGCGCTGCGCGAAAGTGAAGGTCGCTATAAGCTTCTGGCCGAAAACGTGAGCGACGTCATCTGGACGGTGGACATCGGCCTGCGGTTCACCTACCTCAGCCCCTCGGCCGACAAGCTTCTGGGGTACACGGCGGATGAGCTGCTGCGGCAGCCGGTGACCGATTTGCTTGCCCCCGATTCTCAACGACTGGTCACCGAGAAGGTCGCACGCATGGTCGCACGACTCGCGCAAGGCGGAAATCGGCCCTTCGACCTGCAGAACCTCGAAATTCAGATGATCCGCAAGGACGGCGCGAAATTTTGGACCGAAATCCAGAACAGCTTCTTCCTGAACGAGCGGGGCGAAGTGGCGGGCATCATCGGCGTTGCGAGGGATATCACCAAGCGCAAACAGGCCGAGAAGGAAAAGGAGCGGCTCGAAACCCAGCTCCTCCAGGCCGAGAAAATGAAAGCCATCGGCACCCTCGCCGGCGGCGTGGCCCATGACCTGAACAACATCCTCTCCGGCATCGTCAGCTATCCGGAGCTTCTGCTGCTCGATCTCTCCGCGAACCACCCCATGGCCGCACCGCTGAAGACCATTCAGGAATCGGGCAAGAAGGCGGCGGCCATCGTCCAGGACCTGTTGACCCTCGCCCGCAGGGGCGTCTCCGCTTCCGACGTCGTGAATCTGAACGATGTCGTGACCGGGTACCTCATCAGTCCGGAACATAAAAAACTGCTTCAATTCCACCCGTCGGTTGAAATTGAAAGGCGGCTCGACGCCTCGCTCCTGAACATTTTAGGCTCCCCCCATCATCTTTCGAAAACGCTCATGAACCTGGTCTCCAATGCGGCCGAGGCCATGCCGGAGGGGGGCAAAATAACGATCGCAACGGCCAATCGCTATGTCGACCGTCCCCTCAACGGCTACGACCGGATCGATGCGGGGGACTACTGCGTCCTGACGGTGGCCGACACCGGCACGGGCATCGCACCGGAGGAATTACCGAAGATATTTGAACCGTTTTATACCAAAAAGGTCATGGGCCGGAGCGGGACCGGTCTGGGCATGGCGGTCGTGTGGGGAACGGTCAAGGACCACAACGGCTACATCGAGGTTAAGAGCGCCCTGCAGCAGGGCAGTGTCTTCACCCTCTATTTCCCGGTCACCCGCAGGGTCAAGACCATGAGCGAGACGGCGGTATCGATGGAGGATTACAGGGGCCACGGTGAGACCGTTCTCGTGGTCGACGATGTCCGGGACCAGCGCGAGATCGCCACCAAGATGCTTGCCAAGCTGGGCTACCGGGTGAATGCGGTCGAGAGCGGCGAGGAGGCGATCCGGTTCATCGCCTCCCAACCCGCGGATCTGGTCATCCTGGACATGATCATGCCCCCGGGGATCGACGGCCTGGACACCTTCAAAGAGATCCACCGGCTCAACCCCCGGCAGAAGGCCATCATCACCAGCGGGTTTTCGGAAACGGGGCGGGTCAAAGAGGCCCAGAAGCTCGGCGCCGGCCAGTACGTCAAGAAACCCTATTCGATCGAGAAAATCGGCTTGGCCGTGCGAAACGCGCTGGCCGGAAGTGCCTCGGCCTGATTCAGGTGCGGCGTCCGACGATCATCTCCTCGGCCTCGCGGATGGCGTTCAAAAGGGCTGCCTCGGTGACGGGAACGGCGATGTTGTGCGCGCTGCCCCCCGGCGCACAGGTCAGACTCAACCCCTCGCGGAACAAGGGGTCCTTAAGGTCGGCGATACCGATCTCAGCCAAGCTCAACGGCAACCCCAGCCCCCGGAAAAACGGGATCAGCCGCCGCGCCTCTTCTTTCTTTCCCTCAAGGCACAGCTGCACGATCAGTCCGTAGGAGACCATCTCGCCGTGCAGGTGGCGGCGGACGGCGGGCACCACCGTCATTCCGTACAGCAGGCCATGCGCGAGGGCGACCCGGAACGTCGCCCCGCCGATCCCGCCGATGACAGCAGCCATCAGGATATTGGCCTCGATGATCCCCTCCACTACAGGCGTGATGCGGCCGGCATCGACATCGCGCTTCGCCGCCAGCCCGTGGGTCAAAATCCCATCGCGGATCTGGACCGAAAGGTTGTAGGCCGCCTGCAGGGATGGCCGAGGGTCGGCGGTCTTTTCAAAGGTAGGGACCCCTTCGTAGAATTTCACCAGGGCATCCCCCATCCCGGCGGAGAGCAGCCGCGAGGGCGCGGCGGCGATGATGGCCGAATCCACAAGGACCAGCTCGGCGCTCTTTCCGTAAAGGGTGTCGCGGCGGATTCCGTTTTCATAGATGACCGAGAGCGAGGAGCAAGCCGAGCAGGTCGCGGCGCTGGTCGGCAGGGTGACGAGCGGCAGGTTGAGCTTCTGGGCGACGACCCGGGCTGTGTCGATGGCTTTCCCGCCGCCGGTGCCGACGATGAAGTCCACATGTTCGTCGGCAGCGATTTTCACCAGGCGCGCAATTTCCGTGAGGCTGCATTCGACGCCGAAGCGGACGAAATGGGGAGAAAACCCGGACGGAAACCGGCTGCGGTCAAAATGCGGTGCGATGAGCGCATGCACCAACGCATCCGATAGAACCATGGGGTGGCGGCCAACGTCCGGGAGATACGCCCCCACATCAGCGAGCGCGCCGGGTTTCTGGATATAGCGCTTCGGTGACAAGAAGATATCGATCATGGCCACCCCTCTCGATCTTTTGGATCGATTTGAAAACACGCAATAAAATGCCGGCGCGGGCCCCGAATCATGGCCGCTATTAATCATCCCAAAATAGTATCGATTGAGATCGACCCCCTCTCCTTAATCTTCTCCCCCAATCCTGGGGGAGAGGGAAGGGTGAGGGGGTTTTGGTGTCCATACAAATAGGCAACCCTTAGTACAATGAATCCAGAAGCCGGGCGTGGATGTTGTCGAAGCCTCCGTTCGACATGATCACGACCACGTCCCCCGCGGCAAGGCGGGGGATGAGCCCGGCGAGAAGCTCATCGGTGCCGGGAAAACACCACGTGGGCTTTCCGCGGCGGGTGATTTCCGCTGCGA
>JBFYWT010000178.1:0-6008 GCA_041310895.1 Desulfobacteraceae bacterium | reverse complement strand
TTGGCCGTGGCGTCGCCGGTCATGGCCGAGGTGTCGCCGCCGAAGTCGCTGTCCGCGTCGTAGGCCGCGCCCACGTCGTTGTTGAAGGCCTGCACCGTGAACTTGGTGGCGTCTCCCACCGTGGCGCCGGTCTTGGCCGCCAGGACGTGCAGCACCATGTTGGCGGCCACGTTGGCGTCGGGCGGCACGATCACTTTGGTGCCCACCGGGTCGGGCTCGGCGTGGTTGTTCCACCTGATGCCGAGGCCCTTGGCCGTGACGCAGTAGCCTGGGGTGGTGCTGGCGCCGTCGGAAAAGGCGGCCAGGGCGGCGCCGGCGGCGGTGATCGCCGGCATGGGGATATGGATGACGCCCTTGGCGGTCAGGATGTGCTGGTAGACCTCGGCCAGGGCGGCCTCCACCGTGGCGGCGGACGTGAACAAGCCCGTGTCGGCGATGGACACCGTGGCGGCCGTGGTGCTCTTGACGTTCCACATGGCCACGCGGATGTGCTTGTAGTCCACCCCGACCTCCAGGGCGATCCCCTGGGCGGACCCGCTGGAGGCGTCCGACATCCGGCCGTCGTTGGCCCCGTAGAGCACGGCGCCGCGCGCGATGGCCGAATCCACCAGGCACTCCACCTCGAACACGCCCGGGGCGTTGCACATCTTCACCGCCACCATGTCACCGTCGGCCACGGCGTACTCGGTCACGCCGATGTAGTCCTCCCCGGCGTCGGCGTAGACCACCTCGGGAGGGTCGTTTGTCGTACCGGACTCCACCTTCACGCGCCTCTTCGCCTCGAGGGCCTCTCCGGCCTTGAACGTCGCGATTCCGTCGTTGTAGCTCATTTTCGCTTGCCTCCTTGTTGTCGGCCGGCGGAAGTCGTCAGCCGTCCGCTGCGGTTTGTCGCTTTCGCCCTATTTCTGCTTGCCGGCCAGCCAGGCCTTGTGGGCCTCGGGGTTGTCCCGCATCACCGCCTGGATCGCGGCGCTCTTCTTGCATTTGTGGGCGTCCATGTACTCCTGCACCAGGGCGTCGAACCCCTTGCCGCCGTCCGCCGGCGGGGTGCTCCCCATGGGCGGCGTGGCCTGCTGCTGCAGCTGCTGCAGCCCCTGCGCGCGCTTGTCGCGCTCGGCCTGGTAGGCCACCTTGAAAAAGTCGCTCGCGGCCGTGCCGTCCGAAATCGCCTTAACCGTCACGCACTGCGAAGCCTCGGCGCCGATGATCTCCACCACCCTGGCGCGCTCGGCCGCCTGGCCCTCCCCGCGCCCCTGGGCGAGGCCGGCCTCCAGCCCCTCCTTGCGGGCCGCGTCGAGCGCGGCGTCCAGCATGCCGGGCGCCTCTGCCCGGATCTGTTCCAGGGCCGCCGCCAGCTCCTCGTTGGTAAACTTCTTCATGTTGAAACCTCCTCTGCTGCCATGTTTGTTGGTTGCGGCCAAATCGCCCAGGACGCCCTCGAGGCTTCCCACCGCGTCCGCCAGCCCGGCGTCCACGGCCGCGGCGCCCACCAGCACGCCGCCCTGGCCGTAGCGCGCCAGCACCGTGTCCTCGCTCACCCCGCGGTTGCGCGCCACGCGGGCGATGAACACGTCCGCGATGGCGTCGACGGTTTTAAGTATTTCGGCCCGCCCGGAGTCCGTCGCGGGGTCCAGGCGCTTCTTCGGAGAGGCGGAGTTGACGATCTCGATCGCGTCCTTGTCGCGCCCGTAAGTCGTGGCCACCACCCCGATGCTGCCCACCGCCGCGGTGGGGTCCACCACAATCCGGTCAGCAGCCGATGCGATCCAGTAGGCCGCGGACGCGGCCGTTGCGTTCACGTAGGCCACGATCGGCTTCCTGCCCCGGGCGGCGTAGACCATGTCGGCAAACTCGTTGGTACCCGACACCTGGCCGCCGGGGCTGTCGACGTTGAGCACGATCGCCCGCACCGCGGGGTCGTCCTGCACGCGCGCGAAATCGCGCGCCAGGTCGTCGATGCCCGTCACGTCGAAAAACCATGACAGAACCCCTCCCCCGTAGCGCAGGATGGGCCCGGTCACGGAAAGGATCGCCAGGCCGTCGCGCAGCTCCACGCTCGAAAGGTCCGCCGGCGCGTCTCCGCGCCTGGCGAGCACGGCGGAAAGATCCTTCGCCGATACGGTCCCCTGGGCCCGCAGGATCTGCTCGAGCCCGCTTTCCGTTATCAGCCAGGGATCCCCCGGGAGCGCGACCAGGTTCAAAGTGTTTGTGTCCTTTGGCATCAGGCTTCCCTCTCCGCACCGATCCCGGTGCCGGTGGCGGACATGGCCACCCCGGTCTCAAGCAGCATCTCCCGGCGGCGCTGGTCCAGCACCTCCTCCCAGTCGCGGCCCTGCGCCGCGGCCTCCTCGGCCAGCGTGGACAGGCCGTAGTCGATGGCCTTGCGGCTGGCCTCGACCTCCTTCACCGGGTCCACCCAGCCCCAGCCGCCGCCGATCCACATCGCCCGGCAGTACTCGATCTTGTTCTCGTAGAAGCCGGGCGCGTCGAAGTCCCCCCGCAGGTAGGCCTCCTCGAGCACCAGCTCCCAGATCGGCTGGCAGAACTTTCCCGCGAACCAATGCCGCCAGGTGGAAAACATCCGCCGGCCCTCGAGCAAAGACGCGCGCGCGCTGCTGTAGTTGGTCTTGGAGAAGTCCTTGATCAGAAGCTCGTAGGGCAGGCCGATGGAAACCCCGATGATCCGCATCACCGTCTCGATGAACGGCGCAAAAGCGTCGCCGGGGCGCTTGGGGTCCACCACGTTGATGCTCTCGCCCACGTTCATGCGCGCGATCAGGCCGGGGGAAAGCTCGGTGACCGTGTCGGCGGATGTCTCGCCCGGCCCGAGGATGCCGTACTGCTCGTTCCGTGTGATGAAAACGGCCAGGCAGGCCGCCACCCGCGCGGCCACCACCTCGGCCTCCAGGTAGTCGGCCATGTCCTTGAAGTAGGACAGGACGGGCGCGAACAGCGGCACCCCGCGCAGTTGCCCGGGGCGCTTGGTGGGGAAAATGTGCAGCACCTTCGGGCGGCCTTTGCTGTCAAAAGCCTCCACCGGGGTCGCCGCCGGCTCCACCGCCCGGGCCGCGTTGGGCGTGGCTTTGTGGATGTAGTAAACCTTAGGCTCCCCCCGCGCTCCGCAGACGATGCCGTGCGGGTATTGCGCCGCAGACCCCAGCCGGTCGCACTCGATGAGCTCGACGCAGCGCCCGTAGGGCCGCCATGCCTCGTTCGCCCAGGTGGGGATGGCAAGCGTCTCGCCGTCCTCGATGATCTTGCCGAGCGCCAGGAACTGCAGCTCGTCGAAGGACAGCCGGTTGTCGGAGGATGCCAGCGGGGAAAAGCGCGCGAAGGCGGCCTCGGCCTGGCGCCGCAGAAGGTCGGCGCGCTCCTCGCTCACCCCGAGGCGCGCGGCGCGGATCCTGCTCTGCGGCCGCAGGCCGGACCCGACGATGTTGGTCTTGAGCGTGTCCGTGGCCCCGGAGGCGATCGGGTCGTTGCGGTTGGCGTCGCGCGCCCGGGCCACCAGGGTGGAGCGTTCGTAGGATGGGGCGGTGGCCCCGGAGTTGGCGCCGAAGGTGACCCAGTCCGGCCGCAGTCCGGTGATGGCCGCCGCCCGGTATTGCGCGGCGGCGAGCACCACCCTGGCCTTTGCCCGCTTGACCGCCCAGCCCGGGGACACGGCCTCGATGGCGCGGTCCAATGCAGAGGGCGGCCCGCCGGCATTCCGGCTGCGTTCCGGCCGGGGCACTGCGGCGATCGCCGCGGTGCGGACGCTCTCGAGGGTTGCGCGGATGCGCTTGGCTGCTGACTCGTTCATGCAGGGTCCTTGAACGCCACCCGGCGCAGCATGCCGCCCGAGCCCGCCGTGGCAGCCACATCAGCCGAAACGATCGCTCGCAGCTTGATGAGCTTGTCGAGGTCGGCCGGGTGGTACTCGATGGATTTCCCGCCCATCATGACGCGCGCTACCCGTTCCCCGGTGGCCAGCGCGGTGATGGCGGCCTCGATGCTTGTCAGGTCGGTCGATGAAAAAGCCATCCCTCGCTCACATGGTGGTCTGCCCCGTCAAAAGAAAAACCCACGATATGGTGGTCGAAGAAACCTGGACACACCATAGCATGGGTTTTCTGGCCGAACACGAAACAGACATCAGACGTACACGAGGATTACATCAGACGTACACGAGAAAGGTATTGACGGGGGTTTTTGGGGCGGGCTTTAAAACAATTGCTTGACAAACAATAAAACAACATATAAAAGAAAAAAAGCCCCCCGTCCGGAGGCACCCGGATCGGGGGGCGGCCACCCAAACCAAAAGGAGGCTCGCTTTGAAGTACAGACTCGGAAGCGTGACCGTGGAAGCGATTGACACATTCGTCCGCGTGACGGTTGAGAACATCGGCGGGCTGGACGCGCCGCCCCGGATCGCCGTGACGAAGCGACAGTTTCCGAAGGCGCACGAGGTGGCGCAGTTGCTCGCCGACATTCGCGGGTACTGGCCGGATGCTGCGCACCTTCAGGCGTGCGCGCGGGCGGCGCGTGACGCAGAGGAGAACCGCATTGAACTGGCGCTGTGATGTTGCCAACAAGACCAACAACACCTGCTCGCGGTGCGACGCCCGGGTGCTCTACTGGCGCACGCTGGACAGAGGCATCGAGCCGCCCGAGGTAGAGCCCGCAAGCGCCCGGTAATTTCACCACACGGCCGGGGGCCGCGGCGCCCCCGGCAGAAAGGCGGAAAGATGGAAAAATCTCAGGATAAAATACCATACCAGGTATCGATAGAGGTCAAAGAACCAGAGGGTGATCATCAAACGCAAATTAATTTACGGCATCTTCCACATGATATAAAATCAGCTCTTGCTCTAAAGATCCGAGAAGTTGTTCTGAAGAGAATCTCCCGAACGGGAGAACAAAAGATTTTAAAGACCCTGAACGCGATCCCGATTAATTTGCAAAAAAATGATGATATACACTTCGCTTGGGAAGTGAACATAAGCTATGACCTAATATTGGATTTTTTAGAGGATTTAAGGACTGGGCGCAATGGGTTTGCGCCCACTATCGAGGAGAAAAATAACTAAATGGAAAAAAAACTAAGAAAGGAAGTGGCGGTCGCGCCCAGGATTGACTCCGACACGGCCGAATGGTATGATCAAAACTTTCCCTCTCGAAACGCAGGCGTCGCCTGCGCCATCGAGCTCCTGCCGCACATGTACCAGGCGGCACTGGCGGAGATCCGGGGGGTGTTTTCGAAAGGTGAGCTATCGATGATTCTGGACGTGATGAACGGGCACGCCGGGATCATGATTTACGGCCAGGCGGGCCTGGCCGGGCAGCACATTGGCCTGAACGTGGCCGACAGCTTCCACCTCTACCCGGGGACATACGAGGACGCGTGGGGGATCGAAGACCCGGTATCCTTCCAGGCGCGCCTGGCGGCCCTCCCCCGTTTCCAGTCCGCCGCGCTCGAAATCTGGGCTGCGGCGTTCTGGGAGAAGCACCACGACGACGTGCCCCTGGAAGACTACCTCAAGCCTCTCCTGTGAGCTCCCCCACATCGAGGCACATCACCCGGCCGACGCGGTCCCAAGCAAGGCGGCGCCGGCCGGCCGCATTATGGGCCAACCCGTCCCGGTTCATCGGCTGTCACCTGTCCCTTCGCAGCCGCAGCCCGATCCCTTTCCGATCGCAGCGCCCAGCCCGCCGCCGGTACGCCGGAGCCGGAAAGCACTGCACCGCCGCCGGCTGCTTCCAAAAAAGTCCATCGCGCAAAACCGCCCGCGCCCGTTCTTGGTTCGCGAACCGCAAACTCCATTCCGAGAAATCCGGGAGGTCGTCGAGGTGGAGGGCGATGGAGTAGGCGGTCGTGTCCTCGTATCCGAGTGTTGTGGTGGAACTTGTGCTGCTCTCATCATCGTAGTTGCAAAACATCACTCCGCCCCCTCCGCCATGCCGGGCTCGATGTGCTGCCGCAGGGTGATGCGCCTAAAAAAGTCGTCCAAGTTGTCCGCGTGGGCGTG
>JBFYWT010000129.1:0-2727 GCA_041310895.1 Desulfobacteraceae bacterium | reverse complement strand
AAGGCCGGTATCGCGCGCGAAAAAGGCCTCGAACCGCTGGCCCAGGCCATCCTGTCGCAGACAGGGATCGACCCCGCACAGGCGGCCCTCGCATTCGTGGATGCGGAAAAAGGGGTGGCCTTGGCCGACGAGGCACTGGAGGGCGCCGGCCATATTTTGGCCGAGATGATCAGCGAAGACGAGACCGCCCGCGGCCGGCTGCGGGCCCTGTTCAATGCCAAGGCCGTGATCCGCAGTACCGTGACGGCGGGCAAAGAGGTGGAGGGAGCCAAGTTCAGGGACTACTTCGACTGGCAGGAGCCGGCGGCCGCGGCGCCCTCGCACCGGGTGCTCGCCATGCGGCGCGGGGAGCGCGAGGAGGTGCTCTCGCTCAGCACGCTGCCGCCGGCGGAGGAGGCCCTGGCCCTCCTGGAGGCTCTCTTCGTCAAGGGCACGGGCCCGGACAGCGAGCGGGTGCGCCTGGCCGTGGCGGACAGCTACAAGCGGCTCCTGTCGCGCTCGCTCGAGACCGAGCTGCGGCTCTCTCTCAAGCAGCGCGCCGACGAGGAGGCGATCCGGGTCTTTGCCGCCAACCTGCGCGAGCTGCTCCTCGCCCCGCCGCTGGGAGCCAGGCGGGTGATGGGCATCGACCCGGGATTTCGCACGGGCTGCAAGGTGGTCTGCCTCGACCGCCAGGGCAAGCTCCTGCACCATGGGACGGTCTTCCCCCACACCGGAGCGGGCCAGGCCGAAAAGGCGCGCGCCGACCTGCGGCGCTGGTGCGAGGGGTTTCAGGTCGAGGCCGTCGCCGTCGGCAACGGCACGGCCGGGCGCGAGACCGAGGCCTTCGTGCGCAGCCTGGGCCTGCCCGCGGAGGTCTCCATCGTTTTGGTCAACGAGAGCGGGGCCTCGATCTATTCCGCCTCGGAGGCGGCCCGCGAGGAGTTCCCGGAGCTGGATCTCACCGTGCGCGGCGCGGTCTCCATCGGGCGGCGGCTGATGGACCCCCTGGCCGAGCTGGTCAAGATCGATCCCAAGTCGATCGGAGTGGGCCAGTACCAGCACGACGTGGACCAGGGGGCCTTGAAGGCCGCCCTGGACGACGTGGTCGTGAGCTGCGTCAACGCCGTCGGAGTGGATCTGAACCGGGCGAGCGTGCAGCTGCTCACCTATGTCTCGGGCCTGGGGCCCCAGCTCGCTCGCAGCATCGTCGCCCTGCGCGACGAAACCGGGCCGTTTGCGACCCGCCGCGACCTGATGCGGGTGCCGCGCCTGGGGCCCAAGGCCTTCGAGCAGGCCGCCGGCTTCCTGAGGATCCCGGGCGGCCCCATCCCGCTCGATGCCAGCGCCGTCCACCCGGAAAGCTACCCCGTCGTGGAGGCCATGGCGGCCGACATCGGCTGCAGCGTCGCGGAGCTCATGCAGGGCGAGGCCCAACGCCACCGGATCGACCTCGCGCGCTACGTGACGGAAAAGGTCGGGCTGCCCACCCTCACCGACATCCTGGCCGAGCTCGCCCGGCCCGGGCGCGACCCGCGCGCGCATTTCGAGGCCTTCGCCTTTGCCGGCCATGTTTCCGCCCTGGAGGACTTGAAACCGGGGATGCAGCTGCCGGGGATCGTCACCAATGTCACGCGCTTCGGAGCCTTCGTGGACGTGGGCGTGCACCAGGACGGCCTCGTGCACGTGAGCGAGATGGCCGACCGCTTCGTCCGGGACCCGGCCGAGGTGGTCAAGGCCGGGCAGAAGATCACCGTCACCGTGCTTGCCGTGGACCCCGAACGCAAGCGCATCAGCCTTTCCCTGCGCCGGGGCGCACGAGAGAACCCTGAGGCCAACCGCACGACGCTGAAACCGCCCGCGCCCAAGCGCCCAGCGCCTGCCGAAGCCCCTGCCGGCCGCCGGCCGCAGCCCCATGTCCGGCCGCCGTTCCACAACCCGCTGGCCGAGGCCCTCCGCGGTTTCAAGAAGTAGCCCGGGGGCCCCTCCTACTACTTTGTCCGCAATAGAACGCCCTCCGTGCAATAGCTTGTGACATGGAGTGGATCGGGTTCGAATCTTACGAGTAAGTTAGGTCTTCTTTTGGTGGGAGCGGCATCTCTTGACCGCCGTAGCCAGCGGCAAAGGCTGGTTGCCGCGATGTCATCGTGGCTGGAGCCTACTCCGCCGAAGCCGCCTGGCTGCGAAGGCCGGAAGCCACTCCCAAAAATCTGGACTTACTTGCGGATGAACCGCCGCCGCAGGCGGCATGCAACGCTGATCAGCATTTGCTTACGAATTCTACCGTATAGGCGCCCAGTCCGCCCGGGTGTTTCTTTGCCAGGCGCTCCAGCATGGTTGCCATGTGCCCGTAATCCGACCCCCGGATGCCGTAGGAGAGTACCACCACTCCGTGATGCGGGCTGAGGTCTTCGAACGCCCGAACCGTCAGGGCAATGAAATCATCCCGGTTGCGGGTGACGATGGCGGCGCCTCGGGAGACGGCTTCGGCAAACTGCTCCGCATCCGTCGCCCCCGCCTTTCCGATTTCATGCGCACTGACGGCGTCGATTGCCCGTTTGCGCAGAATCTCCGCCACCTTCGGGCTGATGTCCTCATCGAAATAGAATTTCACTCGGCGGGGGCCTTCTTCGCCAGAAAGGGGAACCGAGCGGCGATTTTTTCGCTGGTAAGGCTCTGGTTGCGCCGGATGCGAAGGTCGATCTCCTCCGGGTAAAGCGCGTAGTAGGCGAGCGCCGAGCGCAGTTG
>JBFYWT010000125.1:0-5087 GCA_041310895.1 Desulfobacteraceae bacterium | reverse complement strand
CATGACCTCGCTCTGTCACCAGCTGCTGCGCATGCGGGTGCGGCCCTACTACATCTATCAATGCGACCCGATCACGGGGTCGAGCCACTTCCGCACCTCGGTCGACACCGGCCTCGAGATCGTCCGCGGCCTGCGGGGCCATACCAGCGGCTATGCCGTTCCCACTTATGTGATCGACGCCCCTGGCGGCGGCGGCAAAATCCCGCTGATGCCGAACTACGTGGAAGGACGCGAGGGCGACATGCTGCTGCTGCGCAACTACTGCGACCGGCAGTATCGCTACCCGGACGTCATCGGCTCCTGACACGAGAAACACCTCCATGCGGATCGGCCTGACATACGACCTGCGCAGCGAGTACCTGGCCCGGGGATACTCGGAAGATGAGACGGCCGAGTTCGACCGCGAGGAGACGATTGCGGCCATCGAGGCCACGCTCCGCCGCCTGGGCCATGAGACCGACCGGGTCGGAAACGTCCATCAACTGGTGGAGCGCCTGGCGGCGGGCAGCCGTTGGGACCTCGTGTTCAACATCGCCGAGGGGCTGACCGGCATCGGCCGCGAAGCACAGGTTCCGGCCCTCCTCGACGCCTACACCATTCCCTATACCTTCTCGGACCCGCTGGTCATGAGCCTCACCCTGCACAAGGGCATGACCAAGCGGGTGATCCGGGACGCGCGGATCCCCACCTCCGATTTCAGCGTGGTGACTGCGCCGGAGGAGGCGGCGGCGATCCGGTTCGGGCCGCCCTATTTCGTCAAACCCGTGGCCGAGGGCACCGGCAAGGGCGTGTCCCTTGCCTCCATCGTGCGTTCCCGCCGCGATCTGCCGGGCGCCTGCCGGGCGCTGTGCGAGTCCTTCCGCCAAGCGGTGCTCGTGGAGCGGTTTCTGCCCGGGCGGGAGTTCACGACCGCCGTGATCGGCACCGGCCCCCAGGCACAGGTCATCGGAACGATGGAGGTCCTGCTCCTGGCGGCCGCCGAACAGCAGGTCTATTCCTTCCACAACAAGGAGAACTCCGAGGAGCTGGTGCGCTACCGGCTCCTGCGCCCGGAGGACGACCCGCTGGTGGCCGAGGTCGAAGCGATCGCTCTCAACGCCTGGCGGGTCCTCGGCTGCCGCGACGCCGGCCGGCTCGACCTGCGCTGTGACCGGAGCGGCCGGCCGCAGTTCATGGAAGTGAACCCGCTGGCCGGTCTGCACCCCGAGCACTCCGATCTGCCCATCATCTGCGGCCTGGCCGGCATCTCCTTCGATCAGCTGATCGCCCGCATCCTCGCCTCCGCCGAAACGCGGATCCCCGTGCCCGGGGCGCACCCGCGGCCATGCGCATAGTCATCGTCCACAATGCCGTTGAGAACACCGATGCCCCCGATGCGCGCGATGTAGAGGTGCAAGCCGAAACGGTAGCCTCCGCGCTCCGAGCGCTCGGCCACACGGCCCTCCGCCTGCCCTGCACCCTGGACCTCGCCGGCTTCAAAGAACGCCTGAAGGCCCTGCGGCCGGAGGTCGTATTCAACCTGGTGGAATCCCTGGACGGAAAAGGCCGCCTGATCCACGTGGTTCCCTCGCTGCTGGATGCACTCGGCCTGCCCTACACCGGAGCCTGCGCAGATGCCGTCTTCCTCACCTCGCACAAGGTCCTCGCCAAACAGTACCTGGCGGCAGCCCATCTGCCGACACCGGCCTGGATCGGCCCTTTCCCGTCGGATGCCCCGGCCCTAACCACCACTCCGGGCCCGCCGCCGACAACCCATGGGGCGCAGTGGATCGTCAAATCAGTGTGGGAGCACGCCTCGATCGGGCTGGACGAAGCGGACCTCGTGCTCTGCGACGACGTGGAGAGCGCGGCCGCAAGACTCCCTGAGCGCGCCGCCTTGCTGGGCGGTGCCTGCTTCGCCGAGCGCTTCGTCGCAGGCCGGGAGTTCAACTTGTCGCTCCTGGCCGCGCCGGCCGGGCCGCAAGTGCTGCCCCCGGCGGAAATTCTATTCGAAGGGTATGCCGCAGACCGGCCGCGCATCGTCGGCTACCGCGCCAAGTGGGATCCGACGTCGTTCGAATTCACCCATACCCCGCGCTGCTTCGATTTCACGCCGCGGGACGCAGCGCTCCTGGCGGGGCTCACCAACCTGGCCCTCCGCTGCTGGCAGCTCTTCGGGCTGAACGGCTATGCCCGGGTGGACTTCCGCGTCGATGCCGACGGCCACCCCTGGATCCTCGAGATCAACGCCAACCCCTGCCTGTCGCCCGATGCCGGTTTTGCGGCCGCCCTGGAGGTCGCCGGCATTCCGTTTGAAACGGCCGTCGAGCGCATTCTCACGACTGCCGGCCAAAGGACGGCCTGAGAGATGTTCCGCATCCGCCGCGTTTACGACGACGTGCTGCCGGTGAACCGCGCCGCGCTGGAGCAGGTGAAAGCGATCATGCGCAGCCGCTTCGCGTCGGCCCCCGCCGGCGAGATCGATCAGCTCGGACGCCACCTGCACGACCCTTTTCTCAAGCGGTTCCGCACGACACTCTCTGTGGCCGAGGACGGCCGGCGGCGGGTTTTCGGCTTCGCCGTTCTCTTGCACGAACCCCGGATCCGTTTTTGTTACCTGGACTGGATCGCCACCCAGGTCGGCAAGGCCAGCGGCGGGGTGGGCGGTGCCCTCTACGACCGGGTGCGCCACGAGGCCGCGGCGTTCGGCGCGCAGGCGCTCTTTTTCGAATGCCTGCCGGATGATCCGGAGCTCTGCCCGCGGGAGGAGCTCCTCGCCGAAAACCGGGCGCGGCTGAGGTTCTACGAACGCTACGGGGCGCGTCCGATCGTCGGTACGGCCTACGAAACCTCCTACAAAGCGGGCCAGACCTGCATGCCCTACCTGATGTTCGACGGGCTGGACCGGACCGAACAGCCCAGGCGGGACTTTGTGCGCGAGGTGGCCCGCACGATCTTGGAGCGGAAGTACGCCGGCACGGTGTCCCCGGAGTACGTGGAAAAAGTGGTCGGCTCCATCACCGAAGACCCGGTGCGGCTGCGGGAGTTCCGCTACCTCAAACCGGCCGCCGTGGCCCCGGCGCTGACCGGCGCCCCCTGCGAAAAAATCGCGCTCGTCTTTCACGACCAGCACGCGATTCACCACGTACACGATCGCGGCTACGTGGAGGCCCCGGTACGCGTGCGCAGCATCCTGACCGAGATTGCGGGCGGAGCGCTGTTCGACATCCTGCCGGCTGCAGCCTTTCCGGAGAAAACCCTGCTCAACGTGCATGATGCGGACTTCGTAAGCTTCCTCCGCCGAACCTGCGCCGATATCCAGGAGGGCGACCCCATCTACCCCTATGTCTTCCCGATCCGCAACAAGGCGCGCCCCCCGAAAGACCGCTCGGTTCTATCCGGCTACTTCTGCATCGACACCTTTACCCCGATTACCCGCCACGCCTATGCCGCGGCGCGCGGGGCGGTCAATTGCGCTCTCACCGCCGCGCAGGAACTCCTCGACGGGCGTCGGATGGCCTACGCCCTCGTGCGGCCGCCGGGGCACCACGCCGAGCGCCGGGCCTTCGGCGGGTTCTGCTATTTCAACAATACGGCCATCGCCGCCCAGTTTTTGAGACAGCAGGGCCGGGTGGCCATCCTCGACATCGACTACCACCACGGCAACGGGCAGCAGGATATTTTCTACGACCGCCCGGACGTGCTGACGGTCTCAATCCACGGCGACCCGAGTTTCGCCTATCCCTATTTTTCAGGCTTCCGCGACGAGATCGGCATCGACGAGGGCGCCGGGTTCAACCTGAACCTGCCCCTGCCGGAGGCGGTCGACGGAGAGCGCTACCGCAAGGCGCTTGCGACCGCACTGCGGCGCATCGCCAGTTTCGAGCCCGATTTTATGGTCGTGGCGCTCGGGCTGGACACCGCCAAAGGAGACCCCACCGGCACATGGTCCTTGACCCGCAACGACTTCCGGCTCAACGGGCGGATGATCGGTGAGCTCGGCATCCCGGTCCTCGTCGTGCAGGAGGGGGGCTACCGCACGCGCACGCTGGGGATGAACGCCCGCGCGTTTTTCGAGGGCCTCTCCGCGACGCACTGCGCGGCCGCCCCGCGGCGGCGGCCGGCGCGATCGGCCACCGCGGCCCATCGGATCCGGCATCATGTGGAGCCCCGGGACCCCCAGCGGGTGCGTCGTCTGGCGGAGTCTACGGGCTTCTTCAGCCGCGCCGAGGTGGACGTCGCCGAAGAGCTGGTGCTGGAGCGGATCAGCAAAGGGGCGGCGAGCGGGTACCATTTTGTCTTCCTGGATGCGAACGGTCAGACGGCGGGGTACGCATGCTACGGGCCGGTGCCCATGACGGCCTCGGCCTTCGACCTGTATTGGATCGCAGTAGCACCCGACAGTCAAGGCAAGGGGCTCGGACGGTTGATCCTGCTGGAAACCGAGCGGTTGATCCACCAGGCGGGGGGAGCGACGGTTTACGCGGAAACCTCGGGGCGCACCCAGTACGCGAGCACCCGGGCTTTTTACGAGCGCATGGGGTTTCGCGTGGCCTCGGTACTGGAGGACTTCTACGCCCCCGGCGACAACAAAGTCATCTATGCCAAGACGCTGCCATCCGCCGGCTGACGCCGGCGGATGGCGAGGGTCCAAGGGGCCGAGGGGTCAAGGGTTCGAGTGAAAAAAATAAAAGTCGGAGTCGGAGTAGAAAAAGTCAGAGTGAATGGATTATGTCTTTTTACTCTGACTCGGTACTCGGTACTCAAAAAGGGGGTCGGTATCGGAATCGGTATCGAATCTCTGTTGAACTCTTCTTCTAAACACGAAACACCAAACACCAATAACGAAACACTAACCACCAACCCTTATGAACAAGCCTAAAGCCCGGATCCTGGTCGTGGAAGACGATGCGGCGCTGCTGCAGGGGCTCATGGATGTGCTGGTGTTCAACGGCTACGAGGTGCGCGGGGTGCCGGACGGAAAGGCTGGGCTCGAGGAGGCCCTGGCCGGACCCTGCGACCTCGTGCTGCTCGACCTGATGCTGCCCGGGCTCGACGGCCTCTCCGTCTGCCGGGAGATCCGGCGCCGCAAGCCGAACCAGGCCGTG
>JBFYWT010000107.1:0-2981 GCA_041310895.1 Desulfobacteraceae bacterium | reverse complement strand
TGGATCTGTTGCGGGAGGACCTGCGGCTGACCGGAGCCAAGCAATCCTGTGACCGGAAAGGCCAATGCGGCGCCTGCACGGTGGTGGTGAACGGCAAGGCGGTGCGGTCGTGCCTGAGTCGGGTGGCCGACCTGGAAGGTGCCGACATCATCACGGTGGAGGGGCTGGGAACGCCGGACAACCCCCATCTCATCCAGGAGGCCTTCGTTCTGTCCGGCGCGATCCAATGCGGGTTCTGCACCCCCGGAATGATCATGTCCTCCAAGGCGCTGCTTGACAAGAACCCAGACCCCGCGGTCGAGGAGATCAAACACGCCCTGCGTCGTAACCTGTGCCGCTGCACCGGCTACAAGAAGATCATCGAAGCCGTGCAACTCGCCGGCCGGTTTCTGCGCGGCGAAATCACTCCTGAGGCCGTCAGGCCCAAAGCGGCTCACGGCATCATGGGGATCTCCCACCCGCGGCCGTCCGCCATGGCCAAGGCCTGCGGCACCGCATATTTCACGGCGGACTACAAAATCAAGGGGGCGCTCGAGCTGGCGGTTCTGCGCAGCACGATTCCCCATGCACGCATCGTTTCCATTGACGCTTCTCACGCCGTGAAGATGCCGGGGGTTGCCGGGGTGCTGACCGCAGCCGACATTAAAGGCACCAACCTCCTGAAGGTTCAAGTGGCGGATCGCCCCGTGCTCTGCAGGGACAAGGTCCGGTATATCGGGGACCCCATCCTGGCGGTGGCGGCGGACTCCCGGGAGAATGCAGAGGCAGCCCTGGAAAAGGTGCAGGTCCAATTCGAACCGCTGCCGACCCTGAGCAGCCCGGAAGCCGCGCTGGCCGCTGGGGCGGTTCAGCTCCACGCTGAGTTTCCAAACATGTGTTTTCAACAGCCACAAATCAAGGGCAACGCGGAAGAGGCCCTGCGAAGCTCGGCAGCGGTGATCGAGGCCCGGTTCAAGACCCAGATCAACCACCAGGCCCCGCTCGAGCCCGAAGCCACGATTGCCTACTGGGAGAAGGACGACACGGGAGGGGACGACCAACTGGTGATCATCGGGCGCAGCATCAACATCCACTTCCATCTGGGCATGCTGCAGAGCGCTCTCGGCTGGGAGAACATGCGCTACATCGAGGCTTACTCCGGCGGCCAGTTCGGGATCAAGGTCGACGTGATCTCCGAGGGCATCGCCGGGGCGGCCGCCATCCATTTCAAACGTCCGGTCCGGTACATCCCGAGCCTGGCCGAGAGCATGCTGATGACCTCCAAGCGCCATGCCTTCGACATGCGGGTGAAGCTGGCGGCGGACCACCAAGGCAACCTCACGGCCTACTGCAACGACTTCTTGGTGGACAACGGGGCCTACCACTCCATCGGCCACGTGGTGGCCAACCGCGCCCTGCTCATGCTCTCCGGCTCATACCACATCCCCAACATTCAGGCCCGGGGAAGACAGGTGTACACCAACAACCCCTGGGGCAGCGCGGCCCGGGGGGCGGGGCCGCCGCAGGCCAACTTTGCCCTGGATTGCGCCATGGACATGCTCGCAGACAAGCTCGGCATGGACCCGTTTGACTTCCGGCTGCGGAACTCCTTGAAGCCGGGTCAGAGCAAATCCACCGGCAGGGTCGTGCAGGAGTGGCCTTTCCCCGAGCTCATGGAGGCCATGCGGTCCCACTATCAACGCGCCGTCAAGGAGGCCGCGGCGAATCGATCGGGCAAGGTGAAGCGGGGCGTGGGACTGGGCACCGGAGCCTTCGGCATCGGGATGCCCGGGGACACTGCGGTAGCCGCCGTGGAGCTCGACCCCGACGGCGGCGTCAGTGTCTACGCCGCCGCCGCCGACCCGGGCGAAGGCAACGACTCCATGCTGACCCAGCTCACGGCCCAGTTCATGGGAATCCCCCTTGACCGCGTGCGGCTGCACACTCGCGACACCGGCAACACCGCCGCCAGCGGTCCGGCGGCGGGAAGCCGGGTCACCTATATGATCGGAAACGCATTGATCAACGCCCTGGAGCAGCTGAAAACGGCCATGCAGGAGACCGGAGCCAAAACGTCAGAAGCGCTCGAGGCGGCCGGGAGACCCAAACGCTATGTCGGCCGTAAAAAGAACGAAGACTCCGGTCCCCTGGACCCCAAAACCGGTCAAGGCCCCTCCTTCGAGTCCCAGGTTCACGGGGTGCAGATGGTCGAGCTTGAAGTGGATACCGAAAGCGGCAAGGTCAAGGTCCTCAAGATGACCACGGCGGTGGACGCCGGCCCTGTCATCCATCCCCAGAACCTGAGCGGCCAACTGGAAGGGGGCATGGACATGGGGGTGGGCTTCGCCTTGAGGGAGGAATATGTGGCCGGTAAGACCAAGGATTGGAAGACTTTTAAATTCCCTGGCATTCGGGACACATTTGATATGGAGATTATCATCAGAGAGACGCCGCGCCCGAAGGGGCCGCTGGGGGCGACCGGAGTCGGCGAGATGTGCATGGTGCCTACCGCGCCGGCGGTGATCAACGCCATCAAAAATGCAACCGGGGTGTGGATCTGCGAACTGCCGGCCACCCCTGAGAAGATCAAGGCGGCGCTGGCGGCGGCTCGATAGCTCGGCGATGAGCGCGCAGCCCCCAGGACAAGGAAAATACGCCAGTCGTTGCGTGCGCGTGATCGCAGGCCGCAAGGTCACCTTCGACGACGAAGGGTTCTTCGACGACTTTGAGGATTGGTCGGAGGAGATATTCGAGGCCCTGGCCCACGAGAGCGGTATTTCACTGATAACCGATCAGCACCGGCAGGTGGTCCGCGTCCTGCGCGAGTTCTACGCCTACAATGGTCGGGCCCCGCTGAACAACGAGCTCCGGAAGGGGACCGGTATGAGTCTACTGGAGCTGGACAGCCTTTTTCCAGGGGGTCTCAAGAAGGGGGCAAGGTTGCTTTCGGGGCTGCCCAACCCCAAGACCTGCAACTGAGTGCAAGCCGATCGCGGATGACA
>JBFYWT010000090.1:0-4487 GCA_041310895.1 Desulfobacteraceae bacterium | reverse complement strand
GGCGGAGCCTTAATAGCTCGGTTTTTATGTCGTTTTTCGGGCTACCCATAAACACAGTGGCGGGGGTCGCTCTGATGGGAACCTTCGTGACATCGGTGGCTGGTGTAATCTTCTATCAGGCGATGGCACCCTTTTATCCGACTATGTCGATAGCACCGGACTGGCTGCTGGGCGCTTTGTTTGGTTTGGGGGGAATCGCTGGGAAGGTTATCTTCAATCCAAACCCTGGTTTTCATTCGGCAAGAAGGACAAGTATAGCCGAAAACTGATTTGCCTTTATAGTCCCACTTGTGCCCGTATTTACCACATGTAACTTCCATGTGGTCTTTGCGGTTGGACTTTTATTTATAGATCTAAATTGTGGAGTAGTCGTTTCGGCAGGAGTGCTAAACTTTTGCTTACCTTTTTTTGCCTTATATTCCCTTATTAACGTGCACACCATGTGCACACCATAGTTTTTCCAAAAAAATAAAGGGCCGGCAAAATTTAGCCAACCCTTTATTTTTACGAATTTTTTATGGTGCCGAGGGACAGAATCGAACTGCCGACACGGGGATTTTCAGTCCCCTGCTCTACCGACTGAGCTACCTCGGCACGCAGATGAAAAACACCCTTTGAGCCTGCTGTTTTTAGGCGAGGGCCCCGTTTTTGTCAAGATTTTTTTGACCGGGCGCGAGGTCGCCGAAGAGGTGCTGGACGATGGCGCAGGCGGCGACGGCCGCGGTCTCCGCTTTCATGACCCGCGGGCCCAGGCCCGCTACGCGGAACCCCGCCGCTTCGGCAGCCCGGGCCTCCTCTGCGGTAAAGCCCCCCTCCGGTCCGATCACGAGCAGGACCGACTCCGGCCGGCCGCCGCCGGTGAAAAGCTCTTCCGCGAGGGCCATCCCCGCATTCTCCTCCCAGAACAGAACCGACAGATCGTGATTGACTGGGAGGGCAAGGACGCGCTCGAAATCCGTCACTTCGTCGACCTGCATCAACTTCGCGCGCCGGCACTGCTTGAGGGCCTCGACCGCGATCCTGCGCCAGCGCTTCTGCCGGGCCTGGGCCCGGGCGGCCGCGGGCCGGGCAACCGAGCGGGTGCTCACAAAGGGCACCCAGCGGTGAACCCCCAACTCGGAGAGTTGGTGCACCAGCCGGTCCATTTTCTTCTCCTTGAGAAACCCCTGGGCCACGCTGAGGCGGATCCGGGAGTCTCCTGCCGCGGGACGGGAGCCGGTGATGCGCACCTCGACCCCGCCGCCCGCCAGCGCCGCGATCACACCGGTGTATTCGCGCCCGGCACCGTCGAGCAGCCCGATCTCATCGCCCGGGCGCAGCCGCAGGACGTTTTGAATGTGCCGCGCCTCGTCGCCTTCTATCCGCGCCCGCTCCCCGCTCAACTGGGCGGGATCCACGAAAAAGAACCGCATGGTGAGTTTCCTTTCCTGGATCTGACGGATTCCCTTCTTTTGAGCACTTTACCGGTCAGGGTCGTTAAAAACAAGCATCCGCCGCTCAACGCCGCATCACGACCCGGGCCGCCGTTGTCGATCACTCTGACATAGGCACTTCCGCCGCCATGCAAGGGTCTGCCGCGTGCCTTTGAGGAGACGGAATGCTTGACCAATTGCCGGGTCGTGTGGTAAATTTTTTAAAAATTTCGAAGATTTTTGCCGCAGTGCACACCCCGGGGGGAGAAAAACGGAGAAACCCATGGATGCTTCAAAGAAGAGACCTCTCAATCAGCCTCCGCCCGAGGACGACGAGATCATCGACCTGATCGACGAAGTGCCCGATGCCGAGACGGCCATCGGCCTATCGGAGCTGGAACAGAACCTGCTCGAGCTCGAACGCCGCTTCGGGGCCGAACCGGCCGTCCCGCCTGACCATGAGAACGCACTGGAGGCCGAGCTGCCCGATCTCGGTGAGCTCGAAGAACTCGATTTCGAGCTGGAACCCGAAACTCCCGAGCCTCCGGCGGCACGAACGCCCCAGCCCCCGAAAACCGAGGGCGTGACCGAGCTCGAACAGCACCTCGACTGGCTCTTCGACGAGGAGCCCTCGCCGCCGGCCTCCCAGACGACCGGAGCCGACGCCGCTGATCCCAACGCGGTGATCCCGATTGCGGAATTCGAGGAGCAGTTCCTGGAGCCCGAGGAGCTGCCGGTGGAAACCGGAGCGGTGCAGGCAGCCGACGCAGTAGAGGAGGAGGAGGAGATCCTCGAGTTTCTCGATATCGAGGAAGAAGCACCCGACGAAGAACTGATCTGGTTCGACTCCCCCGGAGCGACACCCGAGGCAGCCGAGACCGCAGAAGAGCCGCTTGACCTTTTCGCGGAAGAAATCCCCGACAGTCCCGAGCCGGAATCGGTCGCGCCGATCGCCGCTGCCGATGACTCCGTCAGACCATCACCGGTGGAAATCCCCCCTGAGGCCGTTGCGGTCGCCGCTGCTGCAGCCGCCCTCGCACCGGAAAGGCCCACCACCCCTTCTCCGGCGACCGCAGCTGCGGTGGCGGCCGCCCCGCCGCCGCTCGACTCGCTCTCTCCAGAGCTGATAGAAGCCGCCGTGGAGAAGGTCGTTACCCGCCTCTATTCCAGCCGCATCGAGTCCATCATCCTGCAGGCGATTCAAAAAGCCGTCACCCAGGAGATCGAGCGGCTCAAAAACGAGCTCCTCGACAACGCCCCCGGGGGCTGACCCTTCTGCCGTCAGCGGGACTCAAACGGGCTGCCCCTCAAGCGCCCTCCCCCCACTTGCAGTCCGGCGATCAGAGTGTTAAAAAACGGCGCTTGCGGCCGTGACCCGGCACGTGGATTTGAACACCCTGACGGCCGGGAACACACGCTCACGACCCCCGTGAAGCATTTCCCGTACACGTACACGTTCACGTACACGGGTGAGCCGTTTCCAGAAGGGGAAAATCGTGAACGGGTACGAGTACGGGTACGGGTACGTCAACGGGTACGGGTATGAGTGCGGAAACGCCGACGCCTGCCGAGAGGCGATCCGGAACCGGGCGTACCCGCCTGAACGACGCAAAATGAAACGATCAAACGAAGCGAGGATGATCCCCCCATGAGTTCCGATACGCTGGAAAAGGGCTACGAGCCGCAGGAGGTCGAACGCCGCTGGTACAGGTTCTGGGAAGAGAACGGCCTGTTCGCAGCCCGCGAAGAGGACGGGGCGGGCAGTTTCTCCATCGTCATCCCCCCACCCAACGTCACCGGGGTGCTGCACATGGGCCACGCCCTCAACAACACCCTCCAAGACATCCTCTGCCGCTACCGGCGGCTGCGGGGCGACAACGTGCTCTGGATGCCGGGCACCGACCATGCCGGGATCGCCACCCAGAACGTGGTGGAGCGCAAACTGGCCCAGGAGGGCACCGACCGCCATGCGCTCGGCCGGGAGCGCTTCATCGCCGAGGTGTGGGCCTGGCGCGAGAAATTCGGCGGCGCCATCATCCACCAGCTCAAGCGGCTGGGGGCCTCCTGCGACTGGGCGCGCGAACGGTTCACGATGGACGAGGGCCTCTCCCGGGCGGTGCGCAAGGTTTTCGTCGATCTCTACCATCAGGGACTCATCTACCGCGGGCTTTACATCATCAACTGGTGCCCGCGCTGCCGCACGGCGCTCGCGGACCTGGAGGTCGAACACGAGGAGACCGACGGCCGCCTCTACCACATCCGCTATCCCTTCCCGGACGGCCGCGGCGGGATCACGGTGGCCACCACCCGGCCGGAAACGATGCTGGGGGACACGGCCGTCGCGGTGAATCCCGAAGATGAGCGCTACCGCGGACTTTCCGCCGCCGCAGTGATCCTGCCGCTCATGCAGCGCGGGATCCCGATCATCCGGGACCCCTATGTCGACATGAGCTTCGGCACCGGTGCGCTCAAGGTGACCCCGGCCCACGACCCCAACGACTTCGAGATCGCCCGGCGTCACGACCTGCCGAGCGTCAAGGTCATCGGCGACGACGGCCGCATGACCGACGCGGCCGGCCGCTTCGCGGGCCTGGATCGCTTCGAGTGCCGCACGCGCGTGGTGCAGGAGCTGACCGAGGCGGGGCTGCTCGAAAAGTCCGAGCCCCACCACCACGCCGTCGGCCACTGCTACCGCTGCAAGGCGGCCATCGAGCCCAATCTCTCGCGCCAGTGGTTCGTGCGCGCCCGGCCGATGGCCGAAAAGGCCATCGCCGCCGTGAAGAGGGGCGACACGCGCATCATCCCGGAGAGCTGGGCGGCCACCTACTTCGACTGGCTCGAAAACATCCGCGACTGGTGCATCTCGCGCCAGATCTGGTGGGGCCACCAGATCCCCGCCTGGACCTGCGCGGGGTGCGGCGAGGTGGCGGTCGCGATGGAGGCCCCGGCCGCCTGTCCCGCGTGCGGAGACACCCGCCTGGTGCAGGAGGACGATGTCCTGGACACCTGGTTCAGCTCGGCCCTCTGGCCGTTCTCCACCATGGGCTGGCCCGATGAGACCCGGCTGCTAAAGAC
>JBFYWT010000022.1:0-2517 GCA_041310895.1 Desulfobacteraceae bacterium | reverse complement strand
ACCCGGGCACGGATGCCGGCTGCAGCTTGAGGGCGAGCTCGACCTCGCCGCGCGGCAGGTTCAGCCGTTCGGCGATCTGCCGGCAGCCCAGGCCCTCGCGGGCAAGGATCCGAACCCCTTCATAGCGCCCCCAGGCCGCAGGCCCCGGGGAGTCTCCCAGACGGAACGGAAACTCCTCCAGTGCATCGCGGGCGGGGTCGAGGCGCGCCTCGGCCGCCGGGGGCGCCAACGCCTGGAAGTGCTCCTGAAGCCTCAGCCGCTCCGTCTCAACCGCCGCGGCGATGCCGGCGAGCGCCGTCTCCGCCTGCTGCCGCAGGGCCTGAACCCCGAGCTCGTGCGCAAACGGTACCGGAACCGCGCTTCCGGCGGGCAGGGTCGGCGCGTGCCGCGCACGCAGCCGGCGCGCCGCCCCGCGGACCAGAAGGCCGATGCAGAAAAGCACGATCAACCCATCGCGGATGAGACCCCACGGCCATGTTTCCATCGCAACCCTCCATCGAAAGTGCGTGTTTCGGGACCAGGGCCGCTTGATCCGCGAGCCGCCACGGAACCCGCCGCGCCGACGGCCTGCGGTCACACGCGGATGTTGATCAACTTCGGGGCCGGCGCGGGGGCCGCTTCCGGCCGGGGGTCGGCGGGAGAGTCGGCGCCGGCCGTTTCCTCGGGCGCAGTGCCCGGCTCCTCGGGCGGCTCGGCCTCCGTGCCCGGCGGCCGCAGGTGCCGGTGGAAGGCGCGCTCCTGACCGCGCTGGTCACTTGCTTTTTTGGCACGCGTGACGCGCTCGGTCCGATTCACGTTCATGATCGGACGCGGGAAAACCACCGGTTCCATAATGGGTCCCTCCCCGGTTGCCCGCGCGGCGTCCCGCCCCCGCCGGGGCGTCAGTCGTCTTCCAGCAGTCGCTCTTTCCGCAGCTTGGTGCGCAGTCGCATGATCGCTTGAGAGTGAATCTGGGACACCCGCGATTCGGTGATCTTCAACACCTCGCCGGCTTCTTTCATGGTCAGCTCCTCGAGGTAGTAGAGCGAAATGACCAGCCGTTCCTTTTCTGAGAGCTGCTCGATGGCCCGCGCCAGCCCGCTCTTGAGCTCGCGCAGGCGGGTCTGAGAAAGGGCATCCTCCTCGTTGTGCATGAGGAAGTGGAGCAGTTTCTCCTTCTCGTCGCGCGAAGATACCCCCAACTCCTCGAAACTGATAAAAGAGATGTGGGACATCTGCCGTGTGCGGTGCAGGTCCTCGATGTCGACGCCAAGTTCGGCGGCCACCTCCCCGTCGTCCCCACGGCGGCCCAGCCGCTGCTCCAGCCGATGGCTGGCGAGCTCGAGCTCACGCAGCTTGCGCCGCCCGGAGCGCGACAGGTAGTCGCGCGCGCGCAACTCGCTCAGCACCGCTCCCTTGATGCGGAAGATGGCGTAGGTCATGAACTTGTTGTCCCGCTTGGGGTCGTAGCGGTCGACGGCCTGAATCAACCCGATCACGCCGACGTTCATCAAGTCCTCCACATCGACGCTGGCCGGCAGGTGCGCGGCGATGCGCTGGACGATCCGTTTGACGTAGGGCAGGTAGTCTTGAATCAGCTGCTCGCGGTAGGCGGCCCGTTTCTTGACCGCGCCCCGCGGCCGGGCGGCTGCCAGTTGCATCTGCATGGTCTTCTCCCGACAGATGGGCAATCCCCCCTACTGGGGGGTGGTACGAACCAGATGGTGCCAGAAAAAATTGGTGTTGCCTTTGGGCCGGCTCGCGGGCGAGGACTTCGCCATGCGCTCGGCCAGTTCGGTGAAACAGCGACTGGCCCTTGACTGCGGGAACAGATCGCAGACCAGGCGCTGCTGCTTTACGCCGCGGGTGACCTTATCGTCGCGCAGGACGCAGCCCAGATAGTCGACGTGGATGTCGAGGAAGCGTTCGGTGACCAGCTCGAGTTGCCGGAACACATCCTCGCCTTCGCGCTGGCTGGCGGCCAGGTTGACCAGGAGTTGGCAGCACTTCTCCGCATAGCGCAGCGAGAGCACCTTCATCAGCGCATAGGCGTCGGTGATGGCCGTGGGCTCCGGCGAGACGACCACGATGATCTCGTGGGCGGTCACGTTGAAATCCATGACGTCGGTCGAAATGCCGGCGGCCGTGTCGATCAGCAGGATGTCGACGTCGTCGATCATCTGGTCGAGGTCGGTCAGAAACCGCATCTTCTGTTCGTGCGTGAGCTGGGTCAGCTCCTGGATTCCGGAGGAGGCCGGCAGGATCTTCATCTCCCCGGGGCCCTCCACCAGAATGTCGGCCAGGCGCTTTTCGCCGTGGATGACATGTGAAATATTGAACTTGGGCGCGATGCCGAGCAGCACGTCCAGGTTGCCCAGCCCCAGGTCCGCGTCCAGGATGAGCACTTTCCGGCCGAGGTTGCTGAAGGCGAAGCCCAGGTTGGCGACGATGTTGGTCTTGCCCACCCCTCCCTTGCCGCTGGTGATGGCGATCACGCGCGTGTGCGGCTTGCGCCGGAGAGTGCCTTCGCCGCCGGCA
>JBFYWT010000006.1:0-6703 GCA_041310895.1 Desulfobacteraceae bacterium | reverse complement strand
GGGGTATCCTCATTCTGGGCATTTTGGACCGTTTAGCCCTCAACCGAATGACGGTCCGATTTCAGCCCCTTGTTTATCGAATTATATTCTGATAAATATTAAAATAAAGGAATATAAGTCTTGACAAATAAATATTACATGTATATTTGACACTAAAAATAGTATTTAAAGAAATTATTGTCATGCTTGATGACGTCAGTGTCCAGATTCTGAAAATCCTGCAGGAAAAGGCGCGGGTGCCGAACAGTGAGGTCGCGCGCCAGGTCGGCATGGCGCCCTCGGGGGTGCTCGAACGGGTTCGCAAGCTCGAAAAGCAGGGGATCATCGACGGCTATGAAGTGCGCTTGAACCCGGAGCGTTTCGGCCGCAGCCTGGTGGGGTTCGTGCTGGTTACCCCGGCCGCCGGGGCCGATGAATCCGCCCTTGGCCGCGACCTGGCCGCCATCCCCGACGTCCAGGAGGTGCACTACGTCGCCGGGGAGGACGGCTTCCTGGTGAAACTCAGGGCCGCGGACGCTGCCATGCTCGAACGGGTCCGCCGCGAGAAGATCGCCGGTCTGCCCACGGTTGCCCGCACGCGCACCTTGATCGCCCTGGCCACGTTCAAGGAGACGGCCCGTATCCCGCTCGATGACGCCGCACTGCTCAATCTGAAACGAAGGAGAAGCTGATCATGCCCATGTCCCCGGAGTTCGAAAGCCGGCTCTATCCTGTGGTCGAGAAGATCGCCGCCCACTACGGGACCCCTTTCCACATTTACGACGAGGCGGGGATCCGCCGGACGGGCCGTGACCTCGCCCAGGCCTTCTCGCGTCTGGACGGCTTTCGGGAGTATTTCGCCGTGAAGGCTCTGCCCACCCCGCGCATCCTCGCCATCATGCGCGACATGGGGTTCGGCTTCGACTGCAGCTCCGTCGCCGAGCTCCAGGTGAGCCGGGGGATCGGCGCGCGCGGCGAGGAGATCATGTTCACCTCCAACAACACCGCACGGGAGGACTTCCTGGAGGCGGCCCGTGACGGCGGGTGCATCCTCAACCTGGACGACATCAGCCTATTGCCCAAGGTGCCGGAATTTCCGGAGTTGATCTGCTTCCGCTACAACCCGGGCCCGCGCCGCACGGGAAACGCCATCATCGGCAACCCCGTCGAAGCGAAATACGGCCTGGCCCACCACCAGGTGATCGAGGCCTACCGACAGGCCATCGACCGCGGGGCGCGCCGTTTCGGCATCCACACCATGGTGGTCTCAAACGAGCGCAACTACCGCTCCATGGTGCAGACCGTGGCGATGCTCTTCGATTTGATCGCGGAGGTCTCGCGCGCGCTCGGCATCCGCTTCGAATTCATGAACATGGGCGGCGGGCTGGGGATCCCCTACCGCCCCGAGGATACGCCGCTCGACCTCAGCGCCCTGGCGGCGGAGGTCACGGCGCTTTTCGGGCGCTTTCGGGAGAAGAACGGCTACGTCCCCAGGCTCTACATGGAGAGCGGCCGCTTCATGACCGGCCCTCACGGGGCGCTGGTCACAACCGCCATCAACCGCAAGGAGATCTATCGCACCTATATCGGCGTGGATGCCTGCATGTCGGCCCTGATGCGGCCCGGGATGTACGGGGCCTACCACCACATCAGCGTCCCCGCCAAGCGCAGCCAACCGCCGGCCGGTCCGGTGGATGTGGTCGGCTCGCTCTGCGAGAACAACGACAAGTTCGCCATCCAGCGCGAGCTGCCGGCCATCGCCGACGGGGACCTCCTCGTCATTCACGACACCGGCGCCCACGGCCATGCCATGGGCTTCAACTACAACGGCAGGCTGCGGCCCCAGGAGCTCCTGCTGCGCAGCGACGGCTCGGTGGAGCTGATCCGGCGGGCCGAAACGCTGGAGGACCTCTTCGCGACTCTGCGCTTCGCCGCGGACCGGCTGCAGCCCTGACCGGCCATGGAAAGCGCCCGCAGCGACCGGCTTCGCGTTTTTTTCCCGTTTGCGCTAGGCTACTTCCTGTCGCTCCTGTTCCGGGTCGTCAACTCCGTCATCGCCCCGGACCTCGTCTCCGTTGTCGGTCTGGGGCCATCGGAGCTGGGGCTGCTGACGGCCACCTATTTCATCAGCTTCGCGGCGTTTCAGCTGCCGCTCGGTATTCTCCTGGACCGTTTCGGGCCGCGCACCGTTCAGGCGGCCCTGCTTGTCTTCGCCGCGGCCGGGGCCGCAATCTTTTCCACGGCGCAGGGGATAGCCGGCCTGGCGCTTGGCCGGGCCCTGATCGGGCTGGGAGTCTCTTCCTGCCTGATGGCTGCCTTCAAGGCCTTCACCCTGTGGTTTCCCCGCGAGCAGTGGCCGCGCGTCAACGGGTTTCAGCTCGCCGCCGGCGGGCTGGGGGCCATGGCGGCAACGGCGCCGGTGCAAGCCGCGCTGAGCGTGACCGACTGGCGCGGCATCTTCCTCCTGCTGACCGTTCTCGCCGCGCTCGCGGCCCTCGCCGTTTTCTGGGTCGTGCCCGAATGCAGGCGCCCCGGCGGTGCGAGCACCGCCCGCGATCAGCTGAAAGGAGTGGCCCAGGTCTTCACCAGTCCGGTCTTCTGGCGGGTGACACCGCTCGCGACGGCCTCGCAGGCCACCTTCATGTCCATCCAAAGCCTGTGGGCGGGGCCCTGGCTGCGGGACACCGCCGGCCTCGATCGCAGCGGGGTGGCTGCTGTCCTCATGTGGCTCGCGGCGGCCATGGCCCTCGGCTACATCGCCCTCGGGACGCTGACCGAGCGGCTGAGCCGCGCCGGGGTCACACCCATGGCCACCTCGGTCGCCGGCATGAGCGGGTTCATCGTCGTCCAGGGCGTGATCGTGGCCTTCCCGGGCCTGTGGAACCTGCCCCTGTGGCTGCTCTTCGGTTTCACCGGTACCACCGGGGTCATCGCCTACGCCGGGTTGAGCCAGAGCTTCCCCGTTGAGCTGGCCGGCCGGGTCAACACGGCGCTCAACCTGGTGGTGTTCGTGGCCGCCTTTGCGGCGCAGTGGGGGATCGGTGCAGTGATCGCCCTCTGGCCGGTGGCGGCGAACGGCGCCTTTGCGGTCCAGGGCTACCAGGCGGGGTTCGGCCTGATGATCGGGTTCCAGGTGGCGGCGCTGGGCTGGTATGCCGCGGCCGGAGGGGGGCGGAAAACCGCATAGGGATGGGAGCGGGGCAGAGGGACCACGGGTGTTCGGCGCGGGGTCCGACGGGCCCTGGTCAGAGGCCCCGGTGCGTCAGGGTTGGCCCTTGGCGGCCGGCACGGCCTTGAGGGCCGGGTCTTCTTCGGGATGCGGCCGGCGGGTCGTGTCCTGCTTGAACGCAAAGCGCAGCCGCTGCTGGGCGGTGTAATT
The DNA here is from genome assembly GCA_041310895.1 of Desulfobacteraceae bacterium. Lineage (GTDB taxonomy): Bacteria > Desulfobacterota > Desulfobacteria > Desulfobacterales > SpSt-501 > SpSt-501. The sequence goes on along the minus strand of JBFYWT010000006.1, from coordinate 3,345 downwards.
CGAAAAGAGAGCGACCATCCAGATCGCGATCTCAAGCGCCACGGGGTGAATCAGGGCGCCGGCCCCGAGGAAGACGATCCGCTCCGGGCGCTGCATGATGCCGACCTTGGCCGTGAACCCGAGGCTTTCGGCCCGGGCGCGGGTGTAGCTCACCATGAACGAGCCGCAGAGCGCGAGGAAGGTCCCGGCCGAGCTCAAATAATCCCGGCCGAGCAGGAAGAAGCCGCCGATTCCGAAGAGCATCGCGAACTCGGCATAGCGGTCCACCGAGGAGTCCAGCAAGGCTCCGAAGCGCGATGCCTTCCCGGAATTGCGGGCGAGGCTCCCGTCGATCGAGTCGCACAACCCTCCCAGGAGCACCAGAAACCCGCCCCAGCGCGGGCTCTGCAGGAAAAAGGCCGCGGCCGCGAAAAAAGTGATGATGACCCCGGCGGCGGTGAGCGTGTTGGGACTGACCCCCCAGCGGGTGAAGAGGCGGACCAGCGGGGCGATCAGGCGCATGTACCCGTTTTGGAAACTCTGCGGGATCAGCCGTTTGTCGTGCGAGGTCATAAGGTCCCTTGCGGGTGCAGCGGATTCGGAACAGCGAGCAGGCTTCCAACCCAGGTCTGCGGCTACAGTCCTTCTCGTAGACTTTCCTTCTATAACGCGCGGCAGGTCATGTCAATCAGCGGAAGGTGCCGGCCGGTGACAGCCGGCGTCGGCATCGCCCAGATCCAACATCTCCCGCGGGATGTGGCCGCCCTCCACGTGGCAGGCGGCCGTGCGGGCGGCGCAGGCACAGGCCGGTGCGATGTCCAGCCCGTCGGCGAGGCGCGCGGCGGCATAGGCCGCGAGAAAAACGTCGCCGGCGCCCGTGGGGTCTTCTTCCCTGACGACCGGTGTGGGAGGGTAGGCGTACCTTTGTCCCCGTCTGCCGAACACCTCGCCGCCCCGCTCGCGGTCGGTGACCACCACCTCCTGGATGTCGAACCTGGCCATGACCCCGGCTAGATCCCCGCCGAGCGCCGCCAGCACCGTTGCGATTTCATCCGTGTCGGCCTTGAGGATATCAGCGGCGGCGAGCGCTGCGGGCAGGGCGTCGCAGGCCCCGGCGTCGATTCGCCCGGAGCCGACCCGGCGCACGAGACCCTGGACGTCCAGCATGACCCGCCCCGGCCAGGTGCGCAGGAGATGGAAGGCCTTGGCTTCCACGTCCGCCGGATGCAGGGGACCCAGGTGAATGCAATCGACGGCGTCCAGCACCTGTCGGACCTGGACAGATTGGATCGGCGCGGCCCGACAGGGCATCTCCTGGGTTCTGATCCCTTCCCGGAGGCGATTGACGAAATGGGTCGTGAATTCGCTCGCCTCGGCGTCAATCCGGATGCCCGCGGCGGACAGACGGGCGAGGAGGGGCAGGTGGCAAGCGGCGACGCGGGTCACCACGCGGGCGGCAAGACCCAGGCGGCGGTAGGTGAGACCGGCGTAGGTGGTGACGCCCCCCAGCCTTGAGTGGCTGCCGCTCTCGGAGATGTTGCAGTCGATGGTGGTCGAACCGATCACGGCCACCCCGCGGAGGACTTGGCCGGAAAGGAAGATATTGTCGGGGCGTGCCATGAAAGTACGGTTGCCTGTTCTCGCCCGCTAGCGCGCGGAGTCCTTCCGGCCGTCGAGGATGGCCCGCAGGCGGTTGCGTTCGGCGCGCGCCTGCCGGAGCCGCTCTTCGATGATCTCCCTGCGGTCGAACGGGGCTGCGGCGAGCTCCCGCTCCCATCTTGCGACCTCCTGGTGAAGGCGGTATAGATCCTGGGCGATCAAACGGATCGACATGATGTGAAATTACGCCATCCGGGGCGGGGGTTCAATGGAATTCGACCTGGCGGCTTTCCTCAACCAGCCCCTATCGATCGGCGGCCGGCGGATAGCGAAGCGGCTCGTGCTGGCGCCCATGACCTATCTCGGCCATGCGGCCTTTCGCGAGCTCCTGGCCGACTGGGGCGGCTTCGGCCTGCTTTTTTCCGAGATGTGCAGCGCCCGGACCATTCCCACCGAGAACCGGTACGTTTCGTCTTTTTTCAAGTGGCGGGACGCGGAGCGGCCCTACCTGGTCTGCCAGATTTTCGGGGCGGAGCCCGAGCGCATGGCGGATGCCGCCCGCCGGATCGCCGACGAGGGGTTCTTCGGGGTGGATGTGAACTTCGGCTGTGCCACCGGTGCCATCTGCCGGCGCCGCTGCGGCGCCGCTTTGCTGAAGACCCCCGATGCGGCCGTCCGGATCGTCGCGACCATCCGGCGCGCGGTGACGACCCCGCTGCTCGTCAAGTTCCGTACCGGGTGGGAGGACCGGCCGGATGCAGCCGTGGATCTGGCCCGCCGCTTCGAGGCGGCCGGCGCCGATGCCCTGACCTTCCACCCGCGGACGGCGCCCGACCGCCGGGCCCGCCCCCCGCGCTGGGAGTACATCGGGCGGGTCAAGCAGGCCGTCACGATTCCGGTCTTCGGCAACGGCGATGTCTTCGATGCCGACGGCTGCCGGCGGATGATCCGCTCGACCGGCTGCGACGGGGTTGCGTTGGGGCGGATCGCGATCGCCCGACCCTGGGTTTTCGCCGAGTGGACCGAAGGGCGTCGGCCCGGCCAGGACTGCCATCGCCGCACCCTGCTGCGGATGCTCGAGCTTTTGCCGCGCCACTTCGACGAGGCCGCCGCGTTGCGCCGATTCCGCCGCTTCACCCTCTACTTTGCCGCCAACTTCCGTTTCGGCCACAGCCTGCTTCGCCGGGTTCAGGGTGCAGCCAGCCTGGCGCAGGCGGCCGGCGTCGTCGACGCCTTTTTCGACCCGCCCCCGGAGCTGAACCCGGTGCCGAACATGAATTTCTTTTGTTAGAAAAGTTCCAGCTGGCCGCCGGCCCGGGGAGCGACCTTCGAACTTTCGGCATCGCCCGCGCGCCAGTGGGCGTCGTCACGGTAGAAGACCTCGAACCCCTCTCCCGCCTTTACGTCGATCGCTTCGGGCAGATTCAGCAGCAGATCGGTTTCTTGATTCGTGACGACGGGGAAGCGGTAGTGGCGGCTGGTGTATTTGAGCGCGCGCCCCTCTTCGGAGCATCGTTTGATAAAGGCGAGGTGATCCTCGATCCGCGCCCGGATGCGCGTGCGGGCCGCGGGCACCGCCTCCGGAATGCCGGAAAAGATCTCATCCCGGAAACCCTTTTCGATTTCGATGCCGACGCTGTTGCGGCCCGCTGCCGCCGCGGCCTTCATCGTGGTGCCCGTGCCGAGGAAGGGGTCGAGCACCGTGTCGCCTTTGTCCGAGAACATGTTGACCAGACGGTAGGCGAGCTCGAACGGGAAAGCCCCGCT
>JBFYWT010000071.1:0-2996 GCA_041310895.1 Desulfobacteraceae bacterium | reverse complement strand
TTTCAAAGGTTCTGGTAAAAATGTGTTATCAAAGTCTATTCCGGTTATCTCTACGACCACTCGATATTTTCCTGGGTTACTAAAAACTGACCCATCAATTTTTATTGGGCTTCCGCGCAAGTCCCGCGGACCGAGACGTACTCCCAGTACGTCGCAGGTCCCGCGGGACGCCGCGCAACGCCGACGCCGGGCTTTCGGCGCCCCCGTCCGCGGCTAGCGGGTCAGCGCGCGGTATACCCCCATCAGCCGCCCCGGCAGCTCCCGCACGTCGGAGATCACGTGGTGGCGCGCCTTGCCGTAGAGCCGGTCGAGCTGCGGATCGGCCGGAAGGTTCACCGTCAGGGCGTGGAAGCGGATCTGCCGCGCGCCGAGCTCCGTCAGGGCCTGCCGCGTGTCGGCCACGGCCTGGCCCCCCCGGTAGTCCGTGTCGTTGGGAAAGCCGTCACTCAGGAGGATCAGCAGGCGCACCCGGGCCGGCTGCAGGGTGAGCTCCCGGGCGGCATGGCGGATGGCGGCCCCCATGCGCGTGTTGCGCTGCGGGTGGAGGGCGCCGATCCGGCGCTTGACCTCCTCCGTCAGGGCCTCCTCGAACCCCTTGACCCGGATATACTCGACCCCCGTCCGGCCGCTTCCGGAAAAGGCGGCCACGGCCAGGGCGTCGCCCAACACGGCCAAGGCCTCGCACAAAACCACGATCGCCTCTTTTTCGATCGCCAGCACGCTCGCCGCAGACCCCGGGACGAGGCCGGTCGTGGAACGCGAGACATCCACCAGGACCAGGACGGCGACCTCCCGGCGCTGCTTCAGGCGCTTGATGAACAAGCGCTCGGAGGGCAAGCGCCCCGTGCGGCGGTCGACGGCGGCCTCGACCAGTTGGCGGTAGTCGAACTCGTCCCCCTCCGGCCAGCGCCGAAGGCGCTTGACCCCTTCGGGCCGCAGACCCTCGAACACCCGCCGCGTTTGCCGCACGAGGCCGGCATGGCGCCCGAGCACCTCGGCGTAGAACCCCGCCGCGCCGGCAGGGGGCACCCGCTCCCGCAGGCGGACATGGTCGGGCAGGTAGTCCCCGAGCGCCTCGTCCCATTCGGGGTAGACAAACACCGGGCCATCCTCCGCAAGGTCCCTTTCCGGCCGGGGGGGGGCATTGGAAACCGGTGCCAGCATCCCCGCCAGCGCTTCGGCGACCGCCGCCTGCCCGCCACAGAGCGTACGGATGTCGTCGGCCGAAAGGTTTCCGGCGCCGGCCGCCAGCCGCCGGCGGATCTCATCGCGGCCGGCCGTGACCCCGTGCCCCGCCAGCGCGTCCCGGATGCGGTCTGCCAGCCGCTCGATCGCCCCGCGGCCGGCGGCGGCCGCCGGGTTCGGCCACGGCCGCCAGCCGAAAGGGAGTACCAGGGGCGCGCGCGCGGCGGACGCATCCAGTGTCAGCGCCCGTGCCGCTGCGAAAAAGCAGACGGTCATCTGCGCCGATGCCGCGACGGGGCTCGCGGCCGAAACAGCCGCATCGAAGGCCGCCGCGAGCGGGTCGATCTCTATATCCGCGCCCGCGGCCGGGATCGCGAGCGCCAGGCGGGAGAGGAGCCGCGCGAGCGCATCCGGCGGGGCCGGCCCGGCGGCCGCAATGAAGGCACGCCGCAGGCGGGGATAGAGCCGCCGCGCCAGGCCGGGGAAGGCCTGCTCGATCCGCTTGCGGACCCGGCCGAGCTCACAGACGGTAAAGAGGTCGGCTGCCAGCCGCGGATCCGGGAAACGGCCGAGGAACACCTCCAGATCGGATCGACCGAACGGCAGATCATCGGCGGGCAGGAGAATGCCCCCCATGGCCGCATCACAGACGTCAGCCGCCGTCTCGGCGCTGAAGTCGAACGTCCCGAACTCGTGGAAGCAGGCCTCGGCACAGACAAGAAGGCGGTAGAGCTCCGCGTTCTCGGCCCGGTCGGTAAAGCGGTCGATCTCATCGGGCAGGTAAATCGCGCCCGCGTCCGAGCAGACCATGCGCTCCGGATCGAGGGTAGCGGCCACGGCCGCGCCCAGGGCGGAGAGCGGACGGATCGCCAGCCGCAGCCCCGTGCGGGCGTTGAGGTACCGGTTGAGCCGACCCCGGACCTGAGCGAGCCCCACCCCCACCTGCAGGGCCTTCATGCGCTCCCGCGCCGCCCGGGACTCCAGGGCGAGTTCCCGGGCCCCTTGCGCCGGCCGGCGGCGGCAGCTCTCCAGGGCGCCGTCGACGAATTCCGTCAGGGCCTCTGCGCGCAGCATACCGAGCCCCCGGGACACCCCCTCAAGAAAGGGTGCCACCAGCCGCCGGTCGCTGCGGGCGAGGCGCAGGAGCTCCCGCAGCTGCCACCCGCGGCGCGGCGGCATGAGATCCCGGGCGGCCGCGGGGAGGAGAACGGCGAACCGCCGGCCCTCCTCGTAGCTCGCCTCCGAGGCGAAGAGGGCGTGCAGGATCTCGAAGTAGAGGCCGGCGGCCGCCCGGTCGCCGCCCGCAAGCAGCGGCCCGGCGGCCAGCAGCAAATCCCGCAGCGTGTGCGTGCCCTTGGCGGCCACCGCCCCCCAGGCCTGCTCGAAGCGCGCGAGGGTCTCGGCGTCGCCGTGCACCAGGACCGGCGGCAGGCACTCGGCCATGATCCGGCCCCGTGCGGGTCCGGTGGCGATCGCACGGCGCAAAAAGCTCCGGAAGGTTTCCATCGTCCCGGAGGACACCTCGCCGACGATAAGATCGGCCCATCCCAGCGCCGCCGCCCGCCCGAAGGAGACCTCCTCTCCGAGCGCCCGGAGGCTTTCGACCACCAGCGCCTCGAGCGCCTCCGGACCGACCGGCGCGCGCTTGCGCGCCAGCCGCCCCGCCACCGCCTCCGCCAGCTCCGGGTCGGCCGCCGCGAGGGGCTTCAGCAGTCGATGGAGTTCAGGATGGTTAGCAGCAGGATTCGACATCAACGCCCTTCAGCAAAATGACCTGACCGCTCTCGCCCATCTTGCAGCCCGGAACGCTC
>JBFYWT010000211.1:0-13508 GCA_041310895.1 Desulfobacteraceae bacterium | reverse complement strand
CGCCTACTCGACCGACGTGGATGTCCTCATGTCGCTGGCGAAGCATCATGAGCTTCCGGCCATGGTGCTCAAGCACCGGACCCTCGCCAAGCTCAAGTCCACCTACGCCGACGCGCTGACCGACCTGATCCACCCCGAGACCGGGCGGATCCACACCTCTTACCACCAGACGGTGACCGCTACGGGGCGGCTTTCCAGCTCGGACCCCAATCTTCAAAACATCCCCATCCGCACCGAGGAGGGCCTCGAGATCCGCCGCACGTTCGTGCCGCGCGAGGGGTGGCGGCTGCTATCGGTCGACTACTCGCAGGTCGAGCTGCGCATCCTGGCGCATTATTCGGGCGACCCGCTCCTGATCCAGGCCTTCCGCGACGAGGAGGACATCCACACCCGCACGGCCTCCGAGGTCTTCGAGGTCCCGCCGGCGGCGGTGAGCCCCGAGCTGCGCCGCCAGGCCAAGGCGATCAACTTCGGCATCATCTACGGCATGAGCGCCTTCGGGTTGGCCCGGCAGCTCGACATCGGTCAGAAGACGGCCAAGGTCTACATCGACCATTACTTCGGGCGTTACCCCGGCGTGAAGCGCTTTATGGAGAGCGCCATCGAGGAGGCGCGGCGCACCGGGAAAACGAGCACGCTCCTTGGCCGGATCCGATTGCTGCCGGAGATCGGCAGCGCCAACCCGATGGTGCGTCAGGCGGCCGAGCGCACCGCCATCAACACTCCCATCCAGGGCACGGCGGCCGACCTGATCAAGGTCGCCATGATCCGCATCGACGAGGCCCTCGGCCGCAACGGGCTGAAGGCCGCGATGCTGATGACGGTGCACGATGAGCTGGTGTTCGAGGCGCCGCCGGAGGAGGTGAAGCGGACGGCGGCCCTGGTGACCGAGATCATGGAAGGGGTGTGGGAGCTGAAGGTGCCGCTCAAGGTCAACGTGGCCGAGGGCGCCAACTGGGCCGAGGCGCACTGAGCGGAGCCCTCGGAAAAGGCTGAAGGAAAGCGCGTCAGCGCTTGCCGCCCGTGGCCTTCGGCGGGACGGGGTGGGGGGCTTTTGGTTCCGGCGTTTTCTCCGGCGGCCGAACATGGGCTTTTACCGTCGCGTCGACCGCCGTGTAGATGCCCTGGAACGCCTCGGCAAAGCCGCTGGGCGAAAGCCGACCGCATTCAATGAATTTGATGACCACTTCCTTGGCGGTTTTGAGGATCTGCTCGTCGATGGATCCCATGCGCCCTGCTCCTGCCCGGAAACGGCCCCTGTCAGCGCCGACTGCCTGTGGCTAACAGAAAGATCCCGGGCTGTCAACCACCGCCGGGCCGCGGCGGGCGCGGCCCCGGCGGGTTTGACATCCGAATCGGGTTCCTGTTAAGGTGCTACGCATATGGCGACTGCTTCCAGATCCATTGCGCATCGGCCGTTCGCTCCGCTGCCGGCCCTGCTCCTCCTGCTCGTCTGTCTCGCCGTGGCGCTGTCCGGCTGTGCGACTGCCAAGAAATCCGTCGATAAGGTGGCCGAAGCCTCCCGCGATGCATGGGACGGAGTGATGCCGCGAAAGGGCAGTGCCGCCGGCCGCACCGTCGTTCTGCTCGGGGTCGATGCCGGGTTGCCCGGTGTCCAGCCCGGGTTTCCAGCCGATTTTTCGCAACGCTTCCCGCCCCTGGTCGTCAAGGAGTGCGCCGGGTTGCGGTTCGATGCCGGACTCGCGGCGGGCCTCAAGGCGCCGCCGCGGATTGCGTCCGGTCTCATCGACGGCTATGCCTTGGCGATGATCGGCCGCCGACAGGGGGTGGATTTCTTTCTGGTCGGCACGCTGATGGACGTCAAGCTGGAAGAGGAGCCCACCGGGTTTTGGCTCTGGAAGGATACCCGCTACTGGATTCGGGCCGTGATGCGCCTTGAGATCGTCGATTCGGCCACCGGGGCCAAGATCCTCGACGAGAGCCTGAAAGAGGAGTTGGAGATCGACAGCCTGCAGTACGAATCACTCCAGCAATCGCAAACCATTCGCCTCGCGGATTTTCAACCGGCGATGGAGCGGATGCTGCAAAACGGCGCCCGTCGGGTGTGCCAGACCCTGCGCGAGCGTCCCTGGCAGGCGTTCATCGTTGCCGCCGATGCCGGCGGGATCGAGCTCTCGGCCGGAAGCGCGTCAGGTCTTGCGGCCGGTCGGGTGCTCGAGGTCTTCGGCCTCGGCCCCGTCATGACGAGCAAGGACGGCCAGCGCTTCATCCCCATCGGCGAGAAACTGGGCGAGGCGACCGTGTCGGAGGTCACTCCGGACAGCGCGCGCGCCCGCTTCGATCGGTGGGAAGCGGTGCAAAACGGCGGCACGGTGCGGATGAAGAAATAGCCCGCGCTTATCGGCCGCGATCGAAATCCTCGATCAGCTCGATGGCCTGGTCCACCGAGCGGATGCCGCGCACCCCACCCCGCAGCACGGCTCCGCCGCGCAGCCCCTTCGTGAACCACCCCAGCCGGTGGCGCATCAGCGCACAGGCGGTTTCCGTTCCGAAACAGTTCACCGAGAGCTCCAGGTAGCGCCGCATGGCGCGTCGCCGCTCGCCGGCCGCCTCCGGTGGGGCGGGCTCTCCCCGCAACATGCCGGCAATTTCGGTGAAGATCCGCGGGTAGCCGATCGCCCGGCGGCCGACCATGACGGCATCACAGCCGGTGTCGGAGAGCATCCGGGCGGCGTCCGCGGCGCAGAAGACATCGCCGTTGCCGATGACCGGAATCGCGAGTGTGCGCTTCAGCGCGGCGATGACGCCCCAGTCGGCGCGGCCGCTGAACTTCTGAGCCGCCGTCCGCGGATGGATCGTGACCGCGTCCACCCCACAGCCTTCGGCCAGCTTGCCGATCACAAGGGCCTGCGCGCCGGAGTGCTCCCAGCCGCTGCGCAGCTTGATGGTGAGCGGAAGACGCACCGCCTTGCGGACCGCCGTCAGCAACGCCTCGGCGCGCGGCGGGTCCCGCATCAGAGCCGCCCCGGCCCCTGTTTTCACCACCTTCTTCACGGCGCAGCCGAAATTGATGTCCAGCACATCCGCCCCTGCGGCGGCCACCATGGCCGCGGCCGCCGCCATCCGTGCCGGGTCGGCGCCAAAGAGCTGAACGGCGAGCGGCCTCTCCGCCGGCAGGCTGCGCAGCAGCGCGATGCTGTTGGGAGACCCGTGCACCAATCCGTCGGCGCTGACCATTTCTGAATAGACGAGGGCGCAGCCGGCCTCGCGCGCCAGGAGGCGGAAGGGAAGGTTGGTGATCCCGGCCAGCGGGGCGAGAATGGCACCGGTGCCGAGCGTGAGCGCGCCGATCTTCATCGAGGTGCGCACCCCCCGGCCGTTCCGGGAACGTTGGTTCGGGGGGGGCCGGTGATGGGGTCCCGGCCGCTTCTAAGGGGTGGCATAACAGTAGAGGCATCCGTGGCGGCAGGGGTGGAGTGAATAGGAGCCGATGTCGACCGACACGCGGCATTCGCAGCCGGCCCGGGTCCGCTGCCCGCGGTCCCGTTCCAGCGAGAGGCGCCCGCCGTGAAGCGCCATCAAAAGATCGTTCGGCATGCAGGCCCCGGCGGTGATCGTGGACCCGCGGGGCAGGGCCTCCAGGAGATCTTTTTCGCAGCAGGTGCAGAGGCGCAACCCCTGTGCCGCCAGCACCCCCTCCATGCCGAGCAGGATCTCCATCTGCTCTCTTCGGTTGGGGTCGATGAACGCAAACCCCGGGCGCCGCGACGCACGGCGCATGACTTTGGCGTAGGCGTCCATGAAACTGGTCGTGCAGCGCCGGATGCCGCAGGCGGCGGCCGCCGCGGCGATGTGCGGCAGGCCGTCGAGATTGTCGCGGACCGGGTCCGCCCCTTCGCGGAACCAGCAGACGGGGTCGAACCGCCAGTTCACCGCCTGCGGGCCATGGTCGGCGCAGAGGCGCTGGAGCTGGCTCAGCCGCTCCGCGAGCGGCGGAAGGTTCGGTTCGAGGACCCGGCACTCGGAGTTGATCGTGAACTGAAAAAAGAGGCGGTAGCCCATCTGCTCCAATCGCCGGCCGCAGCCGCCTGCGAGAAAGGGGCCGAAGTTCTTCGACCAGAAGACGATCACGCGCACCGGCGGGACGGTGGCGGGTACTTGACGGATCCTGCGGGTGTAGGGGTGGACCACCTCAAACCGGCCCCGGGCAATGCCCTCCATGAACCAGGGCATGTGGAAGGCCGGTATGTCGGTGCGGCGGGAGGCGGAGAGGACGATCTCGTGCACGGTGCGCAGTTTACTTCTTTTTGAGGCCGGTCAGCTTGATCACCTTGGCCCCGGCCGGCTCCCGGGCCGGCGATGGGGGCTCGGGCGGGGTCTGGGGGAGCGGCGGCTCCTCGGGGATCACCACCTTCTCCAGGCGCATGCGCTTGCCGTTCATGGTGAACTCGCCCCCGTCGATGTAGGCGTCCCGCAAAATCCAGGTGACGACCTGGAGCGGGACCTGGAGCATCAGCAGCTTCACGTGGTACCAGTTGGGCTTGTGATCGGCGGTGATGGCTTCGATGCGGGCGAACGTGAGGGGCTTGTCCTCGAAGTAGACCAAGACGATGTCGTTTTCGGCCGCCATTTGCGCTCCTCAGATGGCCACGCAGGTTGTTTAAAAACAAGCATCAGGCTGTCAGCCAAGGCGTGCTGAATTTTCAGGTGCGCAGTCCCGCCTTCACGGAATGAGCGTTTTCAATAGCCGCACAACGCCGGATCTTTCAGTCTGAAGGGCCATTTTTTACATCCTGCCAAGGGATCTGCCGCATCCGGCCGACCGAAATCGCGTGGATCGGGATCAGGATGTCGGCAAGCCGTTTGATTTTTTGGATCGAGTCATAGGCGTCCGCCAGGTTGATGTGAACCCCCGGCGCGACGGCCGGCCCTGTGGCCGGAAAGTTTTTTTCGTTGCAGCAGAACCCGGTGATGACCGCCCGCCCGGCGGGGGTGCGCACGGCCACGGACTGGCCGCCCACGGTGTGCCCGGGTGAAAAGATCACGTCGATGCCGTCGGCGATCGCGGCGTCGCCCTCCACCTGGACGACGTTCAGGCCGTCCAGGATGTCGGGGTAGTAGCGATGGTCCACCGGGTGCGGATTCTGGAGGAATTCGAACTCGGCCCGCTGGACGTAGATCTCCGCATTCGGGCATTTGGCGTCGTTCTCGCAATGATCGTTGTGCAGGTGGGTGTGGATGATCATGTCCACCCCCTCCGGTCGGAGCCCCACACCGGCCAGGGCCGCTTCGAACTCATGCTGCGGGAAGCCGCAGGCTGCCTCGGCGCCGGGGGGAACGACGAATTCGTCCAAACCCGTATCCACCAGGATGGTGCGTTTCCCCCCCTTGAGGTAAAAGGCATAAATCGGCAGCAGGATGCGCTTTCCGTAATCGTGCAGATAGGTCATGACCCCCTGGTCGGTCTCGTTGATCCCCACCGCCAAGGGGTGAATGGTGTACTCGGTCATGGGAGATTTCCTAATCGCTTTTTTTGACCTTCGTTGAAGGGCAAGGCGTGATCCAACAGGTCGCGCCTTCAGTTTTTTGATTTTCGGCCGATAGTATACTAAAATTGGAGCATACGCAAAACGATAAAGATTATTTCGAGGTGACCGGCATGAGACTACGGGCGTGGGGTGTGATGAGTCTGATGATGGCGCTGGCTGTTCTGGCCGGAGTGGTGCTGTTGCCGCTCGCGGCCGCGGCTGCCGGCAAATCCGCTGCCGCGGGGGAGACGCCGCGGACCGCCGAGGAGTGGTTCCGCCGCGGGGCCCTGGTATCCACGTACGGGAATTACCCCGGTGCGCTGCGTGCGTTTTCAAGGGCCCTTGCGCTGGACTCCGCTCACAGCGGCGCCTGGTTCTCGCAAGGGGTGGCCTACGGCCAGATGGGGAACTTTGACAAGGCCCTCGAGGGGATCAACCGGGCCATCGCACTGGAGCCGAATAACGGCCTTTTCTATTACGGCCGGGGTCGGGTCCACCTGCTCGCCGGGGACCGGGCGGCGGCCATGCAGGATTTCAAACGGGCGGCCGAGCTGGGCGATGAGGACGCCCAGGACTTCCTGAAGAAAAACCCGCTGTAGCCGCATCCCTTTTCGCCCCCCTTTGACAAAGGGGGGACGGGGGATATCACGCCATGATCACCGCCTCCGAGTTGCGGCCGTCGATCTTGATCGTCAGGGGGGCCCCCAGCCTCACATGCCGCAGGTGGGCGGTCGTCGCCGCCGAAGGCTGCGCCGCCAGCCATTTCCAGTTTACAAATCCCCCTCCGCTCTCCGAGGCCGTCAAGTAGCTGATGTCCAGCGAGGTGATGTTGTGAAAGAAGTGCGATCCCTGGGACGGGTCGGCCCGCAGGGTGGCGGCGGTCGTCTCCACCATGGCGCGCACGCCGGAGATGTCGCTCCACTTCACGGGAATCCCCAGCCAGCGGTCGGCGGAACCCCAGCGCCCCGGGCCGATCAGGAGATAGCGGCGGTTCTCGGCCGTGAGCTGCTTGTTCAACCGGCCCACTTCGGCCGCGATCTCAACGGTGCGCGCAAGGTCGAAGGTCTCCGGGTCGACGAAGATGATATCGGCGATCTCGCCGATCAGCCCGTTTCCCAGCGCCAAGGGGGAGTAGCAGAACGCGCGGGCGCGGTCCTCGGGTGTGATCCGGATGTCGCGTTTCTGCCGGGCGACCGCCATCGGGCGGATCTGCAAGAGGTCGAAGATCGGCTTCGGCACGGCAAAGGGGTTCACCGCGAACTCGATCTCCACTGCGCAGCCCATGCCCCGGCGTCCCACCTCTAAAAGGTCCGCCAGGATCTCCGCCAGAGGGAAGGCGCGGTGCTTGAGGATCCCGGCAAAGGTGATCAGGGGGACCCCGCCGTTCAGGAACCCGTCCCGGATCCGGTGCTCCTGTGGAAAATAGGTGCTTGCCATCGCCTGTACGCAGGTTGAGTCGTGAAAATCGTCCACGGCCAGGCGCGCCAGGGTCGGGTCCTCCCCGATGCTCAAGTCCTCGGGAAAATCGATGAGCTTCAGTGCGTAGAAAAACCGCTGGGCGTTTTTAAGGATATCGTCCACCGTCGAAAACTGGGGCATGAACTGCGGGTACCGGGGTGAGAAGCGCAGCGAGGTCCCGCCCTCCACCACGGTTTTCCCCAGCCCGAGCGCGATATGGGCGATCCCCTCTTCCGGTTTCATGTGGGCGATCGGGTAGAAGTTGTAGGATTGCACGACCCCCGACAGGGCCGGGTAGAAATACTCCCCGCAGACCTGGCCGGTCACGTGCTGAATGACCACCGCCATTTTTTCCTCTTCGATGCGGTGGGAGGTGCTGCGGGCGAAGGCTTTCGGGCTTTCGAAATAGGTCGAGGCGTAGACCAGCTTGACCGCGCTCACCAGCCGCTCGAGGCGCACGCCCGGGTCGGGGTGGTTGTTGGGCAGCATGACCGTTCGGTAAATTCCGGCGAACGGCTGAAACTGGGCGTCCTCCAAGAGGCTCGAGGAGCGCACGGCGAGCGGGTGGTGGGTGTGTTCCAGCAGGGCGGCCAGGCTTTGAGTGAGCCAGGGCGGGAACCGGGCGGCCATGAACGCCGCCGCGATCTCCCGGTCGCCGCTCTCGCGCGTGGCGAACCCGCCCAGGCGGTTGTCGCCGACGAAGGCGTCGAAGCCTTCCGTGGAGATGGCGAGCGTCTTGGGGATGCGGATCTCCACGGCCGGGTGCCGGGCCTGCAGGTCCGGTTGCTGGCGCAGCAGGGTGGAGATGAAGGCCAGCCCCCGGGCCTTGCCGCCAAGCGAGCCGCGGCCGACTTTTATAAAATCCGCCTCCGGGTCGTGCCGGCCGGGGCTCCACTCGGTGATGATGCCCTTTTGGCGGCGTTGCCGGCGCTCGGCGATGCACCGCACCAGGTAGTCCTTCAGCACCCCGGTGGTAGGAAAGTCGCTCGCCTTGAGCGGTTTGAGCTTGGAGGCCAGCATGACCTCGGAGCGGGCCATGAACCAGGTGGAAAAATGGTTGCGTCGGGCGTGGTAGTCCACGGAAACGTCCGGGATCCCGGGCAGGAGCTTCTCCATCGTCCTCAGATCGGAGGCGCGGGCGATTTCGCGGCCGTCCGGCAGGCGGAAGACAAAGTCCCCGAACCCGAGATAGGTCCTGAAAAAGTCGTGGATCTCGGCGTTCAAGGTCGGCGAGTTCTTGTTGAGGAAGACGGCCGGGATGCTCCGGGCGCGCTCGCGGTTGGCCTCCTCCGAGCTCAGGTTGAGCAGCGGCAGGTCGGGATTCTCGGCGCGGACGGTTGCCAGCAGCGAGAAACCGGCCGTTTCGTCCAGGACGCCGTTGCGCGGGAAGCGCACGTCGGAGAGCACCCCCAAGAGATAGGGCTGGTAGCGGCGGTAGAGCTCCAGGGCCTCTTCGTAGGTTTCGGCCACCAGGATCTTGGGCCGCGCGCGCATGCGGAAGATGCGGTGCTCGTCGTTGACCGACTCCTCCATGGCCGCCTGGGTCTGGCTGACGATCTGTTTGTAGAGGATGGGGAGCAGCGCGGAGTAGTGCAGCGGGGAGTCCTCGACCACGATGATGACCCGCACCCGGGCGCGCTCGGTATCGTAGGCCACGTTCATGCGGTCTTCGAGGTTCTTGATCAGGGCGAGCAGCAGGTCGGAATTTCCCTGCCAGACGTAGACCCGGTCGATGGCACTGCGGTCGGCGGCCGTGTGGTCCAGGACCTGCTGGCCGGTCTTGTGCACCAGCAGGAAGATCGGCAGCTCCGGGAAGTTGTCCTTGATCGTGCGGCCCAGGGCATAGGCGTCCGTGTCATCCACGAGCGGCATGGTGATGACGAGGTCGAACTTCTTGCGCCGCAGGGCGTCGAGCGCCTCGGCGGAAGTGGAGACCCAGGTCAGCATCGGGGGCCGGGAGAGGTTCAGACCGCGGTATTCGTGGATGATCCGCTCGGCGAGCCGACCTTCCTCCTCCATGATGAAGGCTTCGTACGGGCTGCTGACGAGCAGGATGTCGGTCACCTTGCGCGCCATGAGCTCGTGAAAAACCTTGAAGGAGAGGTCGAAATCGTCCTCGCCGGGGTTCGGGGGCAATGTCGGGTTCATGGGGTTCTCCAGGGGTTACGCTTTAACCGTGCAGCCTCTTATAGGCCGCTGCGTGCGCAATTTCAAGGAAGCCCGGCCGGGACGACCCGCACCCCCTGGCGCGAGTCGCGCCGCTCGAGCTCGGCCTGGATCAGTGCCAGGGTCGCCGCCTTGTCCCGGCACCAGGCGGGCGCCACAAGCTCCTCCGGGTGGGGGTCCCCGGTCAGGCGCTGGATCACCACCGTACCGGGGATGCGTTCGAGCACATCGCAGGCGAGCGCGACGTATTCCCGCTGCTCCAGACAGCGGTAGGCGCCGCTCTGGTAGAGGGCTTCCATGGGTGTGCCCTTGACCACGTAGAGCGCGTGCAGCTTGAGCCCGTCGATGCCGGCGGCGGCCAGACGGTCGGCCGTGTGGAGCATGTCCGCGCGCCCTTCCCCCGGCAGGCCCAGAATCACGTGGGCGCAGACCCGGATCCCGCGGCGGCGGGTGGCCGCGACCGCCTCGAAAAAACAGGCGGCGTCGTGGCCCCGGTTGATACGCGCGAGGGTTTCGTCCCGGGCGGACTGCAGCCCGTATTCGACCCAGATCAGCCACCGGCGGGCGTAGTCCGCGAGCAGCTCCAGCACCGGACCCGAGACGCAGTCCGGCCGGGTGCCGATGGAAAGGCCCACGATGTCCGGCACCGCGAGGGCCTCGTCGTAGAGCGCCTTGAGGACGGGCACCGGGGCGTAGGTGTTGGAGAAGGACTGGAAATAAACGATGAATTTCCGGGCCCCGTAGCGGCGTTCAAGCGCCCGCTTGCCGTCGGTCAGCTGTGCGGTGATCGACAGCCCGCGGCCGTGGGCGCCGGTACCCGAGCCGCGGGCGTTGCAGTAGATGCAGCCGCCGGTGGCCAGGCGGCCGTCGCGGTTGGGGCAGGAAAGACCTGCGTCGACGGTGATCTTTTGGACCCGGCAGCCGAACAGGCCGCGCAGGTGGGCGGCCAAATCGTTGTAACGCTTCTGCGGGGCGGCTTGACCCCTCACACGAGCACCTCTATAATGCGTTCGCCGCGGCGGCGATAGGGATGCGTCTATCACCTGAAGCTCCGGGCGGCCTTCATGTACCACGGCCGGACCGCTCCGCGCAATCGGATGGGGCCTTCACTTCCATGAGTTTTTCTTCCCCCGCATACGACCTGATCGTGGTCGGCGCCGGCCATGCCGGCTGCGAAGCCGCTCTGGCGGCGGCCCGCATGGGCTGCCGCGTGCTCTTGCTCGCGATCGACCTCGACAAGATCGCCGCGATGCCCTGCAGCCCCTCCATCGGCGGCATGGCCAAGGGCCAGCTCGTCAAGGAGATCGACGCCCTGGGCGGTGAGATGGCCAGGGTCACCGACCGCACCGCCATCCAGTACCGCACCCTGAACACCCGCAAGGGGCCTGCCGTACAATCCAGTCGGACCCAGAACGATAAGAAGCGCTACCACATGGCCATGAAGTCAGTGGTCGAGTCCCAGCCCGGTCTCGAGCTCAAGCAGGCGCTCGTGGAGCGGCTGGTGGTGGAGGGCGGGGCGGTGGCCGGGGTCGAGGACCACACCGGCTACGGCTACGCCGCCCGCGCCGTCGTGTTGGCCACGGGCACCTTCCTGAGCGGTCTCGTCCACATCGGGTTCCGGTCGATCGCCGCGGGCCGGGCGGGCGAGTTCGCCTCCTACGGCCTGCCGGCCCATCTGCGCGAGCTGGGGTTCGAGCTGGGGCGGCTTAAAACCGGAACCCCGCCGCGCCTGCGCCGTTCCAGCATCGATTTTTCACGGTTCACCGCGCAGGCCGGCGACCCCGCACCCACCCCCTTCTCGCACTTCACGGAAGCGCCCCGGCTGCCCCAGTTGCCGAGCTTCATCGGCCATACGGGCCCGGCCACCCACGCGATTCTGCGCAAGAATCTGCATCGTTCCGCCCTCTACGGGGGGATGATCCAGGGGACCTCGGCCCGCTACTGCCCGTCCTTCGAGGACAAGATCGTCAAGTTTCCCGATAAGGAACGCCACCAGATCATCCTGGAGCCCGAGGGGCTGGACACCGAGGAGATTTACGCCTCCGGCCTGGGCAACAGCCTTCCGCTGGAGGTCCAGGTGGAGCTGGTGCGCTCGGTCGCGGGGCTCGACCAGGCCGAGATCATGCGGCCGGCCTATGCCATCGAATACGATTACGCCAACCCCATCCAGCTCAAGAACACGCTCGAGACCCGGCGGGTCGGCGGCCTTTTCCTGGCCGGGCAGATCAACGGCACCTCGGGCTACGAGGAGGCGGCCGCGCAGGGGTTGTGGGCCGGGATCAACGCGGCCTGTCGGGTGCAGGGGCGGCCCGCGTTCGTCCTGGACCGCTCCCAGGCCTACATGGCCGTCATGGTCGATGATCTCGTGACCCGCGGCACGCGTGAACCCTACCGCATGTTCACCTCGCGGGCCGAGTACCGGCTGATGCTGCGCGAGGACAACGCCGACCTGCGCCTCATGGAGATCGGTCACGGCCTCGGCTTGATCGGCGCCGACGCGGTCCGGGAGCTCGGGGCGCGCCGCGGGAGAATTCAACGGGAGATCGGCCGCATCCGGGCCGCCGTCGTCCGCCCCACGCCCGAAACGAATGCCTACCTTGGAGGCCGCGGGTCGGCGCTGCTCGCCCACGGGGTGCCGCTCGACCAGCTTCTCAAGCGGGCCGAGCTCGGCTATCCTGCGGTCGAGGCGCTCGCGCCGCCGCCGGAGCCGCTCGACCCGCAAGCGGCCCGCCAAGTCGAGATCGAAATCAAGTACGAAGGCTACATTCAGATCCAGATGCGCGAGATCGAGCGCTTCAAACACCTCGAGCGGGCGCGGCTGCCCGACGATTTTGACTACGCCGGCGTGGCCGGGCTCTCCAACGAGCTCAAGCAAAAGCTATCCGGCGTGCGGCCGGCCTCGCTCGGGCAGGCGGCGCGGATCGACGGCATGACCCCTGCCGCGATCTCCGTGCTGATGGTGGCGCTGAAAGCCCGCGGCGCTTCGGCCGCTGCCGAAAAGACCGGGCGCTGACCTGCTGCCGCTCCGGGGGGGATTCATATAAACACGTTCATTGGGTCAGCGCCCATCAGGGTTCAAAGGGCCCCGGTCCTGTCGGGGTCGGTATCGGGATCGCTATCGGAATCGGGCCTTCACTCCCTGCACATGTTCCCAGATGCCGCTTGACAGTTATAAGGTTTTAACTTACTGTATCAATTAAAAAATTAATAGTAATGGGAGATTTTTCCTCATGGCAGAGGATTACTATAAAATCCTGAACGTACCCCGTGACGCCTCTGAGGCCGATATCAAGAAAGCCTATCGCAAGCTGGCGATGAAGTATCACCCCGACCACGCCAAGGGCGACAAAACCGCCGAGGAGCGGTTCAAAAAGATCAGTGAAGCCTATGCCGTGTTGAGCGACAAGCAGAAACGGCAGGAGTACGACACCTTCGGCTCCGAAGGGTTCCGGCAGCGGTTCAGCCAGGAAGATATCTTCAAAGGGTTCAACATCAACGACATCCTGCGGGAGTTCGGTTTCGGAGGCGGGGAGTCTTTCAGCGGGGGCAGCGGGCCGGGCACCCGGTACACCTACACCACGGGCTCCCCCTTCGGCGGCCGCGCCCGCCAGCAGCAGGTGCGGGGCGAGGACCTGGTGTACGAGATGCCCCTCACCCTCTACGAGGCGGCCTCCGGGACGACCAAGGAAATCTCGCTCCAGTCCCAGCAGGGGGCGCCCGAGCGGGTGACCGTAAAGATACCGAAAGGGATGACTTCTGGGCAGAAACTGAGGCTCGCCGGCAAGGGCAACCCCGGGCCTTTCGGAGGCCCCCGGGGCGATCTCTATATCCAGGCCGCATTGCTGGAAGACCCGGTCTTCAGCGTCGAAGGGCAGGATCTCACCACCCATCGTGAGATCAAGCTGACCGAAGCCCTGCTGGGCACCACGGTTGCCGTTCCGACCCTTGAGGGCAAACAGTACAACCTGAAAATCCCAGCCGGGACCAAAGGCGGAACCCGGATGCGTCTTGCCGGGCACGGTTTGCCGGCCATGAAGGGCGGCAAGCGGGGGGACCTCTTCGTCCGCATCTACATCGACATCCCCCGGCAGCTCAACGCCGAGCAGAGGCGGCTGGTCGAAAAACTCGCCGAGGCCGGGCTGTAGACGCCCATTCACCGCCCGTCCGGAACTCTTCCAACCATCCATTTTTCCTCTCTTTTCCTTTTCCTGCCCCCCCCCGGAAATTTGACTTTGATGTCGATTCGGGATAAAGTTAACTATATGAAATTAAATTCGGTCCGGACTGCGCGAGCGGCCCCGAGAGCGTCACGATATGCCTGAATTGAAGCTTGTCCTGCAGGCTGCGGAAATTGATCGGTTTGTCTGTGATCTGGCGAGACGAATTTCCTCCGAT
>JBFYWT010000207.1:0-7275 GCA_041310895.1 Desulfobacteraceae bacterium | reverse complement strand
GTCGGCCCGGGAGAGGCACCTCTATTTCGGGTTGAGTGCCACCCTCAAGGCGTTATCCAACGCTTCGACCACGGCCACCTCAAATGTGTCGAATGAATGCAGGGCCAGGGCGGCCGCAAGTTCACGCCCGCCGCCGGCGTAGTCCACGAGCAGGGTCGCCTCGTTCGGCTTCATCTCTTTGACCTGGACCCCCCGCACGCCCGGAAGGCCTCCGAGGGTGCGGCGCATTTTCACGAAATTGGCAAGATTGCCGCTGCCCTCAACCGTGAGCGCCACGGTTGCGCTTGTCGTCGCGGGCGTTTGCTGCAGCGCCCCCGCCTCAGCCAGGGCCTCACGGATCTTCCCGGCCGCCACCGTGGCCTGGATCAGAACCCGGTGCTGCTTGCCGGAGGGGGCTTCCGAGAGCACCCGGAAGCCCTGAATGTACTCTTCCGGGCGGTCGAGCAGAAGCTCTGCCATTCGCTTGAAGTTCTGCGCAAAGCCTTCGGGGGTTGCGATCTCGACGGCAATGGATGCGACCGCCTGCTTGAGACCGCCGGCGATGGCAGCCTCCCGCGCCGCCGGTATGTTGCCCCCCGTCAGCACGGCCGACCCCACCACCGTCATCGTCCGGGACTCCTCCGGCCTCTGGGCGCCGGCCGGCCCTCCCAAAATCACCCAGGAAAGAAACAGGATGGCTGCCCCCTTCAAGATAGCCCTGCTTAACGTCATAAAACCCGTCCGTGACCTGTTGCCGTTTTTCTCAGCACTGCCCCCCGCCCTCAGGTGAGGTGATCGGTGATAGATAGACGAGAATGGTCATTCTATCAAGGGGTGACGTCAAACCTTCCGTTCCAGGGTGTAATCGGCGATGTCGCGCATGGTTTCAAGGGCGGCGGATGGCGGGAAGTCGGCCAGAGCCGCTTTGGCCTTTTCGATGTAGAGTGCGGCCACTTTCTCGGTATAGCGCAGAGCGCCGCAAGCTTTCAGCAGCTCCACCAGTTTCCTGAAATCCTCGTCCGTGACATCCATCTTTCGGACCACCCCGGCGATCCATTTGCGGTCGGCGGAGCGGGCGCTTCGCAGAGCGTGGATCAGCGGCAGGGTGAGCTTGCCCTCCCGCAGGTCGGCACCGGTGGCCTTGCCGAGCTGCGGGGTCTCGGCCACATAGTCGAGAAGATCATCGACAACCTGGAAGGCCATGCCCAGATTGAACCCGTAGTCCGCCAGGGCACTCTGCCTCTCTGCGGGCGCATCCGCCAGAACGGCGCTCACGCGGCAGGCAGCCTGGAAGAGCAGCGCGGTCTTGCGGCGGATGACCTCCAGGTATTCGTCCTCGGACAGGCCGATGTCGCCCTTGCGCATCAGCTGGTGCACCTCTCCCTGGGACATGGCCTCGGTCAGCTCGGCCAGTATCCGCACGACCGCGATCCGCTCGGTGCCGGCGGTGATGGCCAAGGCGCGCGCCAGCAGAAAATCGCCGACCAGGACCGCGATGGAGTTGCCCCACACGCGGTGGGCCACGGGCTTGCCGCGCCGGAGCGAGGCCCCATCCACGAGGTCATCATGGAGCAGGGTGGCGGCGTGCAGGTATTCGAAGGCGGTCGAGAAGGTCTTGTCGTAGGTGCCGGCATAGTCGCACACCTTGGCGGAGAGCACCATCAGGAGCGGCCGCAGGCGTTTGCCGCCGCTGAACAGGATGTGGCCGGCCACTTCCCGCACGAGGTCGAGGTGGGGGTTGAGGTTTTTCAAAAGCTCCTTTTCGATCTCCTCCAGATCGTCCGCCACCGCTTCCAGGATCCTGCGCTTGAGATCGCTCACGCCACCTCCCCCATCAGATCGTATTCCATGGCATCGTTGACACGCACCCGCGTGAAGCAGCCGATTTTCAGCTCATGCCCGGAGGCCGCCGTGTTCACGTAGGTGACCCCGTCCACCTCCGGGGCCTGAAAATAGGTGCGCCCGGCAAACAGGTGGTTTCCCAGGCTCTCCTCGACCAGCACCGGGTAAATCTTATCGATCCGCCCCTGGTTCAGCTCGGCGGCGATATCCACCTGGGCCGACATCAGCTGGTCGTAGCGCTCCTGAGCGACCGCCTTGGGCACATGGCCGCGCAAGCGGTGGGACGGGATGTCCTTGGCGTCAGAATAGACGAAGGCGCCCAGGTGGTCAAACCGGATCTCTTCGGCGAAGCGCATCAGCTCGTCGAAATCCTTGTCGGTCTCGCCCGGGAACCCGACGATGACGGTAGTGCGCAGGACGGCATCCGGGACAATCCCCCGGACACGCCGGCAGAGGGCGCGCAGGCGCTCGCGCGTGCTGCGCCGGCCCATACGCTTGAGCACCCGGTCGCTGGCGTGCTGGATCGGAAGGTCGAAATAGGAGCAGACGTGGGGGTGGGCGGCGACGGCGCGGATGAAATCGTCGTCGATGCTCTCCGGGTGGCCGTAGAGGACCCGGATCCAGGGTTTCTCCGGGCAATCGCGCCTGTTCGCGGAGAGTCCTGCCAGGGATTCGACCAGACGGCCGAGGGAACGGGGGGGGACGAGGTCCCTGCCGTAGGCGGTCGTGTCCTGGGCTACGAGGATCAGCTCTTTGACGCCCGTGGCGATCAGCGCCTGCGCCTCAGCTGCCAGATCCTCCAGGGGGCGGCTCCGGTGCCGGCCGCGCAGCCTCGGAATGATGCAGTAGGTGCAGTCGCGGCTGCAGCCTTCGGCGATTTTGATATAGGCCATGTGGGGTGTCGCCAGCACCCGCGGGCAATTACGGTCGTGGTCGGGGGCACGGTCGGGGTCCGGTAGAATGGCAGCGCGTGCGGGACCCGCATCGCCGACCGCATCGACGATCAGGTCGAACGCCCCTGTCCCGAGAAACACATCCACCTCGGGCATGGTCTGGACGATCTCCTCCCGATAGCGCTCCGGCAGGCACCCGGCCACTACCAGGCGCCGGCAGACACCGGTTTTCTTCAACTCGGCGAGTTCTAAAATGGTGTCGAGCGATTCCTGGGCCGCGGCCTCGATGAAACTGCAGGTATTGACGACGATGGTGTGCGCCTCTTCCGGGTCGTCCGTGAGGTTCCAGCCGGCCTCCCGGAGGCGGCCCAGCATGTTTTCGCTGTCGACCTGGTTCTTGGCGCAGCCGAGGCTGACGAGATGGAGCTTCATGAGACGGAGCCGGTCACGTGCGCGGCGGGGCGTCAAGGAAGTAGGATCCTCCGGTCCGGGGCCAGGCACAAAGTGGAATCATTGGATTGCATACGGAATCTAACAAGGGGCCGGGTAATGTCAACGCCGCGGGATGGGTTGCGCCCGGGCCGGCGGCTCCGGCCGGAACCCCGAGGATGTGTGGTCTGCCAGGCTGCCGTCGGGCCGCTCGACCACGATCAGCGCCTCGACGTCCGCGAGCCGTTCGATCAATGCGAGGCCTTTCTCCGCGCCCATCACCAGCAAGGCGGTGGCGAGCCCGTCGGCCAGGGTGCAATCGGACGCCAGCACCGAGGCGCTGACCACATGGTTCGCCACGGGATAGCCGGTCCGGGGGTCGATGATATGGGCGTAGCGCACCCCGTCGCGGATGAAAAAATTGCGGTAGTCGCCGCTGGTCGCAAGGGCCTGGTCCCGCAGGGGGTGGGCCGCATGGAGATCGTCCACGCGGGCTTCGGGTTTGGGCCGGCTGATGCCGACCCGCCAGGGCTGGGCGTCCTTCCGCTTCCCGGCGGCGTAGGTCTCACCGCCGATCTCCACCAGGAAATCCGTGAACCCGGAGCGGCGGACGACTTCCGCCACCTGGTCCACGCCGTATCCCTTGGCGATCGAAGACAAATCGAGGCTGACCCCAGCCCGGCGTTTGACCAGCGCCCCGTGGGCCCGGATCTCGATGGCCCCGAAGCCGACCTCGTCCAGCAGGGCGGCGATCGTCTCCGTCGCCGGCACCTTGTCCCTGCGCCCGCCGCGGCCGAAGCCCCAGAGGTCGACCAACGGGTTCACGGTCCCGTCCCAGGCCCCTTCCGACAGCGTGTGGACCCGCGCCCCGGTCTGCATCACCCGCAGAAAATCATCCGAGACGGGGAACTCCGTGCCCGTCTCCTGGAACCGGTTGAAGCGGCTGATTTCGCTCTCGGGGATGTAGGGCGACATGCTGCGGTTGATTTCGTCCAGGCGCTGCTCGATCTTCTCCCGCAGGCCTTTCACCGAACCGAAGGTCCCCGTCACCACCTTGATGTGGTAGGTGGTGCCCATGGTCCGCCCCTCGATCAGGTGCTCCCGCCGGCCGTCGCAGCCGGCGGCCCAAAAGAGGAGCGTTATGCAAATGATGATGCAAGCAGGCAGAGGGCGGAGGGCAGAGGGCATAGGGTTAGAAGGATCAGGCCTGTTTTAAGGATTGGATGAAATTGGTGATTTGACGGCACAACCGGTCTAAACTGGTTAATTGTTTGTCAAGTTCTTCTTCGGTGATGAGTTTTCTTTTATGAAGCAATATAAGAATTTTAGCAAATCCGCGGCAGCTGCTCCCCGGCCAGCATGTCGACGATCCGGGTGCCGCCGATCCGGGTCTGCATGACCACCCGGCCGGGGGCGTCTGCGAGGCACTCGCCGATAACCACCGCATCGCGGCCGCAGGGATCGGCGCGCATCGCTGCGAGGACTGCCGCGGCGTCGGCCGGGGCGGTGAAGGCGATGAGCTTGCCCTCGTTGGCAAGGTAGAGCGGGTCGAGCCCCAGGATTTCGCAGAGGCCGGCGACCTCGGGCTTGAGCGGGATGGCCGCCTCGTGGATGCGGATGCCGACCCCGGAGTTTTCGGCGATCTCGTTCAAGGCCGTCCCCAGTCCCCCCCGGGTGGGGTCCCGCAGCACGTGGATTCCGCCCGCCGCGGCGAACATCGCGTGGACCATGTGGTTGAGGGGAGCGGTGTCGCTCTGCACTGTGGTCTCGAAGGAGAGCCCCTCGCGGCGCGCCAGCACGCTGACCCCGTGGTCGGCGATCGATCCGCTCAGGAGGATCACATCGCCCGGCTGCGCCCGGTGGCTGGCGACCGCGACCGACTCCGGGATCAGGCCGATCCCGGAGGTGTTGATGAAGATCTTGTCGGCCGCCCCCCGGGGGACGACCTTGGTGTCCCCGGTGACCACCTGCACCCCGGCGGCGTGAGCGGCCTTTCCCATCGCGGCCACGATGGCCTCCAACTGGTCCACCGGGAAGCCCTCCTCGATGATCAGCGCCGCGCTGAGGTAGAGCGGGACGGCCCCGCACATGGCCAGGTCGTTCACCGTGCCGTAGACGGCCAGTTCGCCGATGTTCCCTCCGGGGAAGAAAATCGGGTCGACGGTGTAGGAGTCCGTCGAAAAGGCCATCCGCCGTCCATCAATCTCGAAGATGGCCCCGTCGTTCAACTGAGCCAGGATCGGGTTGTCGAACACCGGCAGGAGCATCTCCTTCGTCATCCGGTGCGAAATCTTCCCCCCGCTCCCATGGTCCAGCAGTATCTTATCGGTTTTCATAAGTTGCCTTGTCTGCTCCTTCGGCGGTGATCGATCCTAAAATCCCCCTCACCCCCTTTGTAAAAGGGGGAAAAAGACTTGTTACTCATCACTATACTTGTAGTACGCCGCGCAGGTTCCCTCGCTCGAGACCATGCAGGGCCCGACCGGGTCGATGGGGGTGCAGACCTTCTTGTACAGGGCGCACTCGGGCGGGGTTTTTTTGCCGGTCAAGATCTCGCCGCAGGCGCAGCCCTTGGGGGGCTTGGCCTCCGGAAGCTCCAAGCCGAAGCGCCGGCCCGCGTCGTAGGCGGCATACGCCTGACGGATACTAAGGCCGCTGGCGGGGATCCGGCCGATTCCGCGCCAGCAGGCATCCGACAGTTCGAACACTTCCGCCAGCACCTGTCGTGCTTTGGCGTTCCCCGCCGGGCTGACGGCGCGCGGGTAGGCGTTTTCGAGCGCCGGCCGGCCGGCTTCGATCTGCGCGACCAGCATTTTGACCGCCTGCAGGATGTCCGCCGGTTCGAACCCGGCCACGACGCAGGGGATGCGGTGCCGCTCGAAGAAGGGGCGGTAGGCATCGAGCCCGATGATGACCGAGACGTGGCCGGGCAGGATGAACCCGTCGATCCTGACCGCATCGAGCCCCATGAGGGCTTCGAGCGCCGGCGGCACGAGCTTGTGGGCCGAGATCACCGAAAAGTTGGGGAGCTTGCTGCCGGCCGCCGCCGTGATGGCCGCGGCGATGGTCGGGGCCGTGGTCTCGAACCCCACCCCGAGAAAGACCACCTGGCGATCCGGCTCCTTGCGGGCGATGGCGAGGGCGTCCATGGTCGAGTAGACCACTCGGATATCGTGGCCTTCGGCCCGTTCGCGCTGCAGGGAGGAGGCGCTGCCCGGCACCCGCATGAGGTCGCCGAAGGTCGCCACGGTGACCCCCGGTAGGCGGGAGAGCGCGACGAAGGCGTCGATCTCCGCCTGGTCGGTGACGCAGACCGGGCACCCCGGGCCCGAGAGGAGCGAAATGGTTCGCGGCAAAACGGAGCGGATACCGCTCCTGAAAATGGAGACGGTGTGGGTGCCGCAGACTTCCATGAGCCGGGTCGGCCGGGTGCTGATGCGCCGGATTTTCTCGGCCAGCCGGCGGGACAGATCGGCGTCCCGGTACTCTTCGCTGTGCTTGATGCTCATGCCCTTTTATCCTTTTCCCCCATCGATTAAATCCCCCCTTCGCCCCTCTTTGTCAAAGGGGGGTAGGGGTGGACGGCAAGCCGTTTGTTTCCCACTATGCAGAAGGGGGGGAGAGTGGAGGACAACTCCATTGTCTTCTCCCTTTGGAAAAAATACAGGGGTGGGCGGAAGCTCTTTTCTTTTCCCCTTTGGAAAAGGGGGTCAGGGGGATTTTGGGTTTCAGGTTCCCTCGACTCCCCGCTCCATTCGTCTTGCCGCTGCGACCGCCTGCCCGAGGGCGATGCCGCCGTCGTTGGTCGGCACCAGCCGGTGGCTGTAGACCTCAAAACCGCGGGAGGTCAGCGCAGGGATAAGGCCCGAAAGCAGGCGGGCGTTCTGGAACACCCCGCCGCTCAGGACCACGCGCTTCAGCCCCCTTTCCCGCCCGATGCGGGCGCAGACGTCGGCCAACATCCGCACCACCGTGTTGTGAAACCGGGCGCTGATGACCGGCAGGGGAACCCGGCGCTCCAGGTCCTGCAGCACCCCGCGGATGACGGGAGCGGGCAGGATGCGGATGGGGGTTTGCCCCTCCACGGCGAACTCGTAGGCTTCGGATGGGTCATCGGCCGCCGCCATCTCCA
>JBFYWT010000241.1:0-3451 GCA_041310895.1 Desulfobacteraceae bacterium | reverse complement strand
GGCCGCAATCTGAAAAGGTTGCGGCCCCTTTTTTGGAGGCAGGCGCAATAAAAAGCGTTAAGGCCCGGGGCAGAAAAAGAAGGCTGGCCTCACGCGGGCCAGGCGGAACGCGAGCGGAATGGGAACTAAAAAATGATGAAATAAAGCGCCGCCCAGAAAATGCCGGAGAGAACGCCACCGATCAGGAACCCGCGAAACGCCAGAACCCCTTCATCGAATGACGATTCCGTTGCGCGCATCGGGTCTCTCCTTTCAAGCGACGACGTGCGATCGCACCAGGATGAAGACTGAATCTTCGGAGCCGATAGAGCTTCCCTAATCGAATCAACTTTTTATTTCAAGAACAATTTGATGGGCATGGGCCGGAGGGGGGGATCGCTCCTCTGCTGCGGCGGGGCTTGCAAAACGGCGCGGCAGAAAGTATATCTGCATCGTGTGCGGCGGTGCATTGCGATCGGCCGGCTTTCAAGGGTCGGAAGGGGTCATGATCAGCGGGTTTGAGAAGATCGTCGAAGAGCGGATCCGCCGGGCCCAGGAGCGGGGGGAGTTCGAGGGCCTCGAAGGCGCCGGCCGTCCGCTCGAGCTCGCGGACGATAGTCACGTGCCCGAGGATTTGCGTCTTGCTTTCAAGATTCTGAAGAATGCTGAGTGCCTGCCCCCTGAAATAGAGCTGCGCAAAGAGATCGAGACCACTGAGGAGCTTCTCGCGGCCATGCCCGATACGGCGGAGAGATACGGCACCCTCAAGAAGATGAACTTCATGATCCTCAAGGTGAACGCGATGCGCCGGGCGACGGTCGCAAGCGAAATCCCCCAGCGTTACGCCGCCCGACTGGCGGCTCGGGTCGAAGAGGGCCAACGTCGAAAATAGACGCTCGGTGGCAGGTTGAACCAGCGGGAGTTGCATTGAAGAAGAAACTGACGGTTGCCCTGCTCTCCGGCGGCAGTTCCTCGGAGCGTGAGGTCTCCCTGAGCAGTGGGCAACAGGTATTCGAGGCCCTCGACAAGAGCCGATACGAGGTGCGGCGCTACGACCCCAGGACTGATCTCGGCCGCCTGGTGGCCGAGGCCGGGCGGATCGACGCCGCCCTCGTCATCCTGCACGGGGCGAACGGTGAGGACGGGACGGTCCAGGGGCTGCTCGACCTATTGAACATCCCCTACCAGGGCTCGGGTGTTCTGGGCAGCGCGGTGGCCATGAGCAAAATCGCCGCCAAGCGCCTCTATGCCCATGCCGGTCTGCCGATTCCGGCCTACGCCGTGGTGCGCCGCGGGGAGGCCGTTGACTCCGCGAGACTCTGTGAGCGGCTGGGGCTGCCCCTTGTGGTCAAACCAGCGGTGGGAGGCTCGAGTGTCGGGATCCGGATCGCTCGAACACCGCAGGAGCTGACGCCGGCGCTTGCCTTCGCCCTCGATCACGACTCCCAGGTGCTGGTGGAGGCCTACATCGACGGGATCGAGATCACCGGGTCCGTCCTCGGCAACGAGACGCTGGAGGCGCTGCCGATCATCGAGATCATTCCCGCCCCCGGCCACGAGTTCTTCGACTACCACGCCAAGTACACTCCCGGCGCCTGCGAGGAGATCTGCCCGGCCCGGATCGACGCGGAGCTGACCGCCCAGGCTCAGGCGCTCTCCATGGCAGCCCACCGGGCGCTCTTCTGCCGGGGCTACAGCCGGACCGACCTGATCCTGAAGGGCCGGGAGATGTTCATCCTCGAGACCAACACCATCCCCGGCATGACCGCGACGAGCCTTCTGCCGCGCGCGGCGCAGGTGGCCGGTATCAGCTTCAGCCGGCTGCTCGACCGGCTGATCGCGCTCAGCCTCGAAGGCCGGGGCGCTCCCGGGTGAGGCCGTGATCCTGCGCAGCGCCGCCGCGCTCGATGAGCGCTTCGATTCGCTGGGGGCGGGAGACACCTTCATCGGGCTTTTGCCCGCGCGCTATCTTCTGGCGGCCTCGGTCGCGGACCTGGTCGGGCGGGGAGTGCGCTGCCTGCCTTCGGTGCTCTGCCAGCTCCTCACCCGCTCCAAGTGCGCCCAGGCCAGCGTGCTGCGGCCCTGGATGGCGCCGCACACGCGGGTCGTTGCCCGGCGCATCGAGCTGATGGAGTCCTTGCAGGCCTTTGCCGAACAGGGGATCTCGGCCGTGGTCTCCAAACAGGAGCGGATGCACTGCGGCCACGGGGTTCGGCGCTGGGAGAGCGCGGAGGCCTTGTACAATGCCGTGGGTCTCAGCGATGAGGCCTACCCGTTCGTGCTGCAGCCCTTCCTGCGCGATGTCGCCGATGTGCGCGTCATCCTTGCGGGCGACCACATCGAGGCCTACCGCCGCGAGAACCAATTTAACTTCCGGGCGAATCTTGCTGCCGGCGGGTCGAGCCGACCGGAAGCGTTAGACGGGAAGGCCCTCGCCTTATGCCGCGCGGTCATGCTGCGCGGCCGCTTCCCGTATGCACACATCGATCTGCAGCTCATGCCGGACGGCGCCTGCTATCTATCGGAAATCGCCCTGGACGGAGGCATCACCGGCGCCCGCATCGGGCGCGAGGAGCTGAACGCCATCAAGAAAGAGACGCTGGAACGGTTGGCGGCCTAACATCCACCCTCACGGCGCGACCGGACAGGCATACACCAGGTATCCGGCCGGTCGCGACCGGTACTCTCTTTTTGGAGGAATGCATGAAAGTACTCGTTATCGGCGGCGGCGGCAGAGAGCATGCCCTGGTCTGGAAAATCGCCCAAAGCCCACTGGTTTCCAGGGTCTACTGCGCGCCGGGCAACGCGGGCATTGCGGGGTCGGCCGAATGCGTGCCCATCCCCGCCGGCGACATCCCGAAGCTGCTCGACTTCGCCCGCCGGCAGAAGATCGATCTCACCGTGGTCGGACCGGAAGGGCCGCTCTCCGAAGGTATTGTGGATCTTTTCGAAAAGGAGGGGCTCAGGATCTTCGGCGCCACGCGGCGCGCGGCCGAAATCGAGTCGAGCAAATCCTTTGCCAAGGCCGTGATGATGAAATACGGGATCCCCACCGCCCGGGGGAAGAGCTTCACCCGCATCGTCGAGGCTCGACGCTACCTGCGCGTCGCCGGGACGCCAGTAGTGGTCAAGGCCGACGGGCTTGCGGCCGGCAAGGGGGTCATCGTCTGTCAAACCAAGGCCGAGGCCGAAGAGGCCCTCGATCGCGTGATGGTGAAGCGCGAGTTCGGCGCGGCCGGCCGCGTGGCGGTGATCGAGGAGTGCCTGACGGGCGAGGAGGCTTCGTTTCTTGCCTTCACCGACGGCAGGATGGTGCTGCCGATGCCCTCCTCCCAGGACCACAAGGCTGTGTTCGACGGGGACCGCGGCCCCAACACGGGCGGGATGGGGGCCTATTCGCCCGCCCCGGTCGTGGACCGGCTGATCCACCGCAAGATCATGAACGAGGTGATGCAGCCCATGGTCAAGGCCA
>JBFYWT010000180.1:0-5368 GCA_041310895.1 Desulfobacteraceae bacterium | reverse complement strand
GAATTATGAAGCTTTTCTCCAAGCCGGATTCCTGCCGCCTGCTCGCCGATCCGAAAGGGCCCGCCGCCCAGCGTTTTCTGCACTACGAGGCCTTTCTCGATCACAACCACCGGGCCCTCCGTCTCCTGGCCGAGCTGGAGCTCCTGGACCGGGGAGCCGGGTTGGCGACCCTTGCCTCAATCCGCCGCCGGACCAAGGAGCTCCTGGAGGAAGTCCGCGGCCTTCTTTCCGCGCTGAGCGCCCTGGCCGACCATCGTTATACGGAGCTGCTCCAGGTCTTGGAAAAGGTGGCCGCCGATCTGGCGCCGCTGACCGGAGGCCGGCGCTCCGGCATCGACGGCCCGCTGACAGTGGCGTTCCCGGATCTGGGAATCCGGCACACGGCCCTGGCCGGGGCCAAAGCGGTCAACCTGGCGCGGATCAAAAACGAGCTCGGCTTGCCGGCTCCCGATGGATTCGTGGTCACAACGGCCGGATTCGACTTGTTTTTAAGGGAAAATCACCTGGTCGGCCCCATCGAGGAGATGCTCGCCGCCTTCGACCCGGATGAAGAGGCGAGTGCGCAGGCCTGCCGCCGCATCCGGGACAGGATCCAGGAGACCCCCTTGCCGGAGGTCCTGGCCGCCGCCATCGACCGGGAGTACCGCGCACTGGCCGCCCGCCGCGGAAGCTCACCACAGCTTGCCGTGCGCAGCAGCGCCGTGGGAGAGGACACCGAGGCCTCCTTCGCCGGCCAGTACACGAGCGTGCTGCCGGTCGAAGCGGACCGGATTGCCTCCGCCTACAAAACCGTCCTGGCCAGCAAGTACACCCCGCGCGCCATCACCTACCGGCTGCGCTACGGGTTGACCGACGCGGACACCCCAATGGCCGTGGCCGTCGTCGTCATGATTGCGCCGCGGGCGAGCGGGGTCCTCTACACCCAGGACCCCTCGCTGCCCTCCGCCGGCCAGGCCCGGGTCGACGCCGCCCGCGGGCTGGGGGAGCAGGTGGTGGGAGGCGCGGCCTCGCCGGACGTTTTCCGAATCGAACGCGACTCGCTCAGGATCGCCCAGCGCCGTATCCAGCCCAAGGGGGAGGATCCCGGTTCCAAGGCTCCCCGGCCGGCTGTTCCGGAAGAAGCACTGGCCGGACTGGTGGCATCCGGCCTGAAGCTGGAAGCCCATTTCGGCGCCCCCCAGGACATCGAATGGGCCGAGGATGAGAGCGGCGAGCTCTTTTTTCTCCAGTCACGGCCGTTGGGGGTGGGGGCCGGCGCCGAAAAAACACCGCCACCGGATCTCTCCGGGCTGACGCTGCTGATTTCAGGAGGACAGACGGCCTCGCCCGGCCGGGTGTCCGGCCAAGCGCTCCTGGCCGCCGCCGATTTGAAGCCCGCCGCCGCTGAAGGCTCCATCCTGATCGCACGCACGGCCGCCCCGGATTTGGCCCCGCTCATGGGCCGGGTGCGCGGGCTCATCACCGACCTGGGTGGGGTCGCCAGCCACCTGGCCTCGGTGGCGCGGGAGTTCAATGTCCCGGCCCTGATGGACACGCGGGAGGCCACCCTGCGGATTGCGAGCGGACAGGAGGTAACGCTCCTGGCCGACGAGGGCCAGGTCTACCAGGGACTTGTACCGGAGCTCGCGCGCAACCTGCCGCGCCGCGACCCTGGGGACGAGCGCGGGCCGATCGGCCGGCACCTGCGGCAGCTGCTCGATCGGATATCCCCGTTGAACCTGACCGACCCCAAGGCCCCGGAGTTTGCCCCGAGCGGATGCCGCACCCTGCACGATTTGATCCGCTTCGCCCACGAAAAAGCCATGGCGGAGATGTTCAACCTCTCCGCGCTGGCCGATGCGTCCGTCGTCTCCCGCAAAATGAGCGCCAACATTCCTCTGTCGCTCTACTTCATCGACTTGGGCGGCGGGCTCGCCCCCGAGCTCACCTCCTGCGACGAGATCCTCCCCGGGCACATCCGCTCGCGGCCCATGGCGGCCCTGTGGCGCGGTCTGGCTCACCCAGGCATCACCTGGTCCGGGGCCGTGGATCTCAGCGCGCGCAACTTCATGGCGCTCATGGCCGGGAGCATCGGGCCGGAAAACGCCGTCCCCCCCCCCGTCGATTCCTATGCGCTGGTCTCCCGGGACTACCTCAATCTCAGCGTGAAATTCGGATATCACTACTCGAACATCGAAGCCCGCTGCGCGGAGGACCCGAACGCCAACTCCGCCGTCCTCCAGTTCGCGGGCGGGGCCGGTACGGCGGCGGGCAAGGCCCTGCGCATCGCGTTTCTGACCGAGGTCCTCGAGCGGCTGGGGTTCGAAGTGGAGGTGCGCGGCGATACCCTCCAGGCGGCCCTGAAGGCGGTTGAGGCCACGGCCATGGAAAAGGCGCTCGACCAGACCGGGCGCCTGCTCGGCTGCAGCCGGCTGCTGGACCTTGCGATCCCCAACCGGGCCGAGGCCAAGGCGCTGGTCGCGCTTTTCTTCAAGGAAGACTATGATTTCCTGGGCCGATCGGAAACGCGTCTGCCCGGATTTTACGCCTCGGCGGGGGAGTGGTCGCAGGCCGAAGTGGACGGCCGGATGGTGATCGTCCAGGACGGATCGAGCATGTCCGGCACGGCCTCCTGCACCCTGCACGGCGCCCTGGAAAAGGTGCTGGGCGGCCGCTACCGGAGCTTTTTGGAAAGCCGCCATGCCCGGCACTATTATCCGGTGGCGGTCAAGCGGGAGAGCCGCTGCGGGGACGGCCGGATCCAGGTCGAGGTTCGGATTACAGCCGGGTGCATCGACCTGGCCGCCGGGCTCGCCTTCGGCCTTGCGAATGTGGGCAACAGCCTGGTGCTCGCGGCCGATGCCAGTGCGGGCGAGCTGCAGCTGCTGGAGTTCACCAACAACACCCGGCGGTTCCGTGAACGCGAGACAATCGACATCCCCATGGACCGCTGGCTTACCCTCGCGGTGAGCGTGACGGGAGGTGAAATCACCGGGTTCCTGGACGGCCGGCCCTGCCTGCGGTGCTCCGCCCCTCAGCCGGTTGCAGGGCACGTGGGGCTGTGGTGCAAAGGGGATACCACGGCTTATTTCCGGAATTTAGAAATTCATGGCTGCAACGCCGACCGGGTGGAGACGCGATGACGACCGACCAATACACCATCACGGCCATCCTGATCGGCATGATCGCGCTCTTCATCTGGGACCGCTGGCGGCATGACTTCGTTTCGATCGCGGCCCTGCTTGCCTGCGTCTTCACCGGGCTCGTGCCGGCCGCCGACGCCTTTGCCGGCTTCGGCCACCCGGCCGTCATCACCGTCGCCGGGGTTCTGATCCTGAGTGGCGTGCTGGAGTCTTCCGGAGCCGCGGACGTCCTGGTGCGCACCGTCATGCCGCGCTCGGCCGGACCGACCCTCACCATGGTCGTCCTGGTGGGCCTTGCCGCGGTGATGTCGGCCTTCATGAACAACGTGGGCGCGCTCGCCCTGTTGATCCCGGTAGCGACCCAGGTTGCCGCCCGCCAGAACCTGCCGCCCGGACGCCTCCTCATGCCGCTCTCCTTCGGCTCGATCTTGGGCGGTATGACGACATTGATCGGCACCCCGCCCAACCTGATCGTCTCCGGCTTCCGAGCTGAAAACGGGGCCGGGACCTTTGCCATGTTCGACTTCACGCCCGTGGGGGTGGCGGTGGCCGGGGCCGGCATTCTCTTCACCGCCCTCTTCGGATGGCGACTCGTTCCGGAACGCCGCAAGGCCGGCGCCCAGGGCTTTGAGATCGGAGCCTATCTGACCGAGGCCCGCGTACCCGCAAAGTCCAAGGCGGCCGGGATGACGCTGTATGAAGTCGAGGAGGCTCTGGACAAGGCGGACGCCCAGGTTGTGGGGCTCGTACGCCATGACGTGCGCATCCCGGCCCCCGACCCGCGCCGCCGCATCCAGCCCGACGACATCCTGGTGATCGAGGCCGACCCGCCGGCGTTGCGGGAGTCGCTCGCGCTGCTCGGATTGAAGCTCGAGGAGGACAAGCCGGCCGATTGGGAGGAAACCCTGCGGGAATGCATGGAACATCCGGAAGGGGAGAAGGCCGCCCGCTGCGCCGAGATCGAAAAGGCCGTGCAGTCCGACGCGGTGAGCCTGGCGGAGATGGTCCTCTTTTCGGATTCGAGCCTCACGGGCCGCACGGCCACCGACATCCGGCTGCGTACGCTGCACCATATCAACCTGCTGGCGGTCTCGCGCCAGGGGCGCCGGACCACCGCCCGGCTGCGCTCAATGCCCCTTGCCGCCGGAGACGTGCTGCTCCTGCAGGGGGAGCGCGACGCCTTGAACGACTTCGCCATCCGCTTCGGGGCCGCCCCGCTGGCCGAGCGGCCGCTCAAGCTGCCGCGCAAACGCGAAGCCATCCTGGCGGGGGCCGTCATGACGGCGGGGGTGGGCGCAGCGGCCTTCGGCCTGGTGCCGGCGGCGATCTCCTTTTTAGGGGCGGCCCTCTCCTCGGTGCTGCTGAAACTCATGCCTGCCCGCAGGTTCTACAGCTCGGTGGACTGGCCGGTGGTGGTCCTGCTCGGAACGCTGATCCCGGTGGCCCAGGCGGTCGCCGGCACCGGCACGGCGGCCCTGATCGGCCGGGCCCTCGTGGAAGGGGTCGCCCGGGGCCACGGGATCCTTTCCCTCGTTTTTATCCTCCTGGCCACGATGACTCTCACCAGCTTCATGAGCAACGCCGCCACCGCCGCCGTCATGTGCCCGGTGGCGATCAGCACCGCCCAAAACCTGGCGGCGAGCGCCGACCCCTTTCTGATGGCCGTGGCGGTGGGCTCATCCTGCGCCTTTCTCACGCCCATCAGCCATCAGAACAACACCCTGATCCTGGGGCCGGGCGGGTTCCGCTTCGGCGACTACTGGCAACTCGGGCTGCCGCTCGAAATCATCGTCTTAGTGGTTGGCATTCCGATGATCCTGCTGGTCTGGCCGCTCTGATCTATAGAATCCCCCTATCCGGCCCTGTCCACCTACTCGTACACGTACCCGTTCACGTACACGATCCCTCTCTGCCACGGACAGCTTCTCCGGGCACGTGTACGTGTACCGTTGCGCTGTGTACGTGAACCTTTCCCGGGCCGACGCCGGCCTGGGCCGCAAGACGCCGTTTTGGTGTCCATTCAGAAATGGTGGATTGCGGTTCAGGCCAAGGCCGCAGCGATGTCGCATCCGCAGGCGTAGTGTCTCTACGCCGAGGATTGCGACGAACGAGAACGCCGGCCTGAGCCGCAAGACGCCGTTTTGGTGTCCATTCCAGAAATGGTGGATTGCGGTTCAGGCCAAGGCCGCAGCGATGTCGCATCCGCAGGCGTAGTGTCTCTACGCCGAGGATTGCGACGAGCGAGA
>JBFYWT010000174.1:0-3718 GCA_041310895.1 Desulfobacteraceae bacterium | reverse complement strand
TGATCGGGGTGCTCCCGATGGATGCTATCGCCATGAGCACCCGGTTTACAGCTGGGGTGAGGGCCAGGGCGTGCCCTGTGATCAGGATCAGGATCATCTGGAAGGCGAAGGCGATGATGCCATAGATCCCGTCGCCCCAGGAGGTGACCACTTTCATGAATCCGGATGGGGTGAAGATCAACGCTAGGATGACGGACAAAAAGGTCAACAGAATGGCGAACAGGTAGGCGTCCGGGAGATAGCTCCGCATGACGAGGGTGAAGAACGCGGCCAGGCGTCTGAGCATGATGAATTCTCCTTCCTTATGAGAGGTTGTCAGTTCCCGCCGCCGGCCTGCCGCACCGGCGGCGGGTGGATATCGAGATAAAGGAAGAGACTCTTTTACTCAGCGCACTGCAAATTCAGGCAGTGCATTACTGGTTAGCGTCTATACCCCCATTTTTTCATTTTGACCATAGATTTGTTCACGCGTTGACTCCGCCCCGAAGGCGACGTCCAGGGCCTCGTCGATCCGATCCACCGGGACGAACCGCAGCCCCTGCCGGACCTCCGGCGGGAGGTCTTCGAGGTCCTTCTCGTTGCGCCGGGGGAGGATCACGGTGGTCAACCCGGCCCGGTGGGCCGCGAGCACCTTCATCTTGACCCCGCCCACCGGCAGCACCCGGCCGCGCAGGGTGACCTCGCCGGTCATGCCCACATCCCCCCGCACGGTGCGCCCGCTGAAGAGGCTCGCCACGGCCATCACCATGGCCACCCCCGCTGAAGGGCCGTCCTTGGGGATGGCGCCGGCCGGCACGTGCAGGTGTACATCGGCGGACTCGAAGGCATCCGCGGCGACCCCCAGCCGGTCAGCCTTGGAGCGGACGTAGCTGTGCGCGATCTGAGCGCTCTCGCGCATCACATCGCCGAGTTGGCCCGTCAGGGTGAGGCCGCCCTTTCCCTTCATGCGGGTCGCCTCGATGAAGAGGATGTCCCCCCCCACCGCCGTCACCGCCAGACCGGTGGCGATGCCCGGGATCTCGATCTGCTCGGAGCGCTCGGCTTCGAATTTCTCCTTCTTGAGCTGCTCGCGCACGAGCTCTTCGGTCACCACCACGTGGGACCACTGCTGGGCGACGATGCGCACGACACTCTTGCGACAGATCGCCCCCACCTGCCGCTCCAGGTTGCGCACGCCCGCCTCACGGGTGTAGTCCTGGATCAGTTTGCGCACCGCGTCGTCGGTGAATGTGATCTCCTCCTCCTTCAGCCCGTGCGCCCTGAGCTGACGAGGGATCAGGTGCCGCTTGGCGATCTGAAGCTTCTCGTGCTCGGTGTAGCCGTCGAGGCCGATGATCTCCATCCGATCCCTGAGCGGGGCCGGGATGGTCTCGAGCTGGTTCGCGGTCGTGATGAAGATGACGTCGCTCAGGTCGAAGTCCACGTCCAGGTAATGATCACGAAAAGCATGGTTCTGAGCGGGGTCGAGCACCTCGAGCAGCGCGCTGCTCGGGTCCCCGCGCCAGTCCATCCCGATCTTGTCCACTTCGTCCAGCATGAAAACCGGGTTCTTGGTGCCGGCGCGCTTGATGGCCTGAATGATGCGCCCCGGCATGGCGCCGACGTAAGTCCTCCGGTGGCCGCGGATCTCGGCCTCGTCCCGCAGCCCACCCAAACTCATGCGGGTGAAGCTTCGGCCCCGGGCCCGGGCGATGCTCTTGCCGAGGCTCGTCTTGCCGACCCCCGGAGGGCCGGCAAAGCAGAGGATGGCCCCCATGGCCTCGGAGACCTTCTCGGAGTCCGATCCCGCCTTGACCCCACGCTCGGCGACGAGCTTGCGCACGGCCAGGTACTCGACGATGCGCTCCTTCACGTCCGGTAGGCCGTAGTGGTCCTCGTCCAGCACGGCCCGCGCGTGGTCGATCTCGGTCTTGTCCTCGCTGGTCTTCGCCCAGGGCAGATCCATCAGCCAGTCCAGGTAGGTCTTGATGATGGAAGCCTCGGGTGCGTGGGGCGACATGCCTTCCAGTCGCTTCAGCTCGCGCCGGGCCTCTTTCAGGGCTTCGGGGGGCAGATCGGCTTTTTCGAGTTTCTCGGCATAGCCGGTGGCCTCGGAGTCCGGCTCGTCGGACTCCCCCAGCTCCTTCTGAATCGCCTTGAGCTGCTGGCGCAGAAAATAGTCCTTCTGGGCCTTTTCCATCCCCTCGCGCGCTTCGCTCTGGATCTTGCGCCCCAGCGACAGCACCTCCTTCTCGCGGCTGAGATGGGCGATCAGGGCGCGCAGCTTGGTCTTGAGATCGCCGGCCTCCAGGATCTCCTGGGCGGCGGCCATCTCCAGGCCGGCGTAGTTGGCGACGAGATAGACGAGGTAGCGGGGGTCCTTGATCTGGGCCAGGAACTCCCCGGCCTCCTTGGGGTAGTTCGGCGAAAGGGTGACGACTTCCTGAGCGACCTCGAGCAGGCTGCGCTGTAGTGCGACGGTTTCAAGCTCCGCGTCGGAGATATCGGGCGTCACATGGATCTTGGCCCGCAGGTAGGGTTTGTCGGCGGTCCAGAAGTCGACCTTGAACCGCTCCAGACAGTGCACGATCACGTTGAGGGTGCCCTCGGCGGTCTTCGCGACGCGCTCGATGCGGGCAATCGTCCCCACTTCATAGACCTGCCCCGGCAGCGGCTCCTCGATCTCCGGGTGGCGCATCGCGACGAGCCCGATCAGCCGATCGCCCTGCTGCGCGTTTTCGACGAGCGTGACCGACCGCTCGACACCGACCGAGAGCGGCAGAATGGTGAAGGGAAAGGCCACGGTGTTCCGCAGCGGCAGGACCGGCAGCTCTGCGGGAAATTCACTCGGGCTCAGCTTGGAAACGGCCTCGGGATCGGCCGGGATGATGATCTTATGGGCATTGCTCATGACGTCGGCTCCATGCATTTAAAGGTGATAAGCGTTTTATTACTTTTCAAAATTTCAAGTCCAAGGTAATTCCAGGCGGAGGATTGTAAAGACGGCTCGACCCGGTGCGGTCAGAGCGGCCGCTATTCAACTTCCTTCTTGACAGACGCACCCGAACCAACTAAATGATCGAGGCAGCAAGCGCACGTTAATGGAAAAAGATAAAATCATGGGACGCTTCTTCTGCTGGTGGTGGTTTAGAAGCGTCCATCCGGGTCATTGGCAACACCCCTGAGACAATCTCCCCGGATGGACCGGTAGCGGTCCGTCCGGGGTCCGATCGACAAGGCCCCGAGGCGAAGCTCTCGGGGCCTTTCTTTTTGGGGCATTCATTTATCAAAGGCAAGAAGGAGACCCAGCCCATGATCGTGGAACTGGAGAAGGAACTGGCGCCGGAAGCCAAAATCGATCTTCTGCTCAAGCTCAAGGCCGCCCGCTGCGACTGCCGGGACCTGCCGGCAACCGACTGCGAGCGGATCGGGATCCTCGGCAAACCCGGCTGCAGCGACGATGAGATCCGCCGCATCCCCGGGGTGGCCCGGGTCGTGCGGGTCAGAACCCCCTACAAGCTGGTCGGCCGTGAAATGCACCCGCAGGACACCCATGTGCGCGTGGGGGATGTGGTGGTGGGCGGGGAGAACATCTCCGTCATCGCCGGCCCCTGCGCCGTCGAGAGCCTGGAGCAGGCCTTGACCATCGCGCGCGAGGTCCAGCGGGCCGGGGCCTGTCTGTTCCGCGGCGGGGCGTTCAAGCCGCGCACCTCGCCCTACTCCTTCCAGGGGCTCGAAG
>JBFYWT010000161.1:0-3481 GCA_041310895.1 Desulfobacteraceae bacterium | reverse complement strand
TTTCGATCACGATCAGGTCCCAGGCGGGGCCTGCCGACGCCTTGCCGCTCGGGACGGCGGGCGGGTGCACCGGTGTGGGCGGCCGCGGTTGGGGCGGTTGCGTCACGGGCGGGGGCGTCGGCGGCGGGTAGGTCCCGGCCGGCGGCACCCCGCCGGTGCCGCCGATGACATCCTGCGGGCACTGTTTGAGATATTTTTCCTGCTCCTGCAGATCCGTGTCGATGCTCGTCCCGACCGAGCGCAGGCAGCGATTGAGCTGCCAGTTGTAGTCAGTGTCCATCAATTGAACGCCCAGGTTGAGCTTCTTGCCGCAGTCGCGCCGCTCCCATTCCTTGGAATTCTTCACCGCCTGGTCGGCATAGGCCCGGCAACCGCTGTCGAGCGCCGCCCCGCTCAGCATGGGCCCGGCCCAGGAAGTCGGGGCGAGGCCCAGGACAAAGAAAGCAGCCGTCACCACCCACCCCACCCAGACCCCTTTACCCATCTTGGACATAGAATGCCTCCATTGCATGTGAAATGATGTTCTCGCAGCCCTGCGGGTTTCGGCCCAGGGCCTGATGGCCGGATTCCGATACGCCCGACAACCGCGCCCTTTTTTGAGGCAAATCCAAAAAAGCAAGTAACATGCCAGTGGTTGATACCTACACCTACACCCCGGCTCGATGCTCGTCCGAGAGCATGGCCGTGCGCATGGCCGGCATTTTCGGCCATGGAAGCCCGGCGGGCTCGGCGCCGTCGATTAGGATCGAATCGGTCCGAGGTGCGCTATCTGTCAAAAAAATGGCTGCCCCATCGGTGGATCAGTTGCCGGGAGAAGGCTGCCCGAAGGGGTCCTTGCAGCCGTGTTGACCCGCATTGGTCGTCCCGCTATAGTGGCCCGGGCGTCAGCGGCTCACCGGAAAGCCCGCGGCTTGAATTTTCTAAGGATGACGCCGCTGCAACGGTGGGGTAAAAACGGTAACGCGCTGGGCGCAACCAATCGGCAGGAGGGCCGTGTGACATACGATTACGATCTGATTGCGATCGGCATGGGGCCGGCCGGCATGGCCGCCTCGGCCATGGCCGCGGAGATGGGGCTTGCGGTCTGCGGGATTGAGAAGCACAAGCTCGGCGGCGAGTGCATGAACGTCGGCTGCATCCCGAGCAAGGCTCTGCTGCGGATGGCAGAGCTGCGGCACAGCCTGACCCGGCTCGACGCGATGGAGCTCGAATCCATGCCGCTGCCGGCGGTGAAAAATCCCTTCCCCCGCATCCAGGGTCACCTGGATTACATTCTCCAGGAGAAGACCATCGACAAGTTCAAGAAGGTGGACCTCGTGATGGGGCAGGGGGCCGCGTCGTTTGTGGATGGCCACACGGTGCAGGTGGGGGGGCGGCGCCTGCGGGCGCGGCGCATTTTCATCTGCACCGGCACGCGGGCCAGCCGGCCGCCGATCCCCGGCCTCGATACGATCGACCTCCTGGACAACGAGAACCTCTTTCACCTCGCTGCGGTGCCCGAGAGTCTGCTCATCATCGGGGGCGGGGCCATCGGCAGCGAAATGGCCCAGGCCTTCGCCCGGCTCGGCAGCCGGGTCGCCGTCGTGCACATGGATGCGCATCTGCTGCCCTTCGGCCCGCCGGAGGCGGGCCGCCTGCTCGAGGCGCAGTTCGCCCGGGAGCGGATCGCGGTCTACAACCAGCGCCGGATCGCCTCTGTAGCCCAGGAGGAGGGTCGGGTGCGCCTCAAGACCGCGGAGGGGGAGGACCTCTCGGCCGAGCGGCTGCTGCTCGCCGCCGGGCGTACGCCCGTGCTGCAGGGGCTGGAGCTCGAAAGAGCGGGCGTGCACTTCACGCCCAAGGGCATCCCGGTCAACGACAACCTCCAGACCAACGTCCCCCACATCTACGCCGTCGGCGACTGCAACGGCACCGTCCTCTTCTCGCACGCCGCCATGCACCAGGCGATGATCGCTCTCTTCAACATCCTGCGCCCCCGGCCGTTCAAAAAGGGCTTCCGCCGGTATGCCGTTCCCTGGACCGTCTTCACCGACCCGCAGGTCTCCTTCGTCGGCCGGCTGGAAGGGGATCTCGCCGCCGCCGGGGTGACCTACGAGGTGCTGGAGGCGAAGTACGAAGATTTCGGGGCGGCCATCGCCGAGAATGTAGCGACCGGCTTCGTGCGGGTGTTTGCCGGTCGGACCGGTTCGGTCTACGGGGCCTGCGTCGTGGGGGAGGGGTCGGCGGAGATGATCAACGAGTGGGCCCTCATCCTGCAGAAGAAGATCCGCCTCCACGACGTGGCCCTGCTGCAGCACTCCTTCCCGAGCATGTCCTGCCTTAACAAGTCGATCGGCGAGATGTGGATGATGCGGCGCATGCGCGCCTCCGCCTTCATGCGCCGCGTCATGACCGCTTTGATGCGACGATGAAAGGAGATGCTTGATATGGCGACGGCCTCGAAAACTCTGCGTCTGCACCCCCTGGACAACGTGCGGGTCGCCCTGGTCGATCTGGCCCCAGGGGAGCGCCTGGAGCCGG
Organism: Desulfobacteraceae bacterium; assembly: GCA_041310895.1. Classification (GTDB taxonomy): domain Bacteria; phylum Desulfobacterota; class Desulfobacteria; order Desulfobacterales; family SpSt-501; genus SpSt-501. The sequence goes on along the minus strand of JBFYWT010000161.1, from coordinate 961 downwards.
AGGGGATCGTCTGCCGCCGGCCAGTGCCGGCCGGCCACAAGGTGGCGGCCGCCGCCATCCAGGCGGGGGCGGCCGTCTTGAAATACGGGCAACCCATCGGCGCCGCCGCCTGCGCGATCGCGGCCGGGGACCACGTGCACACCCACAACCTCGGCATGGGCCGCTTCGAAAGGGACTACGCCCCCGGGGCCGAGGCAGGGGCCGTCGCTGCGGGAGCGGATCCGGTGGAGTTCTTCCAGGGCATCGTGCGGCCGGACGGCCGCGTGGCGACCCGCAACTACATCGGCGTCATCAGCACGGTCAACTGCTCGGCCTCGGTTGCCCGGATGGTCGCGGATGAGTTCCGCGGGGGGGCGCTTTCCAGCTATCCCAACGTGGACGGGGTGGTCCCGCTCTGCCACGGATTGGGCTGCGGCATGGCGGGGGGCGGCCGCGGGTTCGACTACCTGCGCGACAGCCTCGCCGGGTACCGGCGGCACCCCAACTTCGCCGGGGTCCTTCTCGTCGGGCTGGGCTGCGAGGTGATGCAGATCGATGCGATCGCCGACCTGAATTCAGCAGCGGACTTCCCCGCGGTGGCCACCATGACCATCCAGGAGACGGGCGGGACCCGCCGCACCGTTCAGAAGGCCGTGGCCCGTGTGCGCGAAATGCTGCCGGCCGCCAATGCCGTTCAGCGCGCGCCCGTGCCGGCCGGCCGCCTCATCCTCGGCCTCGAATGCGGCGGGTCGGATGCGCTCTCCGGCATCACGGCCAATCCCGCCCTCGGCGCGGCCGTCGACCGGTTGGTGGGGCAGGGAGGCACGGCCATCCTGGGCGAGACCCCCGAAATCTACGGTGCCGAGCACCTCCTGACCCGCCGGGCGGCGAGCCGGGAGGTGGCGAATCAGCTTATCGCCCGCATCCGCTGGTGGGAGGAGTACAGGGCGCGGCTCGGCGGGGAGATGGACAACAACCCCTC
>JBFYWT010000141.1:0-12290 GCA_041310895.1 Desulfobacteraceae bacterium | reverse complement strand
AGATCACGGCCGGGTATTCGGACCCCTGGGCCTTGTGCACGGAGACGGCGTAGGCGTGGACGATTTCGTCGAGCTCGGCGCAGTCGTAGATGAGCTCGCGGCCCTCGAAGACCAGGGTGAGCTCGCGGCGGTCCATGGCGACGGCGCCGATCCGCCCGATGTCGCCGTTGAACACCTCCTTGTCGTAGTTGTTGCGCACCTGCATGACCTTGTCGCCCGCGCGGAAGACCCGCTCCCCGCGCGCCACACCGCCTTCGCCCGGGTTGAGCGCGGCCTGCAGCCGGCGGTTCAGGTTGCTCGCCCCGACCACCCCCCGGTGCATCGGGGTCAGGACCTGGACGTCGCGCAGGGGGTCGAATCCGAACCGCCGGGGGACGCGTTGGGTGACGAGCTCAAGAATCACCTCGAGGGCCTTTTCCGGGTCCTCGCGCTCGATGAAGAAAAAGTCCTGCTCGGGGTCGCCGGCCGCCCCCGCCTCGAGCTCGGGCATGAGGCCCTCATTGATGCGGTGGGCATTGACGACGATCCGGCTTCGGCTCGCCTGGCGGAAGATGTGGGTCAGGCGCACCACCGGCACCGCGCCCGAGTCGATGATGTCCGCGAGCACGCTTCCGGGCCCGACCGAGGGGAGCTGGTTCACGTCCCCGACGAGGACCAGGCGCGCGGTCGGCGGCACGGCCTTCAGGAGATGGTGGGCCAGCACGGTGTCGATCATCGAGGCCTCGTCCACGATGAGCAGATCGCACGCGAGCGGGTTCTTCTCGTCGCGCTGGAATCCGCCCTTCTGGGGGTGGTATTCGAGCAGCCGGTGGATGGTGCGGGCCTCCTCCCCGCTGGCCTCGCTCATGCGCTTGGCGGCCCGGCCGGTGGGGGCGGCCAGGAGCACCCGCGCCCGCAAATGGGCAAATATCTTGAGGATCGCCGTGACGATCGTGGTCTTGCCCGTACCGGGCCCGCCCGTGATGACGAGCACCTTCCGGGCGGCCGCGCCGCGCACGGCCGCCTGCTGGTTTTCGGAGAGGACGATGGCAAGCCGGCGCTCCACCCAGGCGAGGGCCTTCTCCGCGTCCAGGGCCGGGGGCCGCGCCGGCACCTCGAGGAGCGCCTTCAGCCTGGCCGCGGCGGACGCCTCGCACAGATGCAGCCCGGCGAGGTAGACCGCACGCTCGCCGGCCGCCTCGCCCGGCGCCGCGGGCAGAGCCTCCTCGATGAAGAGCTGCTGCCCGGCCGCCAGCGATTGGAGCGCAGCGGCGATCCGCTCCGGCCCCACCTCCAGCGTCTCCTGCACCCGCCCGGCCAGCGCCCCCTCGGGGAAAAAGACGTGCCCCTGCTCGGCCAGATCCTGAAGCACGTAGAGGATCCCGGCGGCGACGCGCATGGGCGCATCGCGCGGGAAGCCGATCTTCTCGGCGATGCGGTCGGCGGTGAGAAATCCGATCCCCTCGATGTCGGTCGCGAGCCGGTAGGGATTTTCCCGCACCAGGGCGGCGGCGCGGCTGCCGTAACGCCTGAAGATCCTGACCGCGTAGCCCGTGCCGACCCCGTGGCTCTGCAGGAAGAGCATCACCTCCCGGATCTCGTGCTGGGCCTTCCAGGCCTCCGCCACCATCGCGATCCGCTTGGGGCCGATGCCCTCGACCTCGGCCAGCCGCTCGATCCGCTGCGCGATGATGTCGAGCGTCTCCCGGCCGAAGCGCTCCACGATCCGCCCGGCCATCACGGGCCCGAGCCCCTTGATCAGCCCGGAGCCCAAGTAGCGGCGGATCCCGTGCACCGTGGCCGGAACGGTGGTCGTGAAGCGCTCGACCTTGAACTGCTCCCCGAACCGCGGGTGGTGGGTGAAGTCCCCCTCCATCTCCAGGACCTCCCCGGGAACCGGGGCGAGCAGAGTGCCGACCACCGTCACCGGCTCGTCCTTGCCCTCGACCCGCACCCGGGCGATCGTGAAGCCGGTGTCCGCGTTGGTGAAGGTGACGTGCTCGATCTGGCCGGAGAGGCGCCGGGCCATGGTCACACCCAGTCGGGGAGGCGGATGTCGGGCGGAGGCTCCTTGTCGGGGATGAAGCATTTGATGTCGATGAGGGGGGAGCCGTCGCGGGCGTCGATCGCGTCGATGCGGACGACGAGGTCCTCGACGGCCAGAATGCGGCAGCGGGTCAGCCCGATCAGGTTGGGGCGCAGCGGGGAGTGGGTGGCGAAGACCCCCGTCAGCGGGTTTTTCGGGTCCTTGCGCGGGTGCACCTGGAGCATCGCGCGTTGCGCGGGGGTGTCGTTCTCGTGGAACCAGAAGAAGACCAGGATGTGCGAGAATCCCTCGAGGCCGAGCAGGCCGTCGCGGTGCTCCTCACGCACCTCGAGCCAGGCGCGGCCCTCGGTGTTCCTCACCACCCCGATCGGGTGCAGCATGTAGGTGTCGGCCATGGCCTTCCCTTAAAAACTCGGCATAAAGCTAAAAATCCTTTTCCCCGCCCCCCAGCCTCCTAGCTTCCCAGCCTCCCAGCCTCCTATCCTCCTATCCCCCCCTCAGTCCTCCTGCAGCTCCTTGATGTCCGCGTAGAAGTCGAGCACTTCGGGGTTGCCCAGCGCGTCCTTGTTGAGGACCGGCTGCCCGTCGAGGACCTTCTTGATGGCCATCTCCACCTTCTTCATATTGAGCGTGTAAGGGATGCCCGGGACGGCGATGATCTTGGCCGGCACGTGGCGCGGGGAGGCGAGGGTGCGGATGGTGTCTTTGATTTTTTTCTTCAAGGCCTCCGTCAGCGCCTCGCCCTCGGGCAGCTTGACGAAGAGGATCACGCGCACGTCGTTTTTCCAGCTCTGACCGATGACCACACTGTCCACGATCTCCGGCATCAGGGCCACGATGCTGTAGATCTCGGCCGTGCCGATCCGGACCCCGCCCGGGTTGAGGGTCGCATCCGAACGCCCGTAGATCGTCACCCCGCCGCGCTCGTTGACCTCGATGAAATCCCCGTGCCGCCACACGTTGGGGTAGACCCCGAAGTAGGCCCCGTAGTACTTCTTGCCGTCCGGGTCGTCCCAGAAGTAGATCGGCATGGAGGGGAAGGGCCTGCAGCAGACGAGCTCGCCCTGCTGGTTGATGACCGGTCGGCCCTCGGCGTTGAAGGCGTGGACATCCATGGCGAGCCCGCGGCACTGGAGCTCGCCCGCGTAGACCGGCCCCAGGGGGTTGCCCAGGGCGAAGCAGCCGTTCAAATCGGTGCCCCCCGAGATCGAGGCGAGCTGACAATCGCTCTTCACGTCCCGGTACATGAATTCGAAGCCCTCCACCGAGAGCGGGGAGCCCGTGGAGAGGACGGTCCGCAGCCGGGAAAGGTCGTAGCGCTCGCGCGGCTTGACCTTGGCGTTCATGAGGGCGGTGATGTAGCCCGCGCTGGTGCCGAAGACCGTGATCTTCTCCTTTTGAGCCATCTCCCACAGCGTGGCCGGGTGGGGGTGGAAGGGGTTGCCGTCGAAGAGCACCAGGGTGGCGCCGACGGCGAGCGAGCTCGTCAGCCAGTTCCACATCATCCAGCCGCAGGTCGTGAAGTAGAAGATGGTGTCGGCGCGCGTGAGGTCGGTGTGCAGTATGAGCTCCTTCAAGTGGTGGACCAGGATCCCGCCCGCGCTCTGGACCATGCACTTGGGAAGCCCCGTCGTGCCCGAAGAGTACATGATGTAGAGGGGGTGCTCGAAAGGAAGCTGCTCGAAGCGGATCGACAGGCCGGTCTCTTTCGCCTTGAACTCATCCCAGAGCACGGCCTTGGGGAGCTTGCCGATGTCGGGCGCCGGTTGGGTGAAGGGCACCACCACCACGCGCTCGATCGAGTGGAGCTCCTTCAGGATGCCCCCCAGCCGCTCGAGCGAGTCGAGGGCGCGGCCCTTGAAGAAATACCCGTCGGCGCAGAAGATCACGCGGGGCTTGATCTGGCCGAAGCGGTCGAGGACCCCCTTGATCCCGAAATCGGGCGAGCAGGAGGACCAGGTGGCACCGAGGCTCGTGGCCGCGAGCATGGCGATGGTGGCCTGCGGCATGTTGGGAATGAAGCCGACGACGCGGTCCCCGGGCTTGATCCCCATGGCGCGCAGGCTGTGGGCCACCCGCGCCACCTCGTCGTAGAGCTCGGCATAGGAGATCCGGGTCGCGGGCTGCCCCTCGGGCGTGAAAATGAGGGCGGTCCGCTCGTCGCGGTAGCGCAGGAGGTTTTCGGCGAAATTGAGCCGCACGCCGGGAAACCAGCGCGCCCCGGGCATTTTCTCGAGCCCCTCGACCACGCGCGTGTACGGTGCGGAGTGGAGGATGTCCGCGAACTCCCAGAAGTTTTCCCAGAACGCGGGGATGTCCTGCACGGACCAGGCGTGGAGGGACTCGTAATCCTGAAAGTTCTGGTTGAACCTGGCGTTGATGAGCTGCATGAAGCGGTACATCGCGGACTGCTTGACCCTCTCCTCGGACGGCTGCCACAACATCTTGCCCATGGTCATCCCCCTCCTCTGTTGGTTGCACCGGCTGCTCCGCAGGGTGTGTACCGTCAAACCGCCGCAACAGTCAAGAATTCCCGTTGATGCGGCTTGCAGCGCACGCGCGGATGTGCGATATCAACGCAGCCCAACCCGTAAAGGAGGCACGGCATGCCGACGGTAGAATTGCGCTCCGACACAATGACCCGCCCCACCCCCGCCATGCGCAAGGCCATGGCCGCGGCCGAGGTCGGGGATGATGTTTTCGGGGAAGACCCCACGGTCAAGAAACTCGAAGAGCTTGCCGCCGCGCGGCTGAACAAGGAGGCGGCCCTGTTCGTCGCCAGCGGCACGATGGGAAACCTGGCGAGCATCCTGGCGCACTGCGGCCGGGGAGAGGAGATGATCCTGGGAAGCCTCTCCCACACGTTTATCCACGAGCAGGGCGGCGCGGCGGCAGTGGCCGCCGTGCACCCGCGCCCGGTGCCCAACCAGCCGGACGGGACGATCGACCTGGGGGATTTGGAAGGTGCGATCCGCGGCGACAACATCCACTTCCCGCGCACGCGCCTGATCGCGCTCGAGAACACGCACAACTTGTGCGGCGGCGCCCCCCTCGCCCCGGACTACCTGAACGCCGTCGCCGCCGTCGCCCGGCGGGCCGGCGTTGCGCTCCACATCGACGGGGCGCGCCTCTTCAACGCCGCCGCGGCGCTCGGGGTCCACGCCCGGGACCTGGCCGCACCGGCCGACTCGGTCTGTTTCTGCCTGAGCAAGGGGCTCGCCGCGCCGGTCGGCTCGGTCATCTGCGGGGACAAGGAGTTCATCGGCCGGGCACGCCGGGCGCGCAAGCTCCTGGGCGGGGGGATGCGGCAGGCCGGGGTGATCGCTGCGGCCGGGATCGTCGCGCTGGAGGAGATGGCCGAACGCCTGGTCGAGGACCACGCCAACGCCCGTCGGCTCGCCGAGGGCCTGGCGGGGATTCCGGGCATCGCGATCGACCCCTCCCGGGTCAAAACCAACATCGTCTACTTCGAGATCACCAAGCCGGGCCTGGGAGCGGCGGAGCTCGTGCGCCGGCTCGATCGCGAGGGGGTCCGCATGCTTCCGACCGGCGCCCGCACCGTCCGCGCCGTCACCCACTACGAGGTGACCGCCGCCGGCATCGACCACGCCCTTGCCATGCTGGCGAAGTTATTGAACTAGAACTGGCTTCATAACCCCGTCTAACGGCTGGGGACGGCGTCGCAGGTCTCTCGAACGTGCTCACAACCCGATCAGGTTGCTGCGCTTTCGATTCGCCCCGCGCCTTGCCCGCAACCGTGATCCGAGGTTTTGAAACCAGTTCTATCTTTTAACGCGGGCCGAACCCTTCACTGGAACCCGCGACGCACGAAAATCCCCCTCCCTCACGAACCGGTATTTATGATCGCCAGTTCGTTCCGCCCGGCAATTCCACTTCAAGGGCGTTGAAAAATAAGGGTGCGTTCCAGTCGGCAGTTCCTTCTCAAGGGCGTTGAAAAGCAAGCGTCAGGCCGTCAGCCAAGGCGTGCGGCGTTTTGGAAAGCGCAGCATAGCGGCCGCTATGTGAGCATTTACAAAACGCCGCACAACGCTGGATCACGGCCTGAGGCACCGTTTTTCAGCGCCCTTGTCAGTGTTTGAAGGAACGCTGACCCGTGAAGACCATCGTCACCCCGGCCGCGTTGCAGGCCTCGATCGACTGGTGGTCGTTCTCCGAGCCCCCGGGCTGGATCACCGCACGGATCCCCTCGCGGATGCCCACGTCCACGCCGTCTCTGAACGGGAAGAAGGCGTCGCTCACCATGGCGGCCCCGATCAGCCCGCCCTTCTCCGCGGCGACCCGCGCGTCGATCTCGTTCCTCTTGTCTGCGTCCGCGACGTCGTTGTAGCCGATTCCGTACGCCTCGAAGCAGTAGCGGTCGGCGAGCTTGCGGTAGGCCTTGTCGCGGGCGATCTCGGCCACCCCCACGCGGTCCTGCTCGCCGGTGCCGATCCCGACCGTGGCCTGGTCCTTCACGTAGATCACCGAGTTCGAGGTGACCCCGGCCTCCACGAACCAGCCGAAGAGCATGTCGTCGATCTCGGCCGCGGTCGGCTCCCGCCGGATGCGGTAGCGCACGCCCTTGACCTCGCACTCGGCGAGCGTCAGATCGGCCGCCCCGCGCGTGATCGGCACGAAGGACCACTGGGCGATGATGCCCCCGTCGATCAGGCTTTTGAGGTCGACGAAGGTCTGGCCGACGAAGGCCTGGAGCCGCTCCATGTTGCCGATCTTCATCACGCGCAGGTTCTTCTTGCGGCCGAAAATCGCCATCACCCCCTCTTCGAAATCGGGGGCCACCACCACCTCGGCGTACTGCCGGTTGATGGCCTCGGCGGTCGCCTTGTCGACCGCCCGGTTGCAGGCGATGCAGCCGCCGAAGGCCGCGATCCGGTCGGCCATGTTGGCCTTGTGGTACGCCTCCGCCAGGCTCGCCGCCCGCGCCACGCCGCAGGGGTTGTTGTGCTTCACGATCACGACCGTCGGCCGGTCGGTGAAGTGGCGCAGGATGTTGAGGGCATTGTCGGCGTCGGTGATGTTGGTCTTGCCCGGGTGCTTGCCGGACTGGAGCAGCTCGATGTCCGAGGCGAGGGTGAACCCCGGCTGGATGTTGGCCACCTCTCCCAGCACGAGGTTGCCGTTCACAAGCTTGTAGAGGGCCGCCTCCTGGCCCGGGTTCTCCCCGTAGCGCAGCCCCTTCTCCACCCCCTCGATGACCCAGGCGGCCTTTTCGTAGAAGAGGGTCTGGCGCGCTTTTTCATCGACGAAGCTGATCTCCATCCGCGGCGGGAAGTGATCGTCCATGATGGTGCGGTACATTTTCTTAAGATCCTGGGCCATGGGAAGTCCTCCTGAAAAAGTGACGGTTCACGGCGCACGGTGCACGGAAACGCCGGGCCGGGGGGCGACCGGGCAACGTGAAAGGGAGTCGCTGATCAAACATGGTTTCAACTCTTGGGAGCGGCTTTCGACCGCGACGGAATCGCGGCTGGAGCCTACTCCGCCGAAGTACAGGCTGCGAAGGCCGGGAGTCGCTCCCACACCAAAGCCGAAAAACAGGCCGGTGAAGTGGTCTCAGCCGGGTTTATAGCAGGCGCTCACGTCGGCCGCCGTCACCCCGCCGAGGAAATCGGCGATGGCGCGGTCGTAGGCGGCGGTGTGGGCGAAGGCCTTCTGCGCCAGGCGGAAGCGCAGCGCAAGGCGGGTCGCGCCCTGGTGGGCCTCGAGCTCGGCAAGGATCGCCCCGTAATCGGCCGGGTCCACCACCGGGGCCACGCGGATGAAGTTCTTGGCCGCCGCCCGGATCATGCAGGGCCCGCCGATGTCGATGTTGCCCCGCGCCTGCTCCGGGGTGCACCCGGCCTTGGCGATGGTCTCCCGGAAGGGGTAGAGGTTGACGACCACCAGGTCGATCGGGACGCTTGCGGTCCGGCGCAGATCGGACTGGTGGGCCTCGTTGTAGGTCTCCGTGAGCAGCCCGAGGTAGATCTTGAAGTCCAGGGTCTTGACGAGCCCGCCCTGGGTCTCGGGCTGCCCGGTGTAGGCCGATACCTGGACGAGCCGCCCCCCCGCCGAGGATCCCAGGATTTTTTCAAGATGCGCGAAGGTCCCGCCGGTCGAAAAGATGCGGAGCTCCGGGTTCACCCTCACCAGGCGGGGGATGAACTCCTCGAGCCCCCGTTTGTCCGATACGCTGACGAGCAGGTGACGGACCGTCACCCGCTCGTCGATCCGCTCCACCACATTGATCGACATGGGAATTGCTCCTTGTATCAAGTCGACGATAAAATCCCCCCGACCCCCTTTGTCAAAGGGGGAAAAGGGCGGCGATCACCCGTCAGTGCAGCCCGTCGTATTCCTCCAGGAACCGCTCGAAGAACTCGCTCATGAATTGGTGCCGCTCCTCGGCGAGCCGCCGGCCCTCGACCGTCAGCATGCGCTCCCGGACGCGGGAGAGCTTGAGGCGGAATTCGCGGTAGCCGGTGTCGTTCTGCGTGTAGGGGCGGGTCTCCGCGGGTTCGGTCTCCGGTGCATGGAGCCGGGCGCCCACCTCCCCCGCGAAGAGAAAGGCGCGCGCCACCCCCACCGCGCCGATGGCATCGAGCTTGTCGGCATCGAAGAGGACCCGCGCCTCCACCGTCTGCGGGGCCTGGCCTCCCCGGAACCGGTGGGAGAGGATGCAGTGGAGGATGTTCTCCCGGCGCGCCGCGCTCAGCGCCAGGCGCCGGATCACCGGCTGGGCCATCTGCGCCCCGCGCGCGGCATGGCAGACAAGCCCCCCGGAGGCGTCCTGGGCCATCCGGCCGATATCGTGCAGCAGGGCGGCGCTCTGCAATACGAGCATGTCCGCGCCCTCGGCCCGGCCGATGCGCTCGCACAGGCGGCCGACCCGCAGCGTGTGGTCCCAGGCGTGGCTCCCCCGCGCGCCGTCGAAGCAGCTCTCCGCGAACTGCCGCACGATGTCGAGCACGGCGGCGGAGGGTTCCGGCAGCGGGGCCGTATCATCCGCGGCGGGTCCCGCTATCTGGGGTTGCATCGCTTCGCTCATAAGGTGCCTTTACCCCAATCGCCGCGCCCCATGCAAGCCCCAATCCCCGCCTTTTTGCGCAATGGGCCGGAAGAGGGGGCAGGGGTCCGTAAGGGGCCGCATCGAGGCCTCAACTTTTCGGGAAAGAGTGCCGATAGGGCTGTCAGCGGGGGACCTTCCCGCAATGGCATCAAAGGCGGCCCTTGACCACCCTTTCCCACATACCCGTCCGCGGCTCCCAGCTCCGCTATTACATCCGGGTGCCGCTCTATTATGAGACCGCGCCCGCGGTGTACAAACTCTACAAGCCTGCGGGCGTCAAAATCTCCGAAATCCGCATCAGCGAGGGCATGCACCCCCGGCTTTACGTCCAGCACACCGACCGGATGGCCGCCGCGGCCGAGGTGCAGAAGGGATTCAACGCCGAGATCGCCCGCAGCATCGACACCGGTGATGTCTCCTCGGTCAAGACCTCCCTCTGCAGCCTGGTAGCGGAGACCCTGGCCGAACCCCGGGCCGGCATGCTCCACGGCTTTCCGGCAACGATGGACATCCTCGTCGCGGGCTACTCGAAGCAGCCGAACCTCCTGCGCACCTTCGCCACCATCTCCAACAAGGACTACTCCACCGTCATCCATTCGGTCAACGTGATGGCCCTCACGCTGGGCTATTGCTTTTACTCCGGCATCCCGCTGCGGGAGACCAAGCGCCTGGGGCTGAGCGCGCTGCTGCACGATGTGGGCAAGGCCGAGATTCCGGCCGACATCCTCCAGGCCCCCCGCAAGCTGACCGCGGAGGAGTTCGAGGTCATGAAGGCCCACCCATCGATCGGAGGCCGGCTCATCCGGGAGGTCAACCGCCTCGGCGAGGACATCGCCCAGGGGGCCCTCGAACACCACGAAAAGCTTGACGGCAGCGGCTACCCCGTGGGCCGGCGCGCGATCTCCTTCAGCGGCCAGCTCATCGGCATCATCGACTGCTACGAGGCATTGACCAACGAGGACCGCCCCTACCGGCGCGCCATGGACCCGCTCGACACCCTCAAACTGATCAAATCCGATGTGGAATCCGGCAAGTTCGACCGCGCCCTCTTCGAGAAGTTCTGCTACAGCCTGATCTGACCCGCCCGCGGGGTGTATTGACAGCCAGCCCCCGATTCTCTATACTATCCGTTGTAACCATCAGAAATTTTTGAGATTCATCGTCATTGCGACTTCCGGCCGCACGCCTTCCGGAAACGGCTCCAGAAAAGCGGCGCCTGATCCGTCCCGACCAGCGGAACCTCCGGGTCGAGGAAACCGGGTTTATGTACAACGCCTATTTCGGATTCAAGGAAAAGCCGTTCAAACTGGTGCCGAATCCGGAATACCTCTTCCTGAGCCGCAGCCACGAGGAGGCGCTGGGACATTTGAACTATGCCATCTCGCAGGGCGAGGGCTTCGTCGAAATCACGGGGGAGGTCGGAACCGGCAAGACCACGCTGTGCCGCGCGTTTCTGGAAAGTCTGGACGAAACGACGGTCGCCGCCTACATCTTCAACCCCATGCTGGGCCCCAAGCAGCTCCTGAAGACCATCAACGACGAGTTCGGGGTCACCTACGACGCCGACAATTCCAAGGACCTGATCGACAAGCTCAACGCCTTTCTCCTGCAGAAGAAGGCGGAGAAGAAAAAGGTCATCGTGGTGATCGACGAGGCCCAGAACCTGAGCCGCACCGTCCTGGAGCAGCTGCGGCTGTTGTCGAACCTCGAAACGAACCGGGAAAAGCTGCTGCAGATCATCCTGGTGGGCCAACCCGAGCTCTCGGATCTGCTCGACTCGCACGAGCTGCGCCAGATCGGCCAGCGCATTTCGCTCCGCTACCGGATCACCCCCCTGAGCTTCAAGGACACCCGGGACTACATCCAGTACCGCCTGAACGTCGCCTCGCAGAAGCGCGCCCAAATCTTCAACCCGGCCGCCTGCCGTGAGATTTTCGCCTTCTCGCGCGGAATCCCGCGCCTGATCAACATCGCCTGCGACCGCGCCCTGCTGGCCGCCTTCGGCCTGAACCGCGCCGCGGTCACGGGCCGGATCGCCCGGACCGCCGTGCGGGAAATGCGCGGCCAGAGCCGCCCCGGGGGCATCGCCCTGATGGACGGCCGGAAAGCCCTGGGGATTTTCGCGCTCCTGTGCGCAGCGGTGTTCGGGTTTCTTTACTACCCGCAGATCGGCGAGGTGGTCTCCGCTTTTTTCCGCACGCCGCCGGCCGGGCCACCGGCCGCTCTGACGTCCGAGCCGCCCGCAACCCCGCCCCCCGCGGCAGATCCGGCCGGCGCGACGGCCGGCCCTGCCGCCGCCGGGGTAGCGGCCGCCGCCGAGAACACCCCTGTGCCGGTCGACTTTCAGTCGCACCTCAAGGCTGCCGTGGGTCAGCCGTCGCGCATGAGCGCTCTCAAAAACGTCCTCGCCCTGTGGGGGGTGCCGTTTGAACCCAAAGACTACCTGGACGCGCTGGACGACGACTACGCCTATTTCAACCTCTCGTCCAAGGGCGGGGGGCTTTTGATTCACCGCTTCGAAACCGACTTGACCACCCTGCGCAACCTCGACATGCCGGTGATCCTGGAGTTCCAGGCCGCACCTAAAACAGCACCGGTCTATCTGACCCTGGCCGCGATCGACGGCCGCCGGCTCACTCTCAAAGGGCCGGCCGCGGAGGAGACCATTGCGGCCGATGCCGGCGAGGTCAACAATGCCTGGACGGGCATGGCCTACCTGCCCTGGAAAAATTTTCTGTCGATGGCCGGGACCATCCCCGGCAACGCGCCCGCGGAGAGCGTTCTCGCTTTGAAAATGCTGCTGCGGGAAGGCGGACAGCCGGAGATTCCCCTGACGCAGGACTACGATATGCTCACCCAGCAGGCGGTCGAAAGGCTGCAGTCCAAATACGGAATCAAGGTGGATGGAACCGTCGGCCCCCTGACCAAGATCGCCCTCTACCGGGAGCAGTCAAGGTTCGAGATCCCCCGGCTCGCCGGCAATTGACGGAAGGCGCCGGGACCGGCGCCGCGCATGCCGATGCCGGAAATGACAAGGTAGATCGCCGTGAGTTCGATTCTGAAGGCACTGAAGCGGATAGAGGAGTCCACGCTGCCGGCGGAGACCGCCGGGCCGGCGCCCGCGCTCGGCCCGCGCGCTTTCCGGGCCAACGGGCGCGCCCGCAGAACGGACGAGCGTCGTGTAGGGAACGAGTG
>JBFYWT010000136.1:0-11716 GCA_041310895.1 Desulfobacteraceae bacterium | reverse complement strand
CGTGTGCTCTTCCGATCTGCGACGACGACCCGGTCGTTTTCATCGAGCACAAGCTGCTCTACATGACCCGCGGGCCGGTTCCGGAGTAGTAGTTCCTCATCCCCCTGGGAAAGGCCGACATCAAGCGGCCTGGGCGGGATGCGAACCTCATCACCTACTCCCACATGACCTTGAAATGTTTGCAGGCCGCCGCCCTCCTCGAAAAGGAGGGCATCCTGGTCGAAGTGATCGATCTGCGCACCCTGACCCCGCTCGATACCGAGACCCTGCTCGATTCGGTGCGCCGCACCGGGCGGGCGGTCGTGGTGCACGAAGCCTGCAAGCGCGGCGGGGTCGGCGGGGACATCGCGGCCCTGCTGATGGAGCAGGCCTACGACGACCTGGACGGCCCGGTGCTGCGGATCGCCGGCAGGAACACCCCCATCCCCTACAACCTGAAGATCGAGCAGGCCTGCGTGCCCTCCGTGGAGGAGATTGTCACGGGCGTGCTGAGCATTCTGTGAGCGCCGGAAGGAGGCGTTAATGGCAACGCGAATCATCATGCCGCAAGGGGGGCAGGATATCGCCGAGGGGCTGGTCGTGCGCTGGCTGAAGCGCGAAGGCGAGGCGGTCCGCCGCGGGGAGGTCATCTGCGAGGTGGAAACCGAGAAAGCCGTTTTCGAAGTGGAATCCCCGGTGGACGGGATTCTGCTTAAGATCGTCGCCCGCGAGGGCGACCGGGTCCCGATCTTCGCGACCATCGGCATCGCCGGGGCCCCGGGGGAGGCGGGGGAGGCGGAGCGCCTGCTGGCAGCCGATGCCCGCCAGGCGCCCGCCGTGCACACCCCGGACGTTCAGCGGCGCGTGGACGGCGGGGAACCGGAACCGCGGCGGCGTGCCGCCTCCGGAAGAGCGCAGAAGCTCGCCGCCGAAAAGGGGGTCCATCTCTCCGCACTGACCGGCAGCGGCCCCCGCGGGCGGATCACCGAAAAAGACGTCCTGCTCCACGTGGAGAAACGACGGCTCTCGGTGGCGGGGCTCAAGGGCCGGGCCGTCCCGCTTTCCGGCATGCGGGAGGCTGTCGGCCGCCGCATGCTCCGCAGCAAGCAGACCATCCCCCATTTTTACGTGACGGTGTCGGCCGATATGACCGCCGCCCTGGCCCTGCGGCAGCGGCTCAAGGAGACCGAGGGCGCCGAGGTGACCGTCACGGATCTGATTGTGAAAGCCGCCGCCCTGGCCTTGAACGCCCACCCGCGGGTCAACTGCCGGATCCAGGAGGAGCGGATCGTTTACTTCGATGACGTCGCCGTCGGGATCGCGGTCACTCTGGAGGAGGGCGTGGCCGTACCGGTTCTCGCCGGGGCCGACCGCATGGCGCTGATCGATCTTTCCCGCAAATCGGTTGAGATCACCCGCCTCGCGCGCGAGGGGCGCCTGCCGCCGGCGGAGCCGGCAGGGTTCACGGTCAGCAACCTCGGCATGTTCGACGTTGAAAACTTCATTGCCATCATCAACCCGCCCGAGGCCGCGATTCTCGCCGTCGGCGCCGTGCAGAAGCGGCCGGTGGCGGCCCCCGACGGCCGTCTGACCGCGCGGGAAATGATGACGATGACGCTTTCCATCGACCACCGGGCCCTGGACGGGGCGCTCGCCGCCAAATTCATCAACACCGTCAAAGAAGGCCTCGAGCAGCCGGACCGACTGCTGTGAGCCTGCCGCGGCCTGGACCGCCCGCGATTTACGGTCGACCGGCACCCCCGAAAAAATAAAATCTGTGGGAGTCCCGCCATGGCGGGACCGCGATCATCGTGGCTGGAGCCTACTCCGCCGAAGTACTTTTGGATAGGAAGGCCGGGAGCCACTCCCACAAGGGCGACACTTCATTACCGATTGGGTCAGGCGGGAACGGCGTGCGGCAGGCGGGTGTTCTTGAAGAGCGACGGCGCGGCAAGCAGGATGAGCGCATCCCCCACCGGGCCTTCACATAGCAGCATGACCCCGGAGAGCACCATCGCTACGGCGTGGATCTCCGAGTCGACGAGATAGCCTTGAATGCTCCGGGGGTAGAGCCACAGAAAGAGCAGGTTCGCCGCGGCGATGATCACCACCCCCCAGGCGGCCCACCGCCGGCGGTTCCAGAGCCCGACGCCGAACACGATCAGCGGAACGGCCGCCAGCAGCAGCTTGAAACCCACCATCCGCAGGGTTTCCTCCGGCAAGACCGGCTCGTAGGCCAGCCAGAGGACCGCCTTGACGACGGCCAACCAGCCCACCGCCCACAGGGTCCAGGGAAAGTCGGTGTCCATCCGCTCGTCAGGGAATAGTCTTAAACGTTGCATCGTTTCGCTCCCGGTCGGCCGTCAAGGGCATCCGACCCTTGCCACCGGCGCCACATGCCGGATATGCGATTTCGACCGGGGTGTCAAATGCGGGCGGACTCAGCTCTCAGTTGAGCAGGTTGAGGATGGAGAGCACGATCAGCAGGCAGGAGATGGCGCCGCCGAGGATCCCGAAGAAAACCGGGTAGCGGAAAAGAACGGTGTCCAACTGGTGGGCGGGCCGGTCGAGCGTTTCGATCCAGGAACGGGTGTCGATCCATGTATTGAGGCCCCGCTCCAGGCGCCGCAGGGTGGCGGGGGCGACCGCCAAGACCACTCCCAGAAGAGCCCCCAGGATGCAGGCCAGCTTGCCGATCCAGAGCAAGGCAAGCAGCAGAATCTCTCCCCCGGCGAAATCGGGTTCGCCGAAAAGGATCCGGCTGAGCTCGGTCACGTTCACCTTGAAGAAGAAAAAAGCGAGCGCAAACAGAGAGGCCAGTGCCAGTCCGCCCCCGGCGATCCCGGCGTGGCTGTAGATCCACTCTTCCGTGCGCAGATCCTTGTCGAGAAATTTGAGCTTTTTTTCGACATCCACGCCGCGGTTGACGATGCCGCTGATATGATGGGCGGCCGCCGGGGTGAAGAGCAGCAGCACCGACATCGCCATTCCCAGCATCCCGACCACGAGCGTGAGGATTTCAATCGCTTGCAGCCCGATTTCCCAGACAATTGTCATTTTCGAAGTTTACCACACTTGTCCTGCGCCTTCAACTTCCCGGCGCCGGGCCGCCGTGTCAGAAACCCGGCCAGCGCCTGCAGCTCCCCGTCGGCGACGGCGGCCAGTTTTTTCTTCACCACCCGCGAGTAGTACTCCCGCTCGGTCTTGGTCAGGTGGTGATTCTCCAGACGTTTGTAGATCAGCTCCTTCTGCTTGTCCGGGAAGAGAAGATCCAGGAACCGGTCGAGCTGCGGGGACCACCGGCGTGGAACCGGGTCGGCCGCCACGGGGGCGGATTTTTCCGGCGTGGGCTTCCTGAGGTCGGCGGCAAACGTTTTCAGCGCGGCCTGCATCTGCCCGACCGGGACGATCGCGCCCTGCGCCAGCGCCACCACGTCGGCGCCGAGCAGATGGGCGTGCCGGTTCTTCAACCCCTCGGCAATGGAGTTCAGGTTGCCGGGAGCCGGGAGCCCCTCGCGGCGAAAAAGCTCCGCGCTGACCAGAAGCAGCTTCTCGAGATTCTGGCGTTTCGGGCTCGACTCCCAGTAGCGCGCAAACAACGCCTGGCTGTCAAGCTCGATCCCCCGGCGCGCGCAGATGGCCAGAACGGCGGGAAAGCGCGCAACGAGGGCCGGGTCTTGGGCGCCGGCCAAGGCGTCCAGGATCAGCATCAGCTGGCTGCCGGACACCAACCGCTCAGAGCGTGCCTCCAAGATGGAGTTGAGAAGATGAAGGGCGCTTTGGGTCGAGGCGGTCATGGAAAGAATTTTACAACAATTGGCCCTACCAAGCAAGAAATTCTTGTACCTATACCTACAAGACCTAATCGAAAGTTGGATCCGGGCCTGCAACGGAATGGCGCCGGTAGACCCGTTGGCGAGCTCGGGCGGCGCTCACGAGGGTGTCGACCTGGGCGTCGACATAATCAAACACCCGGGCCTTGCTCTTGCCGGGGGCCGGACGCAGGACCCGCCCCAGGTACTGGAGGACCCGTCCGCTGAACCGGATGGGGGTGGCGAGGAACAGACTCGACAGACGGCTGGAGTCGAAACCCTCCCCGATCAACTGGCCTGTAGCGATCACGACATTGACCGACCCGGCATTCAACTGCTCGGTCACCCTCCGGCGCTCGGCGGGTGGCAGGTCGCCGGTTAAAAGCTCGGACTCCACCTTGAACCGGAAGCGCAGGATCGCCTGGAGGTTCTCGCAGTGCGCCTTGCGGTCGGAGAGGACCAGGCACACCCCGCTGCCGCCGGCCGCCTCGCGGGCGACGTCGCCGGCGATGAGGAGGTTGCGCTCGGTATCCGCAGTGAGCTCCGAAAGCATGCGGCTGTATTCGGCCACGGGGTCGTGGAACGGGCGAAAGCGGGTCTCCCGAACGATGACTTCGGCCGGCAGCACATCGCCTCCGGCCACGAGGGCGCACTTGTCCACTTCATGGTGGACATCCCCCAGATGCCAGAAGATCAACCGCGACAGCTGGTCGCGGCGCCAGGGGGTGGCGGAGAGCCCCAGCATATAATGGGAGTCGAAACTGGTCACGGCTTCCGTGAAGGTGCGGCTCGGGCAGCGGTGGCACTCGTCGACCACCAAAAACCCGATGTGCCGGGCCGCCTCCTCGGCGCACTTATAAAGCGACTGCACCAGGGCCACGGTCACCCGCTCCCCGATCCGCGACCGGCCGCCGGCGATCCGGCCGCACGCGGCGGGCGGGATGCCGAGAAAGGTTTCGATCCGTTCAATCCACTGCGCCGCCAGGTCCTGAGTGTGAACCACGATCAGAGCCGGCTGCCGGCGCTGCGCCACCATGGCGAGCGCCATCACGGTCTTGCCCGAACCGGTCGGCGCGTTCAGGGTGCCGAAGTCACGCGCCAGCATCTGCACCACCGCCTCCTGCTGGAACGGCCGCAGAGCGCCTTGAAATTCGAAAGCGACCGGCGGCAGCCGTCTCCGGCGGTCCTCGACCCGGTAGTCGATCCCCATGCGGCGGCAGTCCAGGATGAGCTGCCGCAGACAGCCGCGGGGGACCCACAGCCCGTCGGCGCCGGCCTTGGCATAAAATCGGAGCAGACGCGGGGTGCCCCTGTTCCAGCGGCCCATGCGCTCGTTTTCCACCCATTTGGGGTTCGGAAATTCAAACCGGGCCATGAGCAGCTGCCGCAGCTCGGGCGGCGCGGCCGAAAGCCTCAGGCGGTGGGTGAGGGTGATGATCATCGACGGTCCGATGCGCCGGCGACGCCGGCGGTGGATAGGATTGGTTGCATAACCTCGGATCACGGTTGCGGGCAAGGCGCAGGTCGAATCGAAAGCGCAGCAACCTTTCGAGTAAGTTAGGCTTTTTTTAGTGGGAGCGGCATCTCTTGACCGCCGTAGCCAGCGGCAAAGGCTGGTTGCCGCGATCAAATCGTGGCTGGAAGCCACTCCCACAAAATCTGAACTTACTCGCCGGCGAACCGCTGCCGCAGGCAGCGTGCAACGCTAATCGCCCTCGCTCAGCAGGGCCTGGGCGGCATCGATGTCGTAGGCCCGGCGGGGGTCGAAGTTCCTGCCGGTGTACATCTCGGCGGCACGCCGGATCGCTTCGTACGGCACCCACTCGTGCTGCTCCCAGAGCGCGGGGTCGTCGGCGCTCCACAGCCGGAACCAGACCGCGCCCTGGTCCTGTTTCACGTACATGCGCACCCGGTGGTTGCCAGCGGAAGGGTAGTAGTAACGGCCGCGTTCGTCTTTCATGGGGGCTCGCGTCGGTGCTGGAGGTTGGGCTACAACCCGTGAGCATCTAAAAACCGGGTGATGGCCGCGTTCAGCTCTCTCGGCTTTTCGATCGGCACGAAATGGCCGGCGTCGCGGATGTGAACCCGGCGGCTGCCGGGGATATGCCGCTCCAGAAACGCGGCATACTTGGGCGGGGTGAGCTGGTCGTCTTCCGCCGAGACTACCAGGACCGGCACGCGGATATCTGCCAGACGCGCCATCACGTCGAACCGGTCGCAGGCCCTGAAATCCCCAGCGGCGACCTCCGGCCGCGCCCGCAGGGAGTCGGATAGAAAGGCACGCTTCACCGGCTCGGCTGTCTGCGGGGAGAAGCCCAGCCGGTCGACCATCGACAGATAGCCGGCCATGTCCGTTGCGATCAGATCGAAGATCGAGGGCAGGACCCGCAGCCGGGCCCCCGAGCTCACGATGATCCCCGCCCGGAACCGGTCCGGGTGATCCAACAGGAGCTGCTGGGTGATGGCCCCGCCCATGCTCAGTCCGCAGGGGACCGGAGCCGGCGCCTGGATCGCCGCAATAAAATCGGCCACCGCCGCCGCGTACTCCTCCACCCGCTGCCGGGCGCTGCCCGCACTCTCCCCATGGGCGGGCAGGTCCAGGGCGACGGTGTTGGCCCGGCCTTTGAGCCCCTCCACCTGGGCATCCCACAAATGGCGGGACTCGCCCGCGCCATGGATGAAGACGAGCGTCGCGCGCCCGGGGTCGAGCGGCCAGGCCCCGCAGCTGAATGCGATATCGCCGCTGGTTCGTTTTTCCATTTTGTTGCTATAGAATCGCGGCGGTTGCCTGTCAAGCTCCGGTCTCCGCATTTTACCGCCGGCCCGCGCACCGTTTGCCCCGCCGGGCCCGGTTGACTCTTGGCCCGCGATTGATTAGGCTTGCCGCCCGAACATCCACTTAACCTCGTTGGAGGCATCCATGGACAAACCCCTCGAACAGTATTGGCGCATTCGGCTGGCTGATGTGAAGACCGCACTGGAGGGCAACAATTTCAAAGTCTTCCTGGCGGATGATTCAGCGGCCGCCCACCGCATCGTGGTGGAGGAGATCCTGCCGGCCGCCGGTGCCCGCAGCGTGGGATGGGGCGGATCCCTCACGGCGGTCGGCACCGGCCTGTTTCAGACCCTCCAGGGCCGCACGGACCTCGAGATGATCGACACCCTCGACAAGCAGATCCCCGCCGCGGAGCAGATCGAACGCCGCCGCCGGTCCATGCTCGTCGATCTCTTCATCACCGGCACCAACGCCATCACCGAGGAGGGGCAGCTGGTCAACCTCGACATGCTCGGCAACCGCGTCGCCGCCATCACGTTCGGCCCCCGGCTCGTCGTCGTCATCGCCGGCCGCAACAAGATCGTACCGAGCGTGGACGAAGCCATGTTCCGCGTCAAGAACCTGGCCGCACCGGCCAACGCCATGCGGCTCGACAAAAAGACCCCCTGCGTCAAGACCTCCTACTGCGAGGAGTGCAAAAGCCCCGACCGGATTTGCAACACATGGACCATCACGGAGAAATCCTACCCCAAGGGCCGGGTGAACGTCATCCTCATCAACCAGGACCTGGGGCTCTGATCGGGAGGCGGCATGAAAATTCTCGTGGCATTCGACGGCACCCGGGAGGCCAAGAAGGCGGCGCAGGTCGCCGTGACCCACGCCAAGGCGTTCAAGGGCGGGATCGTGCTCGCCCATTCCATGGTCGGTGGGCCCGAGATCCCCCGCAAGGAGTTCGAGGACGCGGAGCGCGCCCTGAAGCATCAGGAAGTGCTCATCACGGCCGAGGGCGTGGCCTGCGAAAGCGTTCTCTCTGTGCGCGGGATGGAGGCCGGCGAGGACCTGGTTCAGCTGGCCGAGGAGCGCAAGGCGGATGAGATCGTCATCGGCATCGAGCGCAAATCCAAAGTCGGCAAGCTGCTCTTCGGGTCGACCGCCCAGTACGTCATCCTGCGCGCCCCCTGCCCGGTGGTCACGGTTCAGTAGGCCGCGCGCCGGCCGGCAATTGACAGGGTCGACCGGATTTACTATTTTCAAATTGAATTCGTTCAGGGGTGGCTCGAACGAGCCTGAGAACATACCCTTTGAACCTGATCTGGATTGTGCCAGCGTAGGGAAACGAATTCGGTTTCAGAAGTCCGTGAGGTTTGGAATTCGAGGCCGTTTCCCTGCACGTGGGAGACGGCCTTTGGTTTTGGGGCCGACGTGAGAGGAGCATCCGGGATGAACGCCATTGCCCCCGCCGCCGCAGGCAACCTTGCCGCGTTGAGAGAAAAAAAGCCCCTGGTCCACAACATCACGAACCTGGTCGTAATGAACTACACCGCCAACGCGCTCCTCGCCATGGGCGCCTCCCCGGTCATGGCCCACGCGATCGACGAGGTGGAGGACATGGTGGGCATCGCCTCCGCCCTCGTGCTGAACATCGGCACCCTTACCGGGGAGTGGGTGGAGTCCATGCTGAAAGCCGGGCGGAAAGCTCTTAAGATCGGCATCCCCGTCGTTTTGGACCCGGTGGGCGCCGGCGCTACCCCGCTCAGGACCAGCGCCGCCCGCCGGATCATCGCCGAGACCCGGCCCGCCGTCATCCGCGGCAATGCCTCCGAGATCCTCTCTCTGAAGGAGGCCGGCACCGGGACCCGCGGCGTCGACTCCCGGCATGCAGTGGATCAGGCGGCCGATGCCGCCCGCAGCCTCGCCGCTGAGCTTGCCTGCACGCTGGCGATCACCGGCCCCGTGGATCTTATCACCGACGGCCGGCGGCTGCTGCGCGTGGCGAACGGCCATCCGCTCATGAGGCGGGTGACCGGCACCGGCTGTACGGCCACGGCGGCCGTCGCGGCCTTCCTCGCCGTCGACCCCGACCCGGTGCGGGCGACGGCCACCGCCCTGGCCTTCTTCGGGCTCGCCGGGGAGATCGCCGCGCAGAAAGCCTCCGCGCCGGGCAGCTTCATGATCCAGCTGCTCGACGCCCTCTACACCATCACCCCGGCGCAGCTGGAGAAGGGGTGTAAAATTAGTAACGCATAAGGGAAGTAAAAATACTTTCAGCGACACCCAAAAGTCGTTGCTGTTCAATTCCTTCAATTATAGGCATTTTAGGCATTATAGCGCATTATAGGCATTCTCTTAGCACTCGTTGCTCGTTACTTTAGTCAATATGACCATGCAACCCATCGACTACTCCCTCTACCTCGTCACCGACCGGGCTCTCTCTATGGGGCGGGGAACGCTCGAGATCGTCCGGGCAGCGGTGGCGGGCGGGGTTACCTGCGTGCAGATACGCGCGAAGGCCTGCGCGACGCGCGAGTTCATTGCAGAGGCGGCCGCCGTGCGCGATTACCTAAAGCCGCGCGGGATCCCGCTCATCATCAACGACCGCGTGGACGTCGCCCTGGGGATCGGGGCCGACGGGGTGCATCTGGGGCAGAAAGACATGCCGCTCGCCATGGCCCGCGCGATGATCGGGGCAAAGATGATCATCGGGATCTCCGCCGAGTCGGTCGCTGATGCCGTCGCCGCCCAGGCCGGAGGCGCCGACTACGTGAGCGCGAGCCCGGTCTTTGCAACCCCGACCAAGACCGACACGGCCCCGGCGCTGGGGCTCGCGGGGCTTGCCGCCATCCGGGAGCGGGTCGCCCTCCCGCTGGTCGCGATCGGGGGAATTCAGCGCGGCAATGCCGCCGCCGTAATCCGCGCCGGGGCGGACGGTCTCGCCGTGGTCTCGGCCCTCACCGCCGCCCAAGACCCCGCCCAGGCCGCGCGCGAGATCCTCCTTGAAATCCGGAAAGCGAGGCCGGCATGAGCTTGAAGGAAATCGGCGAGTTCGGCTTCATCGACCGCATCCGGCCCGGCTGCCTCACCCGGCCGGAGGGGGTTCTCCGCGGGATCGGCGACGACGCGGCCGCCTTTCGCTGCGACGGCGGGCTCCTCTCCCTGATCACGACCGACATGCTGGTCGAAGAGGTCCATTTTCTGCGGGCGGCCATCAGCGGGTACGATCTCGGCCACAAATCCCTCGCGGTGAACCTGAGCGACATCGCCGCCATGGGGGGGACCGCCCGGGAGGCCTTTATCGCCATCGCCATCCCGGACGACTGCCCCCTCGCCTATCTCGAAGAGCTCTATCAGGGCATGAAGGACCTCGCCTGCTTGCATGCAGTCAACATCCTCGGGGGGGACACCACCCGCTCCGCGGCGGGCCTCGTGATCAACGTGACCGTTTACGGGGTGGTGGCTGAAAACGAGATACTGACGCGCGCTGCGGCCCGGCCCGGGGACGTGGTTTTCTCGACCGGGTATCTGGGCGACAGCCGCGCGGGGCTCAGCCTGATCCTCGAGCGGACCCCGGTCGACAGCCCGGCCCTCGAGGCCCTTCTCGCCGCCCACCTGCGTCCCCGGCCCCACCTGCCCGAGGGCCGTTTTATGGCCGGCCGGCCGGGGGTCCACGCCGCCATCGACGTGAGCGACGGGCTCTCCTCGGACATCGCGCACATCGCCGACGAGAGCCGGGTCGGCGTGCGCCTGGAGGCGGAAAAAATCCCGCTCTCGGAGCACCTGAAGGAGTACGGCCGCCGCTTCGGCCGAAGCCCGCTTAAAATGGCTGTTGCCGGCGGTGAGGACTACACGCTCCTCGTGACGGCGGCCGCCGGCGCGGCCGAGGGGATCGCCCGCGACTTCGAGACCGCCTTCGGCCGCCCGCTGCATGCGATCGGCACGATAACGCAAGGCGCAGGGGTCGTGCTGGCCGAGCCCGGCGGCCGCACCACGCCCCTCGCCCCCACGGGCTGGGACCACTTCAAGGAGAGTCGGGATGGGAGATAAAACGATAGACAAGCCGGCGCCACGCACCTACCGGCGGGTGCTTACCATCGCGGGCTCGGACAGCGGGGGCGGGGCCGGGATTCAGGCCGACTTAAAGACCTTCGCCGCCCTGGGCTGCTACGGAATGTCCGCCATCACCGCCCTGACCGCCCAGAACACCCGGGGCGTCAGCGCCATCCACCCGGTGCCGCCCGATTTCGCCGCCGCCCAGATCGCGGCCGTGCTGGAGGACATCGGGGCCGACGCGGTCAAGATCGGCATGCTCTTTTCCGCCGAGCTGATCCGCGCGGTCGCCGGCGAGCTGACCCGCTTCCGAGTCGGCCGGATCGTGCTCGACCCGGTGATGGTGGCCCAGAGCGGAGACCGGCTGCTCAAAGACGACGCCGTCGGGGCCGTGATCGCAGCGCTCATGCCGCTGGCGGACGTGGTGACCCCCAACATCCCCGAGGCCGAGGTCCTGCTCGGCCGCCCGCTGCGGAGCCCGGATAAGCTCCGGGCGGCGGCGCGCGAGCTCGCCCGGCACGGCAGCCGCAGCGTTCTCGTGAAGGGCGGACACCTCGAAGGGCGCGAGAGCATCGACCTGCTCTACCTCGCCGGAGAGGACCGCTTCGTCGAGCTCCCTGCCGAGCGCATCGCGAGCCGCAACACCCACGGCACCGGCTGCACCCTCTCCTCCGCCATCGCCGCCCACCTCGCCCGCGGCGAGGGGATCGAAGAGGCCGTGCGCGGGGCCAAGGAGTACATCAGCGGCGCCATCCGCGCCGGAGCCGGCTACGCCATCGGCAGCGGCCACGGCCCGGTGCACCATTTTTTCCGGTACTGGTAGCCGAGATCGAGCGGGCACGCATCGCGGCTGGAGCCTACTCCGCCGAAGCAGCCTGGCTGCGAAGGCCGGGAGCCGCTCCCACACAAAAAAAACCTCTAGCCGACGTGAGAGCCCAATCCCGGATCCTGAGTCCTGCTCAAAATCCCCCTGACCCCCTTCGCCGAAGGGGGAAAAAGATCTGATTTGAAAATCCCCCTCCTTGCCGAAGGGATAAACCTATTCCTGGGTTCGACAGTCATAGGCAAACGGCATAGTGAATAACATAACAATTCGGGTGGTTGC
>JBFYWT010000120.1:0-4603 GCA_041310895.1 Desulfobacteraceae bacterium | reverse complement strand
CGTGGTGGACGAGGACACCTGCATGGTGGAGTTCGCCAAGTTCTTCCTGACCTTCGCCACGGCCGAGAGCTGCGGCAAGTGCATCCCCTGCCGCGCCGGCGGCAAGCGCATGCTCGAGGTGCTGAGCCGGATCTGCGCCGGGGAGGGGCGGCGCGAAGACCTCGACCGGATCCGGGGGATCGCGGCCGGCATGGAGACGGCGAGCCTCTGCGCCCTGGGCCAGCTGACCCCGGGCCCCGTGATGGCGGCCCTGCGCTATTTCGAAGAGGAGTTCATCGCCCACATCGACGAGCACCGCTGCCCGGCCGGGGCCTGCAAGGAGTTGACCCCGGCGCGCTGCATGAACGCCTGCCCGGCCGGCGTGGATGTGCCGGCCTATGTCAGTCTGGCCGCCGAGGGCCGTTATGCGGATGCGCTCGCCGTGCACCGCGAGCGCAACCCCTTTGCCCTGGTCTGCGGCCGGGTCTGCCCCGCCTTCTGCGAGCAGAGCTGCCGCCGGGGGGACATCGACCAGCCGGTCGCCATTCGCACCGTCAAACGGTTCATGGCCGATCACGAGACGGCCGCTGCCTGGATGCCGGTCAAGGCCCTGCCGGCCAAGGCCCGGAAGGTAGCCGTCATCGGCTCAGGCCCGGCCGGGCTGACGGCCGCGCTGCGGCTGGCCCAGATGGGCTACCCGGCGACAGTCTTCGAGGCACTCCCCGTGCCGGGGGGTATGATGGCGGTCGGAATCCCCGAATACCGCCTGCCCCGCGAGATCCTTCAGAAGGAGATCGACCATGTCCGCCGGGCCGGGGTCGACATCCTCTGCAACCGGGGTCTGGGGCGGGACTTCACCCTGGATGAAATCTTCGACAGCCAGGGGTTTCACGCGGCCGTCCTGGCGATCGGCGCCCACAAAAGCCTGAAGCTCGGCATCCCGGGCGAGGAGGGGCCTCATGTCCTTCACGGCATCCAGTTTCTGCGCCAGGTGGCGCTTGGCACGGCCCCGGCGGTCGCGGGCCGGCGGATCGCCGTGATCGGCGGCGGCAACGCGGCCGTGGATGCCGCCCGCACGGCCCGGCGGCTGGAGGCGGCCGAGGTTCACCTGGTCTACCGCCGCACGCGCCCGGAAATGCCGGCTTACCCCGAGGAGATCGAGGCCGCCCACGCGGAGGGAATCGTTTTGCATTTCCTGGCGGCTCCCGTCCGGATTCTGGAGAACGGCGCGCTCGACATCCAGCACCAGCGCCTGAGCGATTTCGACGCCGGCGGCCGCAGACGCCCGGTGCCGGCCCCGGGGCCCCCGGAGCGGCTTGCCGTCGATCTCGTCATCCCGGCCATCGGGCAGGAGACCGACACGCTCTGCCTGCTGAACGCGGGGCTGGAGACCCGCCGGGACTCGACCTTGAAAGTCGACCGCGCGCTCGCCACCAGCCGGCCGGGGGTGTTTGCCGCCGGCGATGCCGTGAGCGGCCCGGCCTCGGTGATCGAAGCCGTGGCCCACGGCAACCGGGTGGCCCGGGAGGTGGACCATTACCTGCGCACGGGGAAAACGGCCGAGGCCCCGATTCCGCTCGAGGCGCACCTGCCGCCCCTGACCTGGGACCTGGCGCAGTACGGCGAGACCCCGCGCCTGCGGGCGGCGACCTTGGCCGTCACCGGCCGCACGCACAATTTCCGGGAGGTGGAGCTGCCCGCGCCTGAGGCCGCTGTCCGCACCGAGTGCCGGCGCTGCCTGCGCTGCGATCTTGAGTGGGGCCGGCTCCACCGGAAACAGACCCAACCGGACGCCGCATCGGCGGCGGCCACCCGGGCGTAGGCGGCCAGCCTCCGCTTGACAACCATCGCCATCCCGAAGGGAGGGCATCCCATGGGCACGATAACGATCACGATCAACGGCCAGAAAGTCTCCGCGCAGACCGGGCAGACCATCCTGGAGGCGGCACGTGCGACCGGCATCGATATCCCCACCCTGTGCCATCACCCGGCGCTCGCCCCGGCAGGCGCCTGCCGGGTATGCCTGGTGGAGGTGGCCGGGCAGCGGACCCTCCAGCCCGCGTGTACCTTCCCCGCAACCGACCGCATGGAGGTCCAGACCGAGTCGGCCAAGGTGGTGGCCGCGCGCCGGTTCGTGATCGAGCTGATCTTCTCCGAGCGCAATCACTTCTGCATGACCTGCCCCATGAGCGGTGATTGTGAACTGCAGGCGCTCGGCTACCGCTACGGCCTGGACCATTTTGTCTACCCCACCTACCGCGAGCGCTTCCCGGTGGACGCCTCGCCCGAGCACCATCTGCTGGACCACAACCGCTGCGTGCTATGCCGGCGCTGCGTCAGGGCCTGCGCCGAGCTGGTCGGCAACCACACCCTGGACCTGCGGCAGCGCGGGGCGCTCACCATGTTGTGCGCCGACATGGACGTACCGCTCTCCGCGTCCAGCTGCATCGGCTGCGGGACCTGCGTCGACGTCTGCCCGACCGGCGCCCTGATCGACAAACGCAGCGCCTTCATGGTGCGGCCGGCCGAGGTCGAGCGCATCGCCACCGCCTGCAGCCAATGCAGCCTGGGCTGCGGCCTGACCGTGGTCATGCAGCGCGGCCGGGTGCTGCGGCTGGAAAGCCTGTGGGAGGCGCCGGTCAACCGCGGGCTGCTCTGTCGCCGGGGGCGCTTCGAGGCCCTGGAAGACCCCCGCCGGCGGCTCCTTGATCCGGTCCTGCACGAAAACGGCGAGCGTCTTCCCGTGAGCTGGGAAAAAGCACTTGCCGCGGCCGCGAAGCGGTTGGAAAAAACCGACCCCCGGGCCCTGGGGCTGATGACGACGACCCGCGTGACAAACGAAGCGCTCAAACTCATGAAGCGCATCTTCATCACCACGCTGCACGCCGCGCAGCGGGGTATTTCCGGCGGCGTCTGCCACCGCTTCCCGGCGGCGGAAGGCGGACGGCTGGCCGATCTGCCGGCGTGCGACGCCATCCTCGTCGCGGGTGCCGATCCGAGTGTCGATCACCCGGTCGCCGCATTCATGATCAAGCGGGCGGTGGACCACGGAGCACGGCTGATCACGGCCGGAAGACGTCCGGGGGAACTCGCCGCCTTCGCCGAAATGCACGTCGCCCCACGGGAGCTCGAGGTCGCCGTGGACGCGCTGGGAGCGGCCGCACGCCCGATGGTCGTCTACGGCAGTGAGTTGGAGAGGAGCGACATCCGAACGCTTCAGCGGCTGACCGGCCGGGCCAGGTTCCTGGCGCTCCAGCCCGGGGTCAACACGCTGACCGCCTCTGCGTTGGGAGTGAACGCCCCGTTCGACCCGGCCGGCTGCGACACCCTTTTCATCATCGCCGGAGAGGAAAACGGCACCATGGACGCCCTGGCGGCCGGGATCGACCCCCGGGCCTTCGTCATCGTCCAGACGAGCTATGACTCGCCCCTCACCGACCGGGCCGACCTGGTCCTGCCCATGGCGAGCTGGCTGGAGCGCTCCGGCACCCTCACCAACACGGAAGGGGTTCTGGTCAGGGCGCACGCCGCCCTGCCGCCCTTTGGCCGATCCCGGCCGGACTGGGACATTCTGGGCCGGCTGGCCGAAACGCTCGGCATGGGCGACAGCACCGGCCCGCAACCGGCAGGGCCGCGCCCGCATCGCCCGTTTTGAAAAGGAGACGCTGCCATGGCAAAGGTATTGATCGCCACCGACTGGCTGGCCGCCTGTGCCGGGTGCCACATGTCGCTCCTGGATCTGGACGAACGCCTCGTGGCCCTCCTGCATCATGTGGCCTTCACCTCGAGTCCGGTCACCGACCTCAAGCACCCGCCCCCGGCCGGAGTCATTGTCGGAATCCTGACCGGCGCCGTCAGCAACACTCACAACATCGAGGTCGCCCGGCGAATGCGTGCGCGCTGACGCTACCTCGTGGCGGTGGGGGACTGCGCGACCTTCGGCGGCATCGTCGCCGCCCGCAACCTGGTCGGCACCCAGGCCGCGCTCACACGCGCCTACCTGGAGACCGAAAGCACCGTCAACGGTCGGATCCCGGACTCAGAGGAGCTCGGCCGGCCGCTCGAGACCGTAACCGGTGTGGGCGAGGTCGTGAAGGTTGACATTTTTTTACCCGGCTGCCCGCCGCGCGCCGACGACTTTCAATACCTGTTCTCGGAGCTCTTGGCCGGCCGGATCCCGACCGCACTGCCGCGGGAGCATTTGAGGTACGACTGAGGGCAGCATTTGTGTCTATTGGGTCTATTGAGTCTATTGGGTCGGTGGGGTCGACGGTATGATACTTTCACTCTTTCGACCCATCCGGCGGGGAGGTGGACATGAGCGCCCGGAAGATCACGATCGAACCCGTCACCCGGATCGAGGGCCACGCCCGCATCACGATTTACCTGGACGACGCGGGGGACGTCGAGAGGTCCTACCTCCACGTCGATGAATTCCGGGGGCTCGAGAAATTCAGCGAGGGCCGGCCCTACTTCGAGATGCCGCAGATTACCCAGCGCATCTGCGGCATCTGCCCGGTCAGCCACCACCTGGCCGCGGCCAAGAGCTGCGATGCCATCCTGGGGGTCACGCCCCCGCGGCCGGCCATTCTCCTGCGGGAGCTCCTGCACATGGCGCAGTTCG
>JBFYWT010000114.1:0-4951 GCA_041310895.1 Desulfobacteraceae bacterium | reverse complement strand
CTCGTTCTCCGCGCGCTTCAGGGCGCTGATGTCGCGCAGGGTCACGATGTTGCCGGCCGGCTTCCCGTCGTGGTCGAAGAAGAGGGTCGAGCTCAGCTGCACGTCGAGGACGCGCCCGTCGCGGGTCCGGCGGCGGGTTTCGAAGAGCTGGATCTTCTCCCCGCGCATCATGTTCTCGATCGCCGCGCGGGTTTCCGGCCAGTTCGCCTCGGGCACGAAATCGATCTGCTTGCCGAGCAGCTCCTCGCGCCGCAGGCCGAAGGTCTGCTCGAAGGCCGGATTCACGTAGAGCGCCTCCCCCTGCGTGCTGTAGACCACGACCGGGTCCGGCGAGGACTCGAGCAGCAGCCGGTAGCGCGCCTCGCTCTCGCGCAGCGTCTCCTCGGTACGCTTGCGCTCGGCCAGCTCCCGGCGGGCCTCTGAATAAAGGCGCGCCTTGTCGAGGGCGACCGTGGCGAGCTCGGCGAAGCGCTCGAGCACGACGATGTCCTCGGCCTGGAAGCCCTTGTCCGCCTCCACGTGGGCCAGGCCGATCACCCCCTCGACCCGCCCGCGGTACTTGAGGGGAATGCCCACGATGCTGCGCAGCCGGTCGAGGGACTGGCCCGGAAGCCGGCCCGGCCAGCTGCGGTAGTCCGCCACCAGGAGGAAGCGCTCGCTTTGCCACACCCGGCCGCCCAGGCCCTCCCCGCGCCGGACGCTCAGACCCAGCTGCTCCCGGAAGAAGCCCATGCCGACCCGCATCTGCATGGCGTCCTCGTCGGCGTCGAGCAGGTAAATGAAGCCGTGCCCCGTGCCGGTCATCCCCGCCGCGCGGTGGAGCACGGCCTCGAGCAGCTCCTCCTTGTCCAGGCGGTCGATCAGCCCGAGCGCGGTCTCGTGCAGGGCCCAGAGGTACTCGTTCTGGCGCCGCAGCGCCGCCGCGCCCTCCGGCCGGCGGTGCGCCGCGGTGTTGCCCGCCCGGCCGCCTTGCTCCGATGCGCTTGCCGTCATGCGGATCTTTCCGAACCCTGTTCCGGCGGCCCGCCGGAACGCTTCATACCCTTCAGGAGCCGCCGCCGTAACCGATCGTCACCTTGCCCCCGTCGACAATCACCGGCACGCGGCGGTTGCCCTGCGCATACCCTTGCATCTCCTGCCTGCCCTCGGCGCCGGCCAGTACATCCACGTACCGCACCTGGCGATTTTCTCCCGCATAGGCTGCACGAGCCGATCGGGTATAGGGTCAGTTATCCTTGCCGAAAATCAACACCGTGTCGCTCATCGAAACCTCCCCGCTCCGCCGTGCCACCGGTGCGGAGCAATCCCCATCCCCGCACGCGCCGCCCCTCGCGCTCCCCTCCCCTCCGTTTTGGAGATGTGCGCTCGGGTTGGGGCGGGCGGCCCCCCGACTCACCATTCCCTCTCCCCTAACGTGGCGGAAGAGGGTTAAGGAGAGGGGTTGAAGGATTTCGGCAGGCCCGGCGGCCTGTTCGAGCAGTACCAGCGCCGCGCGGCCTTGTCAACGCGCACCAATTGCATTATAGATTCCCGGTATCGAAACCGGCGTCTCCCTCGACTCCCTTGAACCGGCAAGCCGTTTCCGATGATGCAGGCCCCGGCGTGGCAGCAGCCAACACCCATTTGATACGCGAAGTTACGGTCGTGAACGAACTGGGGCTTCACGCCCGCCCGGCCGCCCGCGTCGCGAAGATCGCGCAGGCGGCGTGCGCCCCGGTCTGGGTCATGTGCGGCACGGAAAAGGCCGATGCCGCGAGCATCCTCGACCTGCTGGCCCTGGGCTCGTCCCGGGGAACGCGGGTGACGATCACCGTTGAGGACCCCGCGGACCGTCCGGTGCTCGAGGCCCTGGTGCGGCTGTTCGAGAGTGGGTTCGAGGAATAATAGGGGATGCGGGACAAGGCACAGGTCGAATCGAAAGCGTCGCAACCTCAACAGGCTGTGAGCACGTGCGAATGACCTGCAATCCCGCGATGGCGGACCCCCAGCCGTTAGACGGGGTTATGAAACCAATTATAGGCTTTTTTCTGTGGGAGCGGCATCTTGCCGCGATCGGATCGTGGCTGGAGCCTACTCCGCCGAAGTACAGGCTACGAAGGCCGGGAGCCACTCCCACAAAATCCTCGCTGACGAACCGCTGCCACAGGCGGCGTGCAAGGCTAAAAACCGAATACTGACCCGTTAACCTTATACTGCAGCTCACCCGACGAACCTCTGCGCCAAAGGCGGAGGGAGCGTGTAGCATTTCCATGAAAAAGACCGCCCGCAGCCAGGAACTTGTACTGAAAGGCATCAACGCCTCGCCGGGAATCTGCATCGGCAAGGCCTACCACGTCGATCGCGAAGGGGTGCACGTGGTCGACCGCTACGCCATCCCGGAAAACGGGGTCAAGGGCGAGATCAAACGGTTCAAATCCGCCGTCCAGGCCGCCAAGCACGAGCTGCGGGCCGTGATCGAAAACAGCCCCCCGGAGCTTCAGAAGGGCCATATCCTCGAAACCCACGTCGTGATGCTGAACGACAAACTGCTCTATGGCCGGACGATCGAAACCATCGAAAAGGAGCGCGTCAACGCCGAGTGGGCCTTGAAGTCCGTGGTCAACCAGATCCGCTCGGTCTTCCATGAGATGCCGGACCCCTATCTCAAGGAGCGGGTGGCGGACATCACCCACGTCTCCAACCTCGTCATGCGCAACCTGACCGGCGCCAAGACCGAGAGCATCGGCAGCATCGACAAGCGCGTGATCCTGGTGGCGCAGGACCTCTCGGCGGCGGACACGAGCCAGATCAACCTCGAGCGCATCAAGGGCTTCATCACCGACCTTGGGGGCAAGACCTCCCACACCGGCATCATCGCCCGCAGCCTGGAAATCCCGGCCGTGGTGGGGCTGGAGACGGCCATGCGCGAGATCCGCAACGACGACATCGTCATCGTCGACGGCACCTCCGGGGTCGTGATCGCCCGCCCCTCCGAGAGCACCCTGATCGAGTACGAAGAGCGCCGGGACGGCTACGAGCGCTACCGCGCGGTCCTCACCCGCGAAAGCCACCTGGAGGCCAAGACCCGCGACGGGCTTCACCTCGACATCTTCGGGAACATCGAGCTGCCCGAGGAGGTCGTCTCGGTGCTGAACTACGGCGGGGACGGGATCGGGCTCTACCGCACCGAATTCCAGTACATGAACCGCACGAGATTCCCCTCTGAAGAGGAGCTGTTCGAGGGGTACAAGGACGTGATCGAGGTGATGACGCCCCGCCCGGTGACCCTGCGCACCCTGGACATCAACGGCGACAAGGCCCTTTCCATGGAGACCGGACCGGCCGAGGCCAACCCCGCCCTCGGGCTGCGCGCGATCCGCTACTGCCTGCGGCGGCCGGACGTGTTCCGGACCCAGCTGCGGGCCATCCTGCGGGCGGCCGCGCTCGGCGAGGTGCGCATCATCTTTCCCATGATCGCGATCTGCCACGAGCTGCTGGAGGCCAAACGCCTGCTGGACGAGGCGGCCGAGTCCTTGGAAAAAGAGGGGCTGCCCTACCGGCGGGAGATCCCGGTGGGGATCATGGTCGAGGTGCCCTCGGCGGTGGTCATGGCGGACCTGCTGGCGCAGGAGGTGGATTTCTTCAGCATCGGCACCAACGACCTCATTCAGTATGCGCTTGCCATCGACCGCGGCAACAAACAGGTCTCCCACCTCTATCAGCCCCTCGACCCGGCGGTCCTGCGCCTGATCAAGCACACCGCCGACGCCGGCCGGGAGCGGGGCATCAAGGTGGGCATGTGCGGGGAGATGGCGAGCTACCCCCTCTATGCGCCGCTGCTCCTCGGCATGGGGCTGGAGGAGCTCAGCATGAACCCGGCGGCGATCCCGGCGGTAAAGCGCATGATCCGCGCGGTCAGCGCCGCCGACAGCCGCGAGGCCGTGCGCGAGGCGCTGAAACAGCCAACGGCCTTGAAGGTGCTCGGCGTGGTGCGGAGCGCCTTCGGGGAATTCATAGTCAACCACCGCCGCCCGCCCAAGGCCTGAATGGAAAACGCCCCCATCAAGATCGTTGCGGAAAACCGCAAAGCCCGCCACGACTTCACCATCGTCGATCAGTACGAGGCGGGGATCATGCTCACGGGCACCGAGGTCCAGTCGATGCGGCTGGGCAAGGTGAACCTCAAGGATTCCTACGCCAAGGTCAAGAACGGAGAGGTCTGGCTCTACCAGGTTCACATCAGCCCCTACCCCTTCGCCTACTACAACAACCACGATCCCCTGCGGGTGCGCAAGCTCCTCCTCCACAAGCGCGAGATCCTGCGGCTCTACGCCAAGGTGAACGAGCAGGGCCACACCCTGGTGCCGCTCAGGATCTACTTCAAAAAGGGCAAGGCCAAGGTCGTGATCGCCCTGGCGAAGGGCAAGCGCGAATTCGACAAGCGCCACAGCATCCGCGAGCGCGAGCAGAAGCGCGAGGTCGACCGCGCCAGCAAGCGCGAGTAGCCCATCGAAATCGGCGTGCCACTTTTTCGACCCCCGCCCCGATGCGTTCGCCGCAAAATTGATGCGGTCCCTGTTTTTCGGTGAGATCAGACGGTTGTCTCTGCGGCGGCGCCCTTGTGTTTTCCGAGGGCGTAGTCTTCTTTTTTTGTGGGAGCGGCTTCCCGCCGCGATGACCGCGGCGGTTATTCTCACCTATTACGGATAGACTTTCATCTCGCAAAGCTCCCGGTCATTGACAAACACCTTTAAATCATTTATTTTTCGGGTGTTGCTCTTTCGCATACCTCCCATTTCTGGAGATGTGGCGCTGACCCTCCGCGCCTCCCGTCTCCAGCCGCAATGGAAATGCGTGTCATATTGGGGGCGATACGGTTTCGACGGGGACAATGAAATTCAAGCTGCGTGTCGAGCGTCCTGTCGGCTCGTAAATCCTGATGGGGCTAAACATAATCGCAGACGATTATGCC
>JBFYWT010000075.1:0-2729 GCA_041310895.1 Desulfobacteraceae bacterium | reverse complement strand
CGCCGGCGCAGCCGCTCCTCGAGATCGACGACCGTGGCCGCCAGGGCCTGGTTGTGCTGCAGGCAGGCGAACGGCTGGCCGATCGCACCGCCCACGAGCGCTTCGCGGATGAATAGCTCGCCGGCCTCCTCCGGGTGAAATCGGCCGTAGGCGACGCTCCGGCCGGGGATGATGATCAGCCCGAAGAGGGTGACCTGCTCGGTCGCCGCCACCTCCCCGCGCCATGCGTCCCAGCGCGGATCGCGCAGGGTCGACCGGCAGAGGCTCCCCCCCAGCCGCTCCAGCCAGCCGGGGTCGATCGTGGCCACGGTGCGCGCGAACAGGCGCGATGTCTCTACCAGCTCGGCCGCCACGATCCAGCTGCCGGCGGCATTGAAGAGCGCCGAGCCCGGAAAGATCATGGCCTCGCGGTCGCGGGCGGCGCGGTAGAGGTTCTTGTCCTTGCGCACAGCGATATGGGCGAGAAATCCGCTGAGAATCGAGCGGTGAAGCCGGCCGAAGTCGGGGTCCGCGAGGAGGCGGCCCGCATCGGCCGGCACCTGTTTGCCGCCGGTGCGGCCATCCCCCCCCGGCATTCGCAGCGGCCGGCCGCCCTTGGCGAGCCCGAACTCGCGCACGATCTCCATGATCTGGGCAAAGACGTCCTCCCACTCGCGCATCCGCCGGAAGGAGAGGAAATGCCGGCGGCAGAAGCGCCGCAGGCGGCCGCTGCTCTGCAGCTCCGCGCGGGCCTCCCGGTAGCGGTTCCAGATTTCGAGCAGCGTCATGAAATCCGAGTGCGGGCGGTTGAAGGCGGCATGCGCCCGGCCGGCCTCGGCCGCCTGGTCCGCCGGCCGCTCGCGCGGGTCCTGGATGCTGAGGGCCGCGGCGATCACGGCGACCTCCGCGACGCAGCCCTCGTCGCGGGCGGCGATCAGCATGCGGGAGAGCCGCGGGTCGAGGGGAATCCGGCCCATCATCCGACCGGTTGCGGTCAGCCGGGTCTCTTTCCCGCCCCAGGCCCCCTCCGCCGCGCGGGGAGCCTCTTTGACCGCCTCCGAACGGCCCTCCTCGATCGCCCCCAGCTCGAAGAGCAGCCGGAAGCCGTCGGCGACACTTTTCGCATCGGGCGGGTCCACGAAGGGGAACTCCGCCACCGGCCCCAGGTTGAGGGCCAGCATGCGCAGGATCACCTCCGCCAGGTTGGCCCGCAGGATCTCCGGCGGGGTGTACTCGGGCCGGCGGCGGTAGTCCTCCTCGGCGTAGAGGCGGATGCAGACCCCGTTCGCGACCCGCCCGCAGCGGCCCTTGCGCTGGTCGGCGCTGCTGCGCGAGACGGGAACCACCGGCATCGCGGTGGTGCGGGTGCGGGGCGAGTAGCGCGGGATCCTGGCAAGCCCGGTGTCCACGACGAAGGTGATGCCGGGAAGGGTGAGGGAGGTCTCGGCCACATTGGTGGCCACGATGATCTTGCGGCCCGGGGCGGGGTGAAACACTCTCCCCTGCTCGGCGGCGGTCAGCCGGGCGAAGAGCGGGAGCACGAGGGTGTCGGCCGGCGCGACGGCCGTGATCGACTCGCAGGCCTCGCGGATGTCCTGCTCAGTCGGCATGAAGACCAGGATGTCCCCGGGACGACGCGCGTGCAGGAGGCGCTGAACGGCGCTCACCGCGTGCTCGACGGGCGTCAGGTCGCCCTCGCCCTCCGCTTCCGCCGGTGCGTAGCGCACCTCCACCGGGAAGGTCCGGCCCGACACCTCGATGACCGGGGCCCCGCCGAAGGCGTTTGAAAATTTCGTGGTGTCGATCGTGGCCGAGGTGATGACCACCCGCAGATCGCGTCGCCGCCGGATCAGGGTTTTCAGGTAGCCCAGGAGAAAGTCGATGTTCAGGCTGCGCTCGTGGGCTTCATCCACAATGAGGGTGTCGTAGGCGCAGAGCATCCGGTCGGAGGCCGTCTCGGCAAGGAGGATCCCGTCGGTCATGACCTTGATGTAGGCCCCCGGGGAGGTCGTGTCCTGAAAGCGTATCTTGTAGCCCACCGCCTGCCCGAGCCCCTGCCCCAGCTCCTCGGCGATGCGCCGGGCCACTGCCTGGGCCGCGATCCGCCGCGGCTGGGTGTGGCCGATCAACCCGTCGATCCCCCGTCCGGCCGCGAGACAGCACTTGGGGATCTGGGTCGATTTGCCCGAGCCGGTCTCGCCCGCAACGATCACCACGGGGTGCCGGCGGACGGCGGCGATGATCTCGCCCGCCCGCACGGAGATCGGCAGTTCTTCGGGGAGCTCGAACGGCGGAAGATCCCGGCGGCGGCGCTCTTTTTCGGCCGCTGAGGCGGTAAGGCGGGCCTCGATCCGGGCCAGATCGGCGGCGGGGGGGAGCGGACCCTGGGCCCGCCGCATCCGGGCAAGGATCGGGCGAAGCCCCAGGCGGTCCCGGGCCAGGGCCCGGGGCAGGAGCGACTCGATGCGGCGGATGCGGTCTGAAAGGGTCGTCACGGAAATGGGCGGGGCCTTCTTGACGATGGAGATTGAAAAGCGCCTGCGATTGGCGTAGTAAGGTAGCGGGAGCCGGTCGAAAAATCAAGCTCGAGGCCGAGATGAAATCCTTTCGCAGGGAGCTCTGGTTCGAGGTGCCCGCCCGCCGGGCCTTCATCAACATCACCCCCCAGGTGGAGCAGTGCCTGCGGGAGAGCGGGATCCGGGAGGGGCTCGCCCTCGTCAACGCCATGCACATCACGGCCTCGGTCTTCA
>JBFYWT010000063.1:0-3258 GCA_041310895.1 Desulfobacteraceae bacterium | reverse complement strand
CAGGAAGGAGCGTAGTCGGTTCTATGAGACATCGAAAGGCCGGGCTCAAACTGGGCCGAAAAACGGGTCACCTCAACGCGCTGTTTCGCAATCTGGTGACCTCCTTGTTCAAGCACGAGCGTATCCGCACCACCGACACCAAGGCCAAGGAGCTGCTCCGCTGGGCCGATCACATCGTCACGCTGGCCAAGCGCGGCGATCTGCACGCACGACGCCAGGCGCTCGCGATCGTACAGGAGAAGGCGGTGGTTCACTCCCTGTTCGAAAAAGCGGGCGAACGCTACGGAAAGGTCTCCGGCGGTTACACGCGCCTCGTCAAGATCGGTCTGCGTCCCGGGGACGCGGCGCCGATGACGCTGATCGAGCTGGTCGGCATCGAGGAAAAACCCAAGAAGAAGGCGAAGAAAAAGCCGGCTGCGAAGGCCGCCGCCGGAAAGAAGAAAGCGGCTAAGAAACCTGCTGAGAAGGCCGCGGCGTCACCGGCGGCAGAGGCCGCCCCCCCCGCCGAAAAAAGCGAGGAACCGAAGCCCTAAGCCGCCAACCGCATCCGTGATCGCATCCGCCCCGGCCGCACGGCCGGGGCTTTTTTTAGTGCCGAGTTCGGCGTCAGAGTTCCGAGTCGGTGGGATCCTGTCTTTATCTTTTTTGCTCGTTGCTCGTTACCCGTTACTTCTTTCTTCAACTCCGATTCGCCACTTTTTTCAACTTCCACGCAAGTGGTGCCCGGTCAGCGCGCCGGGCAGGGTGTTTTCCCGCAGGCGCGCTGGAACCGGCCGGTGGCGGCGGGGCTCGTCCGAGGGGATGCCCGTCGGTCGTGGTGAAGAGAGGGGTTTCGGACGCACCCCCTCGGCCGGGCCCCGGCGGGAGCCCCTGCTTCCGCTTCCCAGCACGCCTGCGGGAAAACACCCTGCCCGCCGCTTGGTGCCATCCCATGCATCAGGACACTTGAGATCTCTAAAAACCCGTTTATGCCATGGAATCAGGATGCGGGCGTCGGGCGTCCGGGGCATCGGATTCGGGAGCGGATGACTGTCTGAGGGGCTTACGGGCTCTTGGACCGGACCTTGCCCCGAGCGGGTAGGGGAGACGAAAGGAAGGCGACTATCCGTGTACAATTGACAGAGCGAGCTTGGTCCGATCGTAGAGCCCGTTGCCCCGAGTTTCAGACGCGGACGAAGCCGATGCCCCGGACGCCGGCACCCGGCGAGCATCACAGAGCTCAGTTCTAAAACCGTGGGACCCGTAGGGCCTGCCGGGCAGGGAATTCATGTTGGTGGTGCCCTGTGTTTTGGGTTTAGTATTTGGGGTTTAGTGTTTGGTGTTTGGTAGTGGTATTTTGTCTCTTTCTTTTAACTCGTTACTCGTTACTCTTTCTTCCCCCCCCTGCTACTCCCCACGGTCGGCATCGGGCGGCGATTTTCGCTAGGGCTTCGGCGGCCGCCTCCTTCAGCTCGGGCGCGGCGTCGCTCGCGATGACGGCCCGGATCGCCGGCCGCAGCCAGGGGCCGCCCGCCTCGCCGGAGAGAAAGAGGATGTCCCCCTGCACCGGATCCGGGGAGGCCGCAAAACGCTCCCAGAGTCGATCGAGGGCCTCACGCGCAAGGGGCGGGGCCAGCTCTTCCAGCTCCTCGACCGCCACCATGGCTCCCAGCCGAACCGGCCATTCGGGGTGGCACAGGAGCTCGATCAGTGCCGGGAAAAAGGCGTTGCGCTCCTGCATCATCTCCGCCAGGCGCCGCGCCGAGCCCTCCTTGAGCATCCGCTCGAGGGACACCGGCCCCAGCGCGGCGGGGTCGCGGGTCGTCATCAGGGTGGTCATCTCCGGCAGGCTGATCGTGCCGGACCAGCGGAACGCTCCGTCGAGCACGGCCGTAGGAACGGCGCGGATGCGGTCGCGGTCGGCCAGCTCCGGGAAAAGAGCGCCGTCGATGACGCTCAGCCGGACGAGCGGGCTGGCGGCGGCGAGGCCGGCGAGCTGCCGGACGGTGACCGGGCAGTAGGTGCAGCGGGGCATTACGTACAGATCGACGGCGGCGGGAAGTTGGATGGCGGCGACGGCATCGAGGATCTCCCGCGGAGGGGTGGGGCTTTGCCCGGCCACGGCCTCGATAAAGGGTGCCGCCTCCGTCCCCGTGGGGATGCACAGAAACCGCGTCCCGCCCGGCAGGACGATCGCCGGCGGTTCGGACCCGGTGTCGCGGGTGGGGAGGAGCCGGATCGCGGGCACCAGCGCGGCGAGCCGGCGGCAGAAGCGCTCCAGTTCGGCGCTGCGCGGGTCCGTGGTCAGGCGGAGCTCGATCGGGGTCGGCTGCGGCAGCCTGCCGCCCATCGCCCGGAATTGGACTTCGTCGTCAGGGGTCATGGGTTCACGGCAACCTTGCGGCCCGGGCCTCGCACGCAGGGGCGGATCGGCGCTCGGCGGCAGGCTGCGGGCATCCCGTTGATAGGCGAACCCGCCCGAAAACACAAGCCTGGAGCTGGATCCACGCCGAAACACGCGTCGGCCGGATGGTGCTGGTTCCCCACCCCCACGCCAGGCGGTGCTCCTCACGCAGCCTGCCGGCGGACGCCACCGCGACGAGCGGAAAGGCCGTTCCGGCGTCTTGATTTTTCTGAATCTTGCGTCTATGATCGCCCCTTGCGTGTTGCCAGATCCCCCCGCGCGGGCCACCCCGCACGGACGCCAAGGAGGAGAGGAATCGATGAATTTTGCACTGCCCAAAGAGCTCGAAATGCTGCGCAAGGCCGTTCGTGAATTCGCCGATAAGAAGATTGCACCCTATGCCGGCGAATGGGATGCCAACCACCACTTTCCCTACAAGGAGGCGATCAAGCCCATGGGGGAGTTGGGTTTCTTCGGAACCGTGATCCCCGAGGAGTATGACGGAGAGGGCATGGGGTTCCTGGCGGCCATGATCGTGAGCGAAGAAATTGCCCGCGCCTCCAGCTCCTTGCGGGTGCAGATCAACATGCAGACCCTGGGCTGTGCCTATACCATCTATAAGTACGGCAGTGAGGCGCTGCGCCGCAAATACATTCCCAAGCTCGTCCGCGCCGAGTATGTGGGCGGCTTCGGCATCACCGAGCCGGATGCCGGCTCGGATGTCATGGCCCTGCAGTCTACCGCCGAGGACAAGGGCGACCACTGGCTGTTGAACGGGTCCAAGACCTGGATCTCAAACGCCCACGTGGCCGATGTCCTGATCTACTACGCGTACACCGACCGGTCCAAGGAATCCAAGGGACTGTCGGCCTTCG
>JBFYWT010000036.1:0-15151 GCA_041310895.1 Desulfobacteraceae bacterium | reverse complement strand
GTTCGCCTTGTCAATCCGGATCCGGTTTGCTATCCTAAAGCACACTCCGGCAGCCGGGTCTCCCACCATGGACACACAGGCCAAACCGAAATCAAAAGCCCTCGAAGTCAATCTGGCGGACTACCACGTCGAGGTCGAAGTCGATCCCCGCTACGGCGTGCTCCAAGAGATCATGAGCCGGTATTTCGGCCTGATGGACGGGGTGAACACTTTTCTGCGCGAGCTTTCCCACCCCTACATGAACTGCCGGTTCGTCGTGGCCGAGGCCCGCAAGTACGCCTTGGACTATTTTCACCTGTTTCGCGACCATCCCCGGGGGCCGGAGGCGGCCCGGGTCATGCTGGGCATTCTCTTGCATGCCGCCGGCGCCGCCAAGAGCGGGGAGGTCCAATCGGACGGCATCGACGGGATCCTTCTGTACCTTCAGAAAATGGTCACCGAGTCCGGAGCGGAGCGCGACCGCTTCCGGCCCGTAGTTTTCGAGGCGTTCGACTGCCTGCGCGCCCTGCCGGACGACCTCTTTCAATCGGTTGTGCGCAGCTACTATCCCTTCCGGCGGGTGGCCGCCGAGTTTCTCCGCCACGAACCACCGGGCGGCGACGGGCTCGAACCGCTCAACCGGCTGCTGGCGGCCACTCTGGAGGCGACCTATGCCTATTGGCTGAGCGAAGGAGACCCGGGGGAATGGTTTGCCCGCGAGTCCGAGGATGTCTGCCTGACGGCCTGCAACCTCCCTCTCTTCGCGACGGTGTCGTCGGCCTCCATCCGCGGCTGGCTGCAGGCCTTATCCGCGACGGTCAAGGGATATCCACCCGGGGCGCGGGCCGCCGCGGAAACGATGCTCGCGCTGCCCGATTTCAAACATTTCACCGAGGCCTACCGGGCGCTGCCTCAGGCCTTGATGCAGGCCGAGGGTGGAGAGGGGCGGGGACATCACCTCAAGCTCATTTTGCTTTTCCGCAGCATGAATATCTCCGGGCTGGGCTTCCTGCACGAGGAGACCCTGCGCGAGATCAACCAGACCGTCACCTGGATCATCGTCAACGAAAACTACCGCAAGATCGAAAAACTCATTCGCAAGACCTTCGCCATCCTGAAGCAGCAGGCCCACGCCTACCCCGCGACGGCGCTCCAGTGCACGTTGAACATGGGCAAAGGGGTCCACGCGACCGACGACATCGATCTCGTCAATTTTTTCATCGACCGCCTGATCGAATACGGATTTCAGGCGCCCATGGTCCGGGGGATCGACGACCAGTGGCAGATCCAGGTCAACCCGGCCCATGTACTCAACATCCGCGCCTGGCTCGACCTGATCAAGCCGAATCCGAAGCGGTCGATGCGCCTGCTCTCGGCACTGATCATCCACCTTTCCCTGAGCGGGGTGCTGATCCGGGACATCGACCTGTTTCCGCGCGACGTCACGGCCCTGCTGAACGCCCCGGTCGGAGCGGTCTACCACCTGGTCAAGCAGTTGTGCCGGCTGCTGCCCGTGTTCTTCAACGACATCGGCGCCGAGGGGCGCCTGCGCGATGTCTCCACCCGCATGGATGAGCTCTCTCAGCGGCGGGACCCGCTGGTGCATTTCCTGCGCAAGCAGAGCCATGTCGAAAGCAACAACCAGATCATCGCCTTTGCGGAGGCGGTGTTCGCGTTCTGGAAAACCCGCGACAAAAGCCTGCTGGAGAGGCACCTGCCGCCGATCATTTTTGCGGCGATCGACTCCCGCGGACTTTATGTCGACGGCCTGCACCGGCTCATGCAGGCCGTGGTGCGCAAGGGACTGCGGATTCCCGAGGACTTTCTGACGCTGAGGCCCGAGGAGCTCCGGCCGCTGCTCGGCTACGTCCCCGGAACGACGGAGACGGACTTCGAACGGGCGGCGCTCGCCGTCGAGTTCTACCGGCTGCTGTGTCAGAAATACAAAATCAGCTTCGTGGACGTTGAGCACTACCTGGCGCAGATCCGGCCCGAGGGGCTGCCGGAGCTGAGGCGGCTCGAGCAGGCCCTGGCCGAGCCGGATCCGAAACGCCGCCTGGCGCTGCTGCTCGACTACCTGGAGACCCTCAAGGCCACCATCCTCTCCGCTACGGTCTTCGAGGTCCGTGAAGACATCTACCAGAAGCGCCACATCACGATCGACATCCCCTCGATGTACGGCAGCTACCACGAGATGAAATTCGACTGCCTGGGGCTGTCGCTGCGGGTCGAGGCGCTCGTGAACGTGCTGTTCGAGAACCTGGTGCACGACATCGACTTAAGCTTGATCACCAAGGCGACCTTCTTCCAGGTCTTCGACGTGCTGAAGCTCTTCGACCGGGCCCTGCGGCTGGACGGGCTGGCCTCGGCCGAGTTCGAGCGCCAGCTCGAGTTTCTCGGCGATTCGCTCGGGATCCGCGGGTTCACGCTGACCCAGTACGTGGATATTTTCAAGGGGTTCGCCCAGGCGGTTCAGAACGTGATCAACGACGGGTTCCATAACGTGCACGGTGCCAATCTCAACCGGATCCTGGAGCAGCTGCCGCCGGAGGCCCTGCAGCCGAAATTTCGCTCCGCCGAGCTCGCGGACGATCGTGAACGGCTCCAGCACCGGGCGTCGGAGATTTTCTTTCGGGACCAGATCGCCCTCTGCCTCGGGCTCCAACAGCTCGATCGCTTCCTGGGCCGGATCCTCAGCACCCTCTTCCAGCAGGCCGAAAAGCTGCCCCGCGAGAAGATGCACCAGCTCCTGCTCTACGACCCCCATTTCGCCATGGTGGACATCGATGCGCTGCCGCGGCCGGCGCCGGGGCTCATCCTGTTGGGTACGAAAGGGGTGAACCTCGTGCGGTTGAAGGCGCTCGGCTTCCGCGTGCCGCCCGGCTTCATCATCACGACCGAGGTCTTCCGCTGCCGGGACGTGATCGCCAATTACCCGCCGGCCCAGCGGCATTTCACCGATCTGATCAACCGCCACCTCGCATGGCTCGAGGCGGCCAGCGGCAAGCGCTTCGGGGACCCTGCGAACCCTCTCCTGCTCTCGGTCCGCAGCGGCTCCTCCATTTCCCAGCCCGGCATGATGGACACCCTTCTCAACGTCGGCAACAACCCGGAGATCACAGCCGGGGTGGCCGCGCGCACGGAAAACCCCTGGTTCGCTTGGGACAATTACCGCCGGTTTCTGCAAAGCTACGGGATGCTGCACGGGCTGACGCGGGACAATTTCGACGCCCTGATCGCCGACCACAAGCAGCGCCTGGG
This sequence comes from Desulfobacteraceae bacterium, assembly GCA_041310895.1. Classification (GTDB taxonomy): domain Bacteria; phylum Desulfobacterota; class Desulfobacteria; order Desulfobacterales; family SpSt-501; genus SpSt-501. Next base: position 11,911 of record JBFYWT010000036.1, on the reverse strand, counting down.
GCTGCCGTTAAAACGCCTGTTCAGCGGCGAGCAGATGCGGGAGGTGGCGCTCGACTACAAACGCATGATCCAGGATGCCGGAATCGACATCGTGGATGCCCCCCATGACCAGCTCTACCTTGCCATTCGAACCGTCATCGCCTCGTGGGAGTCCCCGAAAGCCCTATCCTACCGGCGCATCATGGGGATTTCGGACGACTGGGGGACGGCGGTCGCCATCCAGGCCATGGTCTACGGCAATCTGTCCCCCGAATCCGGCACGGGGGTGATCTTCACCCACAACCCGCGCTGGTCGGGGGAGGTCCTGCGCCTGTGGGGTGACTTCACTACTGCCAACCAGGGGGAAGACGTGGTCTCCGGCCTGGTCAAGACCATGCCCATCTCGCTCTTCCAGCAGGAGGTGGAGCTGCGCGACACCGACGTGACGCTCGAGACCCATTTTCCTGAGATTTACCGCGCCCTGAAAGAGATGGCCCGCACCCTGATCGACGAGCACGGCTGGAGCCCGCAGGAGATCGAGTTCACCTTCGAGAGCCCGCAGGCCGCCGATCTCTACCTGCTCCAGACGCGGGACATGGCGATGCGGGAGAGCAAAAAAGTTCTCAAATTCGCCTTCGAGGGCAACCTTCGGGAGCGGCGGATCGGGCACGGCATCGGGGTCAGCGGGGGCGCGATGAGCGGGCGGCTGGTGTTCAACCTGGAGGAGATCGGGGCGTGGCGGGTGCGCGAGCCGGAAACCCGGCTCATTCTCGCCCGCTCGGATACGGTGCCGGACGACATCCAGGAGATCTACGCGGCCGACGGGCTTCTGACCGGCCGCGGCGGGCTCACCTCCCACGCGGCGGTCGTGGCGCACCGATTAGGCAAAACCTGTGTTGTCGGCTGCGAGGAGATGGTCTGTGACGAGAAGGCGAAACGCTGCGCCTTTAACGCCACGGTGCTTGCATCCGGGGACACCGTCAGCATCGACGGCCACGAGGGCTCCGTCTACCGGGGTCTGATCCCGGTGGCGGAAGCCTGATACCGCCGTCGCCGGCAGCGGCAATCATACGAAAGGAGGCACGCGCATGAGTCCTGAAGCCACCCGCGGCGTTAAACTGGGGATCAACGGCCTGGGACGGATCGGGAAACTGACGCTCTGGCACCACGTGGGGCGCAAATATTTCTCCGAGATCGTGGTCAACCTCGGCCGGCCCGCCGGTCGGTCGCTGGCCGACATCGCCCATTACATCGAACGGGATTCGACCTACGGTCGGCTCCAAGGCTATCTTTACGGCCACCGGGCCCATCCCGTCATCACCGACATCGACGAGGCGCGCGGCCGGATGCTGATCGACGGGGTCCCGGTCACTCTTCTGCGCACGCACCGCAACCCCGCCGAGATCGGCTGGGGGGAGCAGGCGGTGCGGCTCGTGGTGGACACCACCGGCCGGTTTCTGGACCCCTCGGTACCGGCCGACGACCCCAAGGGGTCGCTGCGCGGCCATCTGACCGGCGGGGCCGAAAAGGTGGTACTCTCGGCCCCTTTCAAGGTCAAGGACAAGACCGGTGCTATGCCGGCCGACGCGGTCACGACCGTCATGGGGGTGAACCCTCACGACTACGACCCGAAACGCCACCGGGTGGTCTCCGCCGCCTCCTGCACCACCACCTGCCTCGCGCACATGATGCGGCCGCTGATCCTGGCCTTCGGCGCCCGGCGGATCCTGTCGGCGTCGATGGCCACCGTCCACGCGGCCACGAGCTCCCAGGAGGTGCTGGACCGTCTGCCGGAGGCCGGAAAGACCGACCTGCGCAAGAGCCGCAGCATCCTGAACAACATCATCCTGACCAGCACCGGGGCCGCCAACGCCCTGCGTCTCGTCATCCCCGAGATGAAAGAAATTCCCTTCATCGCCGAATCGGTACGGATTCCCGTCAGCACGGGGTCGCTGATCATTCTGGTCGTCAACCTGCAGGAGGAAATGGCCGGCCCGCGCATCGACCGCACGGCCGTCAACTCCCTCTATCGTCAGGCGGCGGCCGAGGGCCCGGAAGGCTACCTGGTGTATACGGAGGAGCAGAACGTGTCGGCGGACATCATCGGCATGCCGCGGGCCGCTGCCGTCATCGAGGGTCACGAGACCCACACCCGGACCGCCGAGGCGTTCGTGGACCTCGCCAAGGTGCCGGGGGTGGACGGGAAGCTGGTCGCGGCGTTCGAGAACCCCGTCCTGCGCATTCCGGTCACCCAGGCGGTGATCTACGGCTGGTACGACAACGAAAAGGGGAGCTATGTGCACATGCTGGGGGACCGGACCGTTTCGATCGCGGCAACCCTGGTTGCGTGAGACGGAAGGGGCCGTCGGCGGCCGCCCGAGGCCCCTTGATCCGGCGGGAGAAAGGCGGGTAAGCGCCCTTTATGCCGAAAAGCCGTAGTGAAACTTTTCGTATTTGGTCTCGCCGCCCAGTACCTTGTCGATGCGGGCCTGGACCTCTTGCCGCTCCTTGCTTTTCAGCCAGGCGTCCCAGTCCTGGGCGGAATTCCAGGTGCTGATCACGAGAAACTCCTCCGGATCGTCCATGCTGCGCAGCGTCTCGCCCGAGATGTAGCCTTGCTGCGCCGTGGCGAGGATCCGCATCTGGCGAAACAGCATGATGATCTCCTTGGCCTTGCCGACCGGGACTCGCCGTTTGATAAAAATCTTCACCGCCATGATGGCCTCCTTCTGTAGGTTGTTGGATATGTTCTAGCAGGCTTGCCAACCGCGGTCAAGCTTAAGGGTCCCGCGGAGCGTGCGGCGCCTGCGCTTCGACCTTCCCGACGTGGGTCGCCAAACGAACGAATTCCCCGGGCGAGAGGGTTTCGGCCCGCCGCAAGGGGTCGATTCCCGCTGCCTCCAGCGCCTGCGCCAGGGCCGTTGACCCCAGTCCGAGGCGGGAGCCGGCGAGCGCATTCTTGATGGTTTTGCGGCGCTGGCCGAATGCCGCCGTGATCACGCGGAAGAGGTGCGCCTCGTCGTAGGGCGGGAGCTCCTCGCGCGGACCGTCGAAGGCGATCTCCAGGACTTCCGAATCCACCTTCGGAGCGGGATAAAAGTGGCCGGCGCTCACCTGGGCCAGGCGCCGGACGCGCGCGCACGTGGCGAGCATCGCCGTGATCCGCCCGTAATCGCGCCCGCCCGGGACGGCGGTCAATCGCTGCGCCAGCTCCCGCTGGAACATCAGCACGGCGCGGCGGATGTGGTGCCGGGCGCCGATCAGCCGGACGATGATCTGGGAGGAGATGTTGTAGGGCAGGTTCCCGAACACGGAGAGCGCCCTCCCCTCCCGGCGGGCGACGTCGGGCAGGTCGAGATCCAGGGCATCCATCTCGAGGACGCACACGTTCTCCACGCGGCTGCGTGCCAGCTCCTCCCGCAGCAGCGGTATCAGATGGGCGTCCCGCTCCACCGCAATGACCCTCCGGGCGGCGCGGGCCAAAGGTACGGTCAACGCCCCCAGCCCGGCCCCGATTTCGAGCACCGCCTCCTCGCGCGTGAGGCCGGCGCGGGCAACGATCATCTCGGCCACGTCGGGCTGGGAGAGAAAGTTCTGGCCCAGTTGCTTGCGGGGGTGCAGCCCATGGGCCGCCAGCAGGGATCGGGGGGAGATGGCCATGAGGATGAATCCTATCAGGAATCCATTTTCCGATCAATAATGACGCGGGCGGCGGGCGGCCGCCGGATCCTCCCCGGAACCCTGTCTGCTAGCATTTCAAAAACGCCTCGCCTTGACTTTGAAGTAGCAATTGATTAGCTTCCACTACCATTTGTTCACATCGTTTGCATGAGAGGAGCCCGCGCATGGTCCGCAAAAAAGGAAAATCGATCAGCTTCGACGCCATGGTCAAATTTTTTCTTCAGTCCTACGATATCCCCACCAAGCGGGACGTGGACAAAATCATGGCCCGCCTGGACCGTCTAGAAGGGATGATCGGCGCGATGGCGAAAGGTGCCCCCGGCCGAGACGCCCGCCGCAGCCGGGGAGCGGCGGCGGACGTCGTCCTGGACCTGATCCGCCGGTCCAAGCAGGGCCTGAAATTCGCTGACATCCAGGTCAAGACCGGTTTCGCCGACAAGAAGGTGCGCAACATCATCTTCCGGCTGCACAAACTCGATAAAATCAAGCGCCACAGCCGCGGCGTTTATACCGCCATATAGAGGACGACCGCATGGTGACCCCCCGACAGACACCCTCCCCCGCCGCGGGATCCTCCGGTTACCGTCCCGGCGACCGTATCCACGGCTATCGCGTCCTGAGGGTCGAGGCCCTGCCGGAGATGAACGCCGCGGCCATCCTCCTCGATCACCCGGCCACCGGGGCGAGGCACCTGCACGTGAGCCGCCCCGACGGCGAAAACACCTTCGGTGTCGCCTTCCGGACGGTGCCGCAGGACTCTACCGGTGTTGCGCACATCCTGGAGCATACCGTGCTCTGCGGTTCGGAGCGCTTTCCGGTGCGCGACCCGTTTTTCTCGATGCTCAAGCGCAGCCTGAGCACGTTCATGAACGCGTTCACCTCTTCCGACTGGACCATGTATCCGTTTTCCACTCAGAACCGGAAAGACTTCTACAACCTCATGGACGTGTACCTGGATGCCGCCTTTTTCCCCCGGCTGGAGGAGCTGAGCTTCAAGCAGGAGGGGCACCGGCTGGAGATTGCCGCCGATTCCGGGGCGGCGCCGACCCTGGTTTACAAGGGCGTGGTCTTCAACGAGATGAAAGGGGCGATGTCCTCCCCGGACCAGGTGATGGTGCGCTCGATCATGCGGGCGCTTTACCCGGATACGACCTATTCCAACAACTCCGGCGGAGACCCGGCGGCCATCCCGGCGCTCACCTACGCAGAACTGGTCGCGTTCCACCGCCGTCACTACCACCCGTCCAATTCCTATTTCTACACGTACGGCGACTTGCCGCTGGCGGATCACCTGGAGGTCATCGCCCGCACGGTCCTTTCCCGGTTCAAGGCGGCCGACCCGGCGCCGGCCGTGCCGCTGCAGCCGCGTTGGCAGGCGCCGCGCCGGGACACGGCCGCGTACCCCTTTGCGCGGGATGAGGACCCGACCCGCAAGCACCAGGTGTGCATCGCCTGGCTGGCGCCGGATATCCGCGATACGCGCGACGTGCTGGCCATGGCGCTCCTGGACCAGATCCTGCTCGGCAACTCCGCCTCGCCGCTGCGCAAGGCCTTGATCGAGTCGGGCCTGGGCTCCGCCATGAGCGATGGGACCGGCTATGACGCCGAGAACCGCGACACGCTTTTTTCCGCCGGCTTGAAAGACGTGGCGCCGGAGGCCGCCGACCGGATCGAGGCCCTCATCTTCGAGGTGCTGGGCGCAATGGCCCAAAAAGGCATCGATCCCGAGTTGATCGATTCGGCCATTCACCAGCTGGAGTTCCACCGCAAGGAGATCACCAACACCCCTTACCCGTACGGCATCAAGCTGCTGGTGGCCCTGGCCGGGACCTGGATCCACGAGGGCGATCCGCTGCGGGTGCTCAAGCTGGACGAGGATCTCGAAGCGGTCCGGCGGGAGGTGGCGCAAGGCCGCTTCTTCGAGCGGAAAATCAAAGACCACCTGCTTGACAACCCCCACCGGGTGCGCCTGACCCTCGTCCCGGACCCGCGGCTCTCCGAAGAAAGAGAGGCGTGCGAGCGGCAGGATCTCGAGGCGATCGCCCGGCGGTTGTCACCCGCGGACCTGGACCGGTTGCGATCCGATGCCGTGGCGCTGCGCCGTCTTCAGGACACCGTGGAGGATGTCGCCTGCCTGCCAACGCTCGAGCGCGGCGACATCCCGCCGGCGGTGGAGGTCATCACCGCCCACGCCGTGGCGGCGGAAGGCCGGATCGCCGTTTATGACCAGGCGACCTCCGGCATCCTCTATGTTGCGGCGGCGGCCGGTGCCGGGGGGCTGCCGGAGGAGTTGGGCGACCTGGCGCCGTTCTTCTGCCATGCCTTCTCGCGGATCGGGACCTCCCTGCGGGATTACGCCGATATGGCCCGCCGCATCGATGCGGCGACCGGCGGGATGGGGCTTGCCGTGAGCCCGCGCACCGGATTCGACGGCGGCGGGGAGTGCATCCCCTTTGTCTCCTTGAATGCGAAGTGCCTGAATAGAAACCTTTCACCGACGGCCGACATCCTGGCCGAGCTGCTGGGGCAATATTCTTTTTCCGACCTTGCCCGGTTGAAGAGCCTGCTGCTCGAGTACCGCGCGGGGCTGGAGTCCATGGTGGTCCACAACGGCCATCGCCTGGCCATGTCGCTGGCGGCGCGCCATCTGTCGACCACCCGCCTGCTGAGCGAGCGCTGGAGCGGGATTCATCACCTGCGCCACGTGAAGGAGCTGACCGACGGGCTCTCGGAGATGGGCCTCGCCGATCTGGCGGCGCGGCTGAGTGAGATCGGCCGGCAGCTCTGGCGGAAACCCAACTTCCGCGTGGCCCTGATCGGGGAGGCCGATGCCCTCGCCGATGCCTGCACGCGGGTGGGGGGGATTGCGGACGGGCTCGCCGCTGCAGGAAATGGCGCGGGGTTCTCCTACCGTGGCGCGTCATCGACCCCGACGCGGGTCCGGGAAGGCTGGACGACGGCCACGGCCGTCAATTTCGTCGCGGCCGCCTTTCCCGTCGTGCGTTTGGAGCACGCGGATGCACCGGCCCTGGCGGTGATCGCCAAAATGCTGCGCTCACTCTACCTGCACCGGGAGATCCGCGAGAAGGGCGGGGCATACGGCGGATTTGCCGTCTACAACCCCGAGGACGGGGTCTTCAGCCTTGCCTCCTACCGCGACCCGCAGCTGGCGGCGACGCTGGATGTGTTCGCACGCTCCGGGGAGTTCATCCGATCAGGCAACTTCGACGACAACGACATCAAGGAGGCCATCCTCCAGGTCTGTGCCGAGATCGACAAGCCGGACCCCCCCGGGCCGGCGGCGCGCAAAGCCTTCTACCGGCAACTCGTCAACCTTTCCGATGCGTTGCGCCTGCAGTTCAAAGAGCGCCTGATCGGGTTGAGCCGCACCGAAGTCCAGGCGGCCGCTGAGCGCTACTTCGGAAACGGGCTCACGCACGCTTCGGTGGCGGTGATCGCGGGCGAAGAGAGCCTGCGCGCAGCCAACGCGGAGCTCTCCGAGCCGCTGGAAGTGCATAAGATATAAGGGTCGGTCCGTCGGCCGATCTGTCCGGTCGGCCGGTCGGTCGCCGGTCAGCCCGTCAGCCGGTCGGTAGGCCAATCACCTGTCGTGACCGACGGGCTGACGGGCGACGGGCTGACGGGCTGACGGAACTACTTCTTCCCCACCAGCTTCTTCAACTGCTTCAGAGTCTCATCCGGCATCTTGAACGAGTGGTCGGGCCCGGGGAACTTCACTTCCAGCACTTCCTGTTTGTAGGCCTTCAGGGCGTCCAGGATGATCGGACGAATCTGGGTGTACTGCTTCACGAACTTGGGCACGAACTTGTCGAAGAGCCCGACCATGTCGTGGGTGACGAGCACCTGGCCGTCCACATCCGGACCCGCGCCGATCCCGATGACCGGTACCTTGACCGACTGGGCCACCAGCTTGCCCAAGGGGGCCGGCACCGCCTCCAGGATGATGGAGAAGGCTCCGGCGGCCTCGAGGGCGCGCGCGTCATCGATGATCTGCTTGGCCGCGGCGGCGTCCTTGCCCTGCATCTTGAAACCGCCGAGGGCGCTGGCTGTCTGCGGGGTCAGGCCGATGTGGCCTTGAACCGGGATGCCCGCCCGGACGATGGCCTCCACGGTCGGCGCGAAGGCGACGCCCCCTTCCAGCTTGACCACGTCGCAGCCGCCCTCCTTCATCAGGCGCCCGGCGTTGGCAATGGCCTCGCGAATGGAAGTGTTGTAGCTCATGAAGGGCATGTCGCCCACGACGAGCGCGCTCCTGCAGCCGCGCATGACCGCCTGGATGTGGTGGATCATGTGCTCCATCGTCACGGCCACGGTCCCCTGGAGGCCCATCACCACCATGCCGAGCGAGTCGCCCACCAGCACGATGTCCACTCCGGCCTCGTCGGCCATCAGGCCGAAGGGGTAGTCGTAGGCGGTCATCATGACGAGCTTGCGTTTGTCTTCCTTGGCTTTCTGAATGTCGAGAATCGTCACTTTGGGTCGGCTCATCTTCGCTGTTGCTCCTTTCCTATCCATTGCTGATGTTGGTTTGAGTCAGAGACATCCAAGTTGAATCGGCGACGATACTGGATTCTGGATACAGGATACGCGATAGAGAAACAGAAGCAGCCAATCGTCCGCAGCTATTATCCGGTATCCAGCATCTTTTTCCTCATCCTAGCCCTGCTCCGCCGTGGAGCCAGCAGGCCACGGCATGGCCGGGGGCGGTTTCTACCAGCGACGGGGTCTCCCGGCGGCAGCGGTCGAAGGCGTACCGGCAGCGCGGGTGGAAGCTGCAGCCGGGAGGCGGGTCGATCGGGCTGGGGACATCCCCCTCCATGGCGAAGTAGCCGCTGCGGCGGCGCGGGTCCGGCAGGGGCACGGCCGCCAGCAGCGCTTCCGTGTAGGGGTGGCGCGGTTCCCGGCTGAAGCGGGCGGCCGGCGCGAGCTCGACCAGCCGCCCGAGATACATGACGGCGATCCGGTCGCAGACGTGTTGGACCACGGCCAGGTCATGGGAGATGAAGAGGTAGGAGAGGCCGAACTCCTCCCTCAGGTCCTGGAGCAGGTTGATGACCTGGGCCTGGACCGATACGTCGAGCGCGCTGACAGGCTCGTCGGCGACGATGAGCTCGGGCCGGACGCACAAGGCGCGGGCGATCCCGATGCGCTGGCGCTGGCCGCCGGAGAACTCGTGGGGGTATTTGTCGAGGTCGGATCCACGCAGCCCCACCTTTTCGAGAAGGGCTTCCGCCGTGCGCCGGCGCCCGCTTCGGGGAAGCCGTTCCCGGCCGGCCTGGAGCGGCTCGGTGACGATCGCCGCCACCGTCATCCGCGGGTCGAGGCTGGAGTAGGGGTCCTGGAAGATGATCTGCATGCGCCGGCGCAGGCGGTCGAAGGCGGCCCGATCGAGGGTCAGGATGTCCCGGCCGTCGAATCGGATGCTCCCGCCGGTGGGCTCGCTCAGCCGCAGGATCAGGCGGCCGACGGTCGTCTTGCCGCACCCGGACTCTCCGACCAAGCCGAAGCTCTCCCCGCGGCGGACCGTAAAGGAGACGCCGGAGACGGCCTTGACCCAGGTCGTGGGGCGACCGAAGATGCCGCCCCCCAGGGGAAACTGTTTGGAGACAGCGGTGAGCTCGAGCAGGGGGGCCTCAGCCATCGGTGCGCCTCCGCCCCGGGAATTCCTTCAACCAGCAGCGCGCCCGTTGGCCCGGGCGGATCTCGAAGAGCGCCGGGGTCCGCGCCCGGCAGACGTCGAAGGCGTGCGGGCAGCGGCCGGCAAAGCGGCACCCCTCGGCCTGCGCGGTGATCACCGGGACGATGCCGGGGATCTCACGCAACCGCCGCCGCCCGCCGGCGGACGGCCCGCCCGGCTCGGGCATGGAGCGCAGGAGTCCCTGGGTGTACGGGTGAAAGGGCCGCTCGAAGAGGTCCGTTACCGCAGCCTCCTCCACCGCCTGGCCGGCGTACATCACCACCACCCGCGAGGCCATCTGGGCCACCACCCCCAGGTTGTGGGTGATCAGCATCAAGGACATCCCCATCTCCTGCTTCAACCCGATCATCAGGGAGAGAATCTGGGCCTGGATGGTGACGTCGAGGGCTGTCGTCGGCTCGTCGGCGATGAGCAGTTTGGGGCGGCAGACCATCGCCATGGCGATCATGACCCGCTGGCGCATGCCGCCCGAGAGATGGTGGGGGTAGTCCTCCAGGCGCCGGCGGGCGGCGGGGATTTTCACCCGTTCCAGCCACTCCGCGGCCTGGTCGAGGGCCTGGGGGCGGCGCAACCCGTGGTGGACCACGAGCGGTTCGGCGACCTGGCGCCCGATGGTGAGCACCGGGTTGAGGGAGGTCATCGGCTCCTGGAAAATCATCGCGATCTCCCGCCCGCGGATCCGGCGCAGGGATTCGGGCGGGCACTGCAGGAGGTCCGTGCCCTCGAAGCGGATCCGCCCGGAATCGATCGCTCCCGGCGGGGAGGGGATGAGCCCCAGGATGCTCAAGGCGGTGACGCTCTTGCCGCAGCCGGACTCGCCCACCACCCCCAGGGTCTCCCCGCGATGAAGGGCGAGGTCCATCCGGTCGACGGCGCGGGCCCTCCCCTCCGGGGTCCGGAAGCTGACCGATAACCCCTCGATGGCGAGCAGGGCTTCGTTCATCGCGTACCCGTCCCCCCCAGGAAGCCGAGCGCGGTCAGGGCGTAGATTTTCACCGTCTCCACCAACTGGTCGAGATCGACCCATTCGTCCATCTGGTGCGGCACCTCGCGGTCGCCCGCGCCCATGGTCACGATCGGGATCTGCTTCCAGGCCCACAGGAAGGTCCCGTCGGTGGCCCCCGGGACGCCCCCATACCGTGGTTCCCTGCCGGTGACGGAGCGGGTGGCCCAGTGGGCGGCCTGCACGACCGGCTCGTCCGGATCGGTCAGGGTGCAGGGCCGGTCGGTCAGGATCTCGATCCCCACGCAAAGCTCGCCCGGGCGCTCGATGCCGAGCCGGGTGTCGTAGGCGCGGTAGTGCTCGCAGACCCTCTCCCGGACGCGGGCGGCCGCCGCCTCGAGGTCCTCCACGATGCCCGGGTGGGACTGGCGCGGGAGAGTGCGGATGTCGACCAGGACCCGTGCCTGGGATGGGATCACGTTCAACTGCGCCGGGCCGGCGGCGGGGGCGCAGATGACGGTCGGCGTAAAACTCGGCCATCCCAGATGGGGGTCGCGGCCGGGGGCGGCCGCGGCTTCCTCCAGGGCGTGCAGCTCGCGGATGATTTCGGCCACCGCCGGTGCCGGGTTCAGCCCGGAGAGCGGCATCGCACCGTGGCTCATCCGGCCCGTCACGGTGAACCGTGCGCGCAGGGCGCCTTTCTGGCTGGTGCAGATCAACCCGTCCTGGGGTTCGCAGATGACGGCGGCGCTCACCCGGTCGGCATGGCCCTTTTCGATGAAATGGCGCACCCCGAGCATCTGGTCTTCTTCGTCGCAAAGCACCCCGCCCACGATCGTTCCGGAAAGCGGCACTCCCGAGCGCTTGAGGGCCGCCATCGCGGCCAGCATGGCGGCGAGGTTGCCCTTGGTGTCGTTGGTCCCCCGGCCGTGCATCCGCCGGCCCACGATCTGGGCGCCGAAGGGGTCATGGGTCCAGGCGCCCACATCCCCCGGGGTCACGACATCCGTGTGCCCCTCGAACATGAGGGTTCGGTCCCCGGGACCGGCGGCGTGGGTGACGATGACGTTGGGACGGCCGGGGGCGACCGTCTCCATCCGCACCTCAAACCCCCGTGCTTCGGCCCAACGGGCGGCGTGCTCCGCCGCCTTCTGCTCGCTGGTGCCGGCCGCCGGGTCCCAGACCGAGTTGATCTTCACCAACTCCGCAGTCAATTCGATGACCTCATCGGGGTCAACGGCCTTCAACACGTCGTCAACGGCTTTCGGCGAAATCATCTCCACTCCCATCTATCCCGACCACTTTCAACTAACTTCAAGATTTATGTCTATATTTCAATGAGATATGTTTTTTGGATTTTTTCACCTCCTCAACAGAAAAAGGTCAAGTTACTTGCTGATGAAGCCCCGCCGCGGCGGGGTGCGGTGCTTTCAAGTAAGTTGAGTTTTCCTTCTGTGGGAGCGGCATCTTGCCGCGATGATCGTGGCTGGAGCCTACTCCGCCGAAGTACAGGCTACGAAGGCCGGGAGCCACTCCCACAAGAACAGAACTTGCTTGCGGATGAAGTGGCGCACCCCGCGCCATGAGAC
>JBFYWT010000032.1:0-3067 GCA_041310895.1 Desulfobacteraceae bacterium | reverse complement strand
GCCTGGAGATCAACTTCCGGCGCATCAAGGATAACCCGCGCATCAAGGTCCTGACCATGGCCGAGGTGGAGAAGGTCGAGGGCGCCCCCGGAAACTACACGGTCGCCATCAAGGTCAAGCCGCGCTACGTGAACCAGAATTGCACCTGCTGCGGGGCCTGCTCCGACGCCTGCCAGACCGAAATCGACAGCGAGTACGACTTCGGAATGAAGAAGATCAAGGCGGCCTACCTGCCCTTCAACATGGCGTTTCCGGCGCGCTACGTGATCGACCCCCGCATCGTTGGCACCGAGGATGGCAATCGGGCCAAGGCAGCGTGCAAGTACGACGCGGTCGATCTCGAGATGCAGCCCAAGACCCTCAACCTCAACGTGGGCGCCATCGTCTGGGCCACCGGCTGGGCGCCTTACGACGCCAAGAAGATGGACAACCTCGGTTTCGGCAAGCACCAGAACATCATCACCAACATGATGATGGAGCGCCTGGCCGCACCGAACGGCCCCACGCTGGGCAAGATCACGCGTCCCTCGGACGGCAAGGCGCCAGCGAGCATCGCCTTCGTGCAGTGCGCCGGGTCCCGGGATGAGAATTATCTCCCCTACTGTTCCTACATCTGCTGCATGGCTTCTCTGAAGCAGGTCACCTATATACGCGCCCAGTATCCCGAGGCCAAGATCTACATTTTCTATATCGACCTGCGGGCGCCGGGCTATCGTTATGAGCGCTTCTACGAGAACATCAAGAAAGACCCCAACGTCTTTTTCATCAAGGGCAAAGTCGCGGAAGTCAGTGAGGACAAAGCCACCGGCAATATCACCGTGGTCGCGGAAAACGCCGTCACCGGCGAGAAGATCAAACAGGCGGTGGAGATGGTGGTGCTCGCGACCGGCATGCAGCCTACGGCGGCGGTGAACAAGCTGCCGGGATCGGTCAAGACCACACCGGACGGCTTCATCTTGAACGACTACGTCGCCGGCGGGATGTTCGCGGCCGGCTGCGCCAACAAACCGGCGGACGTCGTTTCGTCCAACCAGAACGCCACCGGCATGGCTCTCAAAGCGATTCAAACCCTGGTGAGACGGTAGGAGGCCGACCATGAACAAAAAATATGGGGTGTATATCTGCCAAGGTTGCGGGATCGGAGAATCCCTCAATATCGAAAAGCTGAGCGAGGTGGCCTCCGACGAGGGCTACACGGTCAAAACCTGCCCCGCGCTGTGCGGCAAGGAAGGGGTGGAGCTTCTGAAACAGGATGTCGCCGCCGGTGTCAACACCCTCGTCCTTGGGGCGTGTTCGCCCCGGGTGCTGTATGACACCTTCCGGTTCGACGGCTGCATCGTGGAACGGGTCAACCTGCGCGAACACGTGGTGTGGTCCCACCCGCGGGCGATCTGGCCGGCGCCCACCGAGGAGCAGAAAGACGACGAGACCTTCATCGACCACGTCCAGATGATGGCCACCGACTACCTGAAGATGGCGTTTGCCAAGGTGGAGAAGATCAATCTGCCCGAGCCCTACAAACTGGATACCTTCACCAAGAAGATCCTCGTCATCGGCGGCGGCATTACCGGCATCTCGGCCGCTATCGACGCGGCCAAGGCCGGCTATGAGGTCACCATCGTCGAAAAGGAGGCCGCTCTCGGCGGCAACGCCACCAAGTGGCGCAAGCAGCTTCCGACGGACTATCCGTACGAGAAACCCATGACGCCGATGATCCAGTCCAAGATCAAAGAGCTCGGCAACTTCCCCGGCATCACAATCAAGACCGGCACCGTCGTCGCCCGCATCGCCGGCCAGCCCGGGGATTTCACCGTGACCTTCAAGAAGCCCGGGGACAAGATCGAGTTCGATGTGCCCTTCCCATTGCCGCCGGAAATGCGGGTGGACGCCAGTGGCAAGGAGCTAGAGGCCGAGAAACTCAATGCGCTTTACAAGGAATACAACCAGGGCAGGGTTGACATCCTGACCTTCGACCCGAACGGCGAGAAGTTCGGCGCCGTGGTGCTCGCGGCCGGCTGGAGGCCTTATCAGGTCGCCGAGGGCGAATACGCCCATCTGGGATTCGGCGCTACACCGGATGTCGTCACCAACGCCCAGTTCGAGGAACTGGCCGCCAAGGGCAAGATCACGCGGCCGAGCGACGGCCAGCCGGCCAAATCCGTTGTCTTCGTCCAGAGCCCGGGGCAGGGCCAGGACCAGGACTTCCCCTATGCCGCTTCCGTAACGAGTCTGGTGGCCCTCAAGCAGGCAACTTACGTGCGCGAGGACTACGCCGATGGCAAGGCCTTCATTATCTACCAGCACATGCGCACGCCGGGCATGACCGAGAACTTCTACAAGGCCGTCCAGCAGGACGCGGGCATCTTCCTCACCAAGGGGGAGGTGACCAAGGTGTCCAAGAACGGGGCCGGCCTGATCGTCGAGGCCGATGACACCCTGCTCGGCAAAGCCATCCAGATCAAAGCGGATATGGTGGTTCTGGCGACCGGCATGGTGCCGGCCACCAAGGACGATCCGGTCATCAACCTGGCCTACCGCCAGGGCCCGGCCTTCCGAGACAACGCCATCTTCAACGACTACGCCGACTCCAACTACATCTGCTTCCCTTACGAGACCCAGCGCACCGGCATCTACGCGGCCGGCGGCGTGCGGCGCAGCATGACCACGGAGGAGGCGATGGAGGACGCGGCCGGCGCGGCCCTCAAGGCCATTCAGTGTCTGGAGTCGGTCAACCGCGGCGTGTCCGTGCACCCGCGCTCCGGCGACCTGACCTTCCCGGACTTCTTCTTCCAGCGCTGCACCCAGTGTAAACGCTGCACCCAGGAATGCCCCTTCGGGGCGCTGGACGACGATGAGCGCGGCACCCCCAAACCCAACCCCACGCGCTGCCGCCGCTGCGGCACCTGCATGGGGGCCTGCCCCGAGCGCATCATCAACTTCGCCAACTACAGCATCGACAGCGTCAGCTCGATGGTCAAGGCCATCAAGGTGCCCTCGACCGACGATTTCGACGAGCCGCCCCTGCGCATCCTGGGCCTCATCTGCGAGAACGACGCCTACCCGGCGC
>JBFYWT010000023.1:0-15774 GCA_041310895.1 Desulfobacteraceae bacterium | reverse complement strand
ATGGAGCGGGAAGGGGTCGTGGGCCCCTCGGACGGCGTCAAGCCGCGCGAGGTCCTGGTGAGCAGCTGCGAGCGCAAGGACCCGGGCGCCAATCGGTCCCGCAGCGCGAAGCCGGAGGGGTGAGGGGTGGGGGGAGGCGGGATGCTTGATACGGGATGCGGGATGCGGGATAATAGGTTCCGGGTTCACGGGTCAACGGTTCACGGTTTTTAACCGGTGGAGATAAGGGTGGTCAGGACATGCATCCGAAGAACCTAAAAGTTGTTGTGCACCTTTCCTCGACCCCTTGACCCCTCGGCCCCTTGAACCCCATGTCGAATATGCTCCAGCAGCCTGCTGCGACGGATGGCAACGCGTTTTCCACCGACCCCCGCATGAGACACCACCATGCCCCCCGACCTTGAACTCATCCGGACCGTCAAGGGCTTCCTCGACGAGGAGGAGGGCTGGCACCTCTACCGCTTGGTCCTGGAGGCGGCCGTTCAGGGGCCGTGCCTTGAGATCGGCAGCTACTGCGGGAAATCCGCGCTGTGGATCGGAACCGCCTGCCGCGAGCGCGGGCAGGTGCTCTTTTCCATCGACCACCACCGCGGCTCCGAGGAGCAGCAGCCCGGGGAGGAGTACTTCGACCCCGCGCTCTTCGACCCGCGGGCGGGCCGGGTGGACACCTGGCGCTGGTTCCAGGAGACACTGGCACGCGCAGGGCTCGAGGAGACGGTCGTCCCCGTCGTCTGCCGCTCGGCCCTCGCGGCCTGCGCCTGGAAAACCCCCGTGAGCCTGGTCTTCATCGACGGCGGCCACGCCTTCGAGACCGTTCTCACCGACTACCGCGTTTGGTCACCCCATGTCGCCCGCGGCGGGCTGCTTCTTTTCCACGACGTGTTCGAAGATCCCTCCCAGGGCGGTCAGGCCCCCTATCAGGTTTACCGCCACGCCCTCGGTTCCGGCCGGTTCGAGCCCCATTCCACCGTCGCCAGCCTCCGGGCCCTGCGCAAGGTATCGGCTGATTAAGCCTCCGTTCGACGACCATCACCGCCGAATCCAATTATCCCGAAATCGATAGGAAGCGGAGCGCCCATCGGGGTCGGGGTCGGTATCGGGGTCGGTAGCGATCTTCCGGCCTTCGAAACCAATGGCCGGGCACAATCCCCGCGGGAAACTGAAATGCCGATACCGATTCCGACCCCGACGTCGTTTCAACCGTGAACCGTGAACCCGGAACCTATTATTCCGCATCCCGTATCTCGTATCCCGCATCCTGAATCCCCTCCTCATCTTTTCTTGAGGTAAACCACCAGGCTTTTACCGAGGAGTGGGTTGAGCAGGCGCTCGATAAAACGCAGGAGACGTGGTTTTCTCATCAGATCCCAGGTGAGAAACCGGTGATAGAGGGCCGCCAGCCGTTCCCCCCCGGGCAGGACCCGCGTCAGGCATTTCAACCACCAGAATGGGGTGTGCAGGCTGTGGGCATGGTGGGTGTGCCAGCAACGGGCACCGCGGCGCTCGAGCAGGCCGAGCAGCGCCGAGCGGTTGAAGATGCGGACATGGCCGCCGGGGGTGCCGGCGTAGTCGCGGGCGAGCGCCCAGCACAGGCGCTCGGGCCAGCGGCGGGGGACGCTGACGACGAAATGCCCGCCCGGTTTGAGCACCCGCATCATCTCCGCGACGGCCTGGTCCGGTGAGAAGAGATGCTCGAGCACCTCCGAGCAGACCACCGCGTCGAACACCTCCGCCGCAAAGGGGAGCCGCATCCCGTCGGCCGCGCACAGATGCCAGCGCCCGCCCCCGTGCGCGCCCAGCCGGTCGTGGAACATCAGCCGCTCCCGGGCGGCGGCGAGCTCGGCCGCTGCGGCGTCCACACCGACCGTCACCGTCCGGGGCAGCAGGTAGGCGGCGCTGACGTGGCGGCCGCTGCCGCAGCCGACGTCGAGCACGCGGCTTCCCGGCCGCAGCTCAAGCCGCCCGAAATCGACGGTGTGCATCCAGGACCTCGCGATAGGCCGAGACCGTGAGCTCGGCCGCCCGTCGCCAGTTGAAGTGGCGGTGCACCCGCGCCCATCCCGCGCGTCCGAGTTGACCGGCGAACGGCGGGTCGTCGAGCAGTCTCAGGAGCGCCGCGGCCAGGGCCGACGGGTCGGCCGGCGGCACCAGCAGTCCGGCGTCGCCGACCACTTCGGGCAGCGCGCCGCCGGTGGTACTGACCACCGGCACGGCGCAGGCCATCGCTTCTCCGGCCGGAAGCCCGAAGCCTTCGTACACCGAAGGAACCACGGCGACCGACGCCCGCGCGTAGTGGCGGACGAATTCGGCGTCGGTGACCCGGCCGGTGAACTCGATGGCGCCGCCGACGCCGAGCGCGCCGACCATCTGCTCCACCGCGCCGCCGGGGCGGGGAGTCCCGATCACCACCAGTCGAGCGCCGGGTTGCCGCTTCAAGATAACGGGCAGGGCCTGCAAGAGGTAGGTGAGCCCCTTGAGGGGCATGTCGGCACTGTTGGTGACGATGATCCGTCCGGGCTCCCGGGGGATGCCCGGCAGCGGGTGAAAGAGCTCCGTGTCGATGCCGTTGGGGATGACTCGAAAGCGCTCTTTCGGAATGCCGAAGTCCCGGCTGATATCCCGGCGCGCGCTTTCCGACACGGTGAGGATGGGGGCCAGGCCGCGGGCCACCCGTTTCTGCATGCCGATGAAGGAGTACCAGCGCCACTGTTTGAGCTTGCCCAGCGTGCTCGATTGTTCGCGCACGGCCATTTTGCGGTCGATGGTCACGGGGTGGTGGATCGTGGCCACGGTGGGCTGCCGCCGGCTGAGGGACCCGACGCCGTAGGAGAGGCTCTGATTGTCGTGCAGGACATCAAAGGGCTCCGACTGCCGGCGGAAGAAGCGCAGCGCCCGCAGCCCGAAAGTGAAAGGCTCGGGAAACCCCATGCTGGATACCCCCAGCCACTCGATGATGTTGATCGGGTCGGCCAGCTCGCGCAGGCGGGGCAGGCGGAAGGGGTCGGCGGGGTTGTAGAGGTCCAGCCCGGGGAGCATGACCCGGCGGATGCCGGGCGCCAGGGGGAGCTCCGGAGGTCCGCAGAGCACGGTCACACGGTGGCCCAGATCCCTCAGCGCCCGGCTCAAGTTGCGGACATACACCCCTTGCCCGCCGCAATGGGGGTTGCTGCGATAACTCAACAGGCAGATGCGCAGGGCGCCGGGCGGCACTTCGGCGGCCGGTGGTGCGCCACCGTGTTTGATCCATGGCGCCGGCCCCGGTTCCAGGGGCCGGCAGCGGCGTGGGGACGCCATTCGGTCTCTCCTCATTGTCTCCCCTGAACGCAAAAAGGGTTCAGCACGGGTTCGAGATGCGCTCGGGGTCGGTATCGGAATCGGTATCGGCATTTCCGCACCGCACCGCGAAGGCACCCTTAACGGGCGCGGGCGCCGCGCGTCAAGGGTTTTCTCGCAAGTCCCTGCGGTGGGAGCGAGGCGGCCGAGGGGTTAAGTTTCCCCCCTCACCGGCCGATAATGAGAGGGAACGGCCGCAGGGGCATCGCGGCGCGGTTTTTCATTCCATTCCTCGGGGGGCGGTTCCATTCATGCCGTGCATCTTCCGACCGGGCCAGGCGCCGGTCTCGAGTCCGCGAGTGCCATGAATCCGGACTCTCCGGCCACACTCCTGATCGTCGACGACGAGGAGAGCATCCTCCAGGTCGTCGGCGAATACTTTCGCAGACGCGGCTACCGCATCCTCACCGCGCAGAGGGGAAGCCAGGCCCTTGAGCTGGTGCGGCAGGAGCCGATCGACTGCTGCTTCACCGACATCAACATGCCCGGAATGAACGGGCTGGATCTGGTGGAGCATATCCACGCGATCGACAGCACCCTGCCGGTAATCGTGATGACGGGCTACCCCTCCCTGGAGACCTCGATCCGGACCCTGAAACAGGGCGTGGTCGATTTTCTGATCAAGCCTGTGAATCTCAAACACATGGAGCTCAGTTTCCAGCGGGTCCAGCGCCAGCGGGCGATCTTTGCAGAGAACCTGGTGCTCAAGCAGGAGGTGAAAGGCAAGGAGCGGCTGGAAGTGCTGAACCGGGAGCTGCTCGGGAAGATCGATGAGCTCGGCACCCTGAACCGGATCATGGGCAGCTTCACGGCCACCAGCTCGACCCCGCATGCGTTTCAGCAGGCGGTGGAGACCGCCATCGAGGTGGTCCAGGCCGATCTCGCGCACTTTTTTATATTCGATGGGTCGGAGCATCCGCCCGCTCTGGTGGCATCCGCGGCGCGGGCGGGTGGCGTCGAAAAGGGCACCGCCCTGCGCGCCCCGGCCGTGCCGAATGATCTCGTGTCGAACGTCCGGGCGGACGGACTGCCGCTTCTGGTGAACGGGGGCAACGGGGCCGGAGGGCTTCCGGCCGGAATCACCTCCTGGATGGGGGTTCCGGTGAAAATCCGCGGCAAGGTGTTAGGCGCGCTGACGGCGGCGGCGACGAACGGCCGGGCGCCGTTCACCGAAAAGGAGCTCTATTACCTCGCCTTCACCACCCAAAGCGCCGCCGGCCAGATCGAGACGCTCGCGGTTTACGAAAACATTTACGAAAACCTCTTCGCCACCCTCTATGGGTTTGTAAACGCCCTCGAGGCGCGGGACCTCTATACGCGCCAGCACTCGACCCGGGTCACCCAGATCGCGCTCGCCCTGGGCCGCGCCCTCGGCTGCAGCTCGGAGGATCTGAACGTGATCCAATTCGCCGGCCCGCTGCACTACATCGGCAAGATCGGCATCCGCGACGAGATCCTGCTCAAGCCCGGACGGTTGACGGCCGAAGAGTACGCGAAGATCAAGGAGCACCCGGTCATCGGGGCGAACATGCTCGACCAGCTCGGTCTGTGGGACTGCGAACGCCGGATCATCCGTGCCCACCATGAACGCTTCGACGGGACCGGCTATCCCGACGGGCTCTCCCGGGAAGAGATCCCCTTTCTTGCCCGGATCCTGGCCGTGGCCGATGCCTACGACGCCATGGCCTCCGACCGTGCCTACCGCCGCAAAATGGAGGAACGGGCGATCCTGGCAATTATCGATCAGGGCGCCGGGACCCAGTTCGACACGCGGGTGGTCGCGGCCTTCCGCGACGTGCACCAAGCCGGTGCCATCGGCGTCGGGGCGGAACCGGGCTGAGGCGCCGGCAAACGGAACCCCCCTTCATCCTTTTCCATCCTGAATCCCTGCCCGCTTCGTTTCACCTTTTATCGATCCGTCGATCCCGGATGACGCCCCCCGGACATGTGAAGCGGATTTCCTCGTTGAGAATTTACTTGTGTTTTAGGTAGAAAAACGGCAGTAGATTCAGCGTGGAGGCCCGTTGCGTTGACCCGGGCGTTGACCGTGGTTGGGCCTTTAAGCTGTCGGCAACGTCAACCGCTGGCAGCCGGTTGAAATTTATTAACATTCCAGGAGTCACGTCATGAAAAAAGCTAAATGGGTATTAATCGTGTTGCTGATCGCCGGTCTCCTGGCAGGGTGCGCCGAGACGGGGCAGACGGTGAAACCATCCTCTTCCCCGGTGATGGACCGGATCATCTCCCGCGGGGAGCTGCGGGTCGGTGTTTCCGGCGACATGCCGCCCATGAACCTGCTCACCAAGGAGGGCGCGGTCATCGGGATGGATGTCGACCTGGCCACGATGATCGCCCAGGCCATGGGGGTCCGCTTGAACGTGCAGCGGATCGATTTCAACAACCTGTTGCCCGCCCTCGAATCCGGCAGCATCGACATGATCATCTCCAACATGACCATGACCCCGGAACGCAACCGCCGGGTGGCGTTCGTAGGCCCCTATTTCACGTCCGGCAAGGCGTTTCTGACCAAGCGCAGCAGCATCGCGCAGGCCAAGGGGCTGCCCGAGGTGAACAGCCCGCAATACACCTTTGTGGCCCTGAAGGGGTCCACCAGCGAGGCGGTGATCCGTCAAGGCGCGCCGCAGGCCAAGCTGTTGACGGCCGCCACCCAGAACGAGGCCATCCAGACGGTGATCGGCGGCAAGGCCGACGCCATGATCGCCGATTTCCCCATCTGCGTCGTGGCGGTGTATCGCCACCCGGAGGCGGGACTGGTCTCCGTGGTGGCCCCGATCACCTACGAGCCCATCGGCATCGCCGTGCCCAAGGGCGATCCGCACCTGCTCAACTGGCTCGGCAACTTCCTGCACGGGTTGGAGAAGGCCGGGTTCATGAACGATCTGGGGCAGAAATGGTTCGCCCAGCCGACCTGGCTGCCCCAGATGAAGTAAGGCCGAACGCTCGGTCCAGACGCCGGACACGCCGCCTGCGGATTCCCCACATCCCGACAGCGCGAAACCGATTGAAAGGGGATGGAAAGGGGCCGCAGCCTCCGGCGTGGCCGGCTTTCCTCCATTTCTTTATCCGTTGTTCCAATCAGTTGTCGATTGAGCTGGTGCCGGTATACGACCAAAGTCGTATTTACACCCGGGAGGGGTAAAGCTAAAAACACCCTTAATGATCAATCATCCAATCAACCACCAAGGAGGGAGTCCATGTTCAGGAATGCGTTTATTGCCGCCATGGCGGCAATTTGTCTGCTGGCGGGAGCGAATGGCGTGCTGGCCCTCGACTCCATCCCCCAGAGATCGGGATTCAGTGGGTTCATCCACCCGGGGGCAGGCTATCTCAGCATCGAGAGCAACACCGTCGCCAAGGTCCTGAGCTTCGATCTGTCGGATCAGGGGGTCGACGATCTGCGGGATGGGCCCGATGCCGAGTCGACCGCCATCTTTACTGTTCCCTACAACTTGGCCTACACCTTCGCCGGCACACGGACCCAGGTGTTTCTCGGCACCGAGTTGGGAGACCTGCTCGCCTTCGACACCGCCCAGCAGCTGGGAGTGAAGCAGGAGATCGGCGCGCTCGGCGTCTTCCAGGCCGGGTTTCTGTTCAGCGACCGGGTCAAGGTCTGGCGGGATCCCTACCTGACGGGCCGCGACCGCGACGCGACCGGCCGGCGCAACCTGGGCGGCCAGCTGGTCTGGGACAAGATGTTCGGCTCCAACCTGGAGTTGGAATACTCCTTCCGCAAGGTGGACATCACCAACGAGAGCAGCGGCGATTCCATCGCGACTCTGAGCACCGCCCAACGGGACCGCCTCGACCGCAACGGTACGGTCCACCGTGCCTCGGCCGGCTACGGATTCAAGTTCGGCGGCCGACACACGCTGACGCCGCAGTTCACCTTCTTCTATGAGGACCTCGACGGCGAGGCCATGGCCAACAACGGGGTCGACCTTCAGCTCACCTATATTTACGGTGGAGACCCGATCAGCCTGGTGCTCAACGGGTTTGTCGGACAGGCCGACTACGACAAGAGCAACCCGATCTACGGCCGGACCCGCGACGACGACCGCTACGGGGCGTCGGCCACGGTCTACTATAAAAACCCCTGGGGCTGGAGCATGCTGGGCAGCGAACCGATGCAGTTTTTCGTGACCGGCGCCTACTATGCCGTCGATTCCAACATCGATTTCTATGACCAGGAGGCGATCCTGGGCCTGGGCGGCGTCGTGTTCCGCTGGAGGTAAACCGAAAAAAAGAGCGGGCGGCGCGTTGGTCGCCCGCTCTTTGCATTATGTGAGACGGGCCCAGGGTTTCCAGGCTTAAATCCAGTGAAAAAGGGCCCCAATCCTTCGCCGGCCGCAGATTCGCCAGCCATGGTAAAATCTCCACGAAACTTCGGAATGGGGGGCATGTGAAAAACAAGCTCATGGTTGTCCTGTTGCTTCTGCTCGCGACCGTCGCACTGACGGGGTGCCAGGAGGAGAAGAAGGCGCTCGCGCCGCCCCCGCCCCCGGAAGTGGAGGTGGCGGAGGTGATCCAGAAAGATGTCCCGGTCTACAGCGAGTGGGTCGCCTCGATGGACGGGATCGTGAACGCCACCATTCTGGCCCAGGTTCAGGGCTACCTGGTCAAGCAGAACTACAAGGAGGGTGATTTCGTCAAAAAGGGAACGCTTCTTTTCGAGATCGACCCGCGGCCTTTTCAGGCGACGGTGGATGAGGCCCGGGCCGCCCTTGCCAAGCAGCAGGCGGTGCTGGCAACCGCCCAGGCCAACTTGAAACGGATCTTGCCGCTCGCCGCCGCCAACGCGGTCAGCCAGCGGGACAAGGACAACGCCGTGGGTCAGGTGCAGGCGGCTGAGGCCCAGGTGCTGGTCTCCCAGGCCCAGGTGCGCAAGGCCGAGCTCGATCTGGGGTTCACCAAAATCACCTCCCCCATCGACGGGATCGCCGGCGCCGCCAAGGCCCAACTGGGCGATCTCGTCGGCACCCCCCAGGCCCGCGAACTGACCACGGTCTCCACCGTGAACCCCATCAAGGTCCATGTCCCCATCAGCGAGCGCGAGTACCTGCAGGCGGTCGATAAAACCGAGCAGGAAAAAAAGGCGGACGCCGAGCAGATGACATTCGAACTGATTCTGGCCGACGGCAGCACCTGGCCTCAAAAAGGGACGTTCTCGTTTGCCGACCGCCAGGTGGACACCCAGACCGGGACCATCAAGGTGGCCATCCTCTTCCCCAATGCCGAGAACGTCCTGCGGCCGGGCCAGTACGCGCGGGTCCGGGCGCTCATGAGAACCGAGAAAGGGGCGCTCCTGGTGCCGCAGCGGGCGGTCGGGGAGCTTCAGGGCAGCTACCAGGTGGCGGTGGTTGAGGCCGACAACACGGTGCGCATCCGCGGGGTTACGGTCGGCGGGCGGTTCGAGAACCTGTGGGTCATCCGCGACGGGTTGAAGCCCGGGGAGCGCGTCGTGGCCGAGGGCACCCAGAAGGTCGGCAACGGAATCAAGGTGACGCCCAAGCCCTACACCCCGAAGCCATAGACATCGCTGCAGAGGTCGAGACCGCCGCTGAATTGGTGGGAGCGGCATCCTGCCACGATTCCTTTCAATGCCCGCTCCCGCATCTGCGATCCATTACCCAACACTCAGGCAAACACGGGCAGCGCGTTTGCCTCCGAAAGGTTGATCCATGGCCAAGTTTTTCGTCAACCGCCCGATCGTCGCGATCGTCATCTCCATCATCTTCGTCATCGTCGGCATCGTGGCCATGCTGGGTCTGCCGATCGCCCAATACCCGGACATCGTGCCGCCCGAAATTTTCGTCAACACCACCTACGTCGGCGCCGACGCCCAGACCGTGGAGCAGGCGGTGGCCACCCCCATCGAGCAGGAGATGAGCGGGGTGGACAACATGAATTACATGTACTCGCTAAACGCGAACAACGGCGAGTTGAAGCTTTATGTGAACTTCGACGTCAAGACCGATCCCAACATCGACCAGGTGCTGACCCAGATGCGCAAGGCCCAGGCCGATTCCAAGCTGCCGGCCGAAGTGCGCGACTTCGGGGTCACGGTCAAAAAATCCACCTCCTCGCCGCTGATGCTGGTGGCGCTCTCCTCCCCCAACGGCACCTACGACGCTACGTTTCTGGCGAACTACGCCTACATCAATCTGAACGACCAGCTGACGCGGGTGCCGGGCATTGCGAGCGTCACGGTCTTCGGCGCGGGCCAATACGCCATGCGCCTGTGGGTGAAACCCGACCAGCTGGCAAAGCTCAACCTCACCGTGCCGGAGATCGTGGATGCCATCAAGAAGCAGAACACCGTCAACCCGGCCGGGCAGGTGGGCGCCGAGCCGGCGCCGGAAGGGATCGAATACACCTACGCCATCCGCGCCCAGGGGCGGCTGGAAACCCCCGAGGAGTTCGAACAGATCGTGGTGCGGGCCAACCCGGACGGGTCGCTCGTGCGGCTCAAGGAGGTCGGCCGGATCGAACTCGGCTCCCAGACCTATGCCATGGTCGGCCGGTTGAACGGAAAGCCCTCCGCCCTGCTCGCGCTGTATCAGCTGCCCGGCTCCAACGCCATCGCGGCCGTGGACGGGGTTACGCAGCTGATGGAGGAGGTCAAGAAAACCTTCCCGCCCGATCTGGAATTCAGCATCCCGCTCGATACGACCCAGTCGGTGCGCGAAGGCATCAAGGAGATCCTGCACACCCTGTTCGAGGCGCTGGTCCTCGTGATCATCGTGGTTTTCGTCTTCCTGCAGGGCTGGCGCGCGACCCTGATCCCGGGCCTGGCGGTGCCGGTCTCATTGATCGGCACCTTCGCCATGTTCCCGCTCCTCGGTTTTTCGATCAACACGATCGCCCTCATGGGCCTGGTGCTTGCCATCGGGCTCGTGGTGGACGACGCCATCGTCGTGGTCGAGGCGGTGGAGCACCACATCGAGCACGGGCTCTCGCCCAAGGAGGCCACGCTCAAGGCGATGGAGGAGGTCTCCGGGCCGGTGGTGGCCATTGCCCTGGTGCTCTCGGCGGTCTTTCTGCCGACCATCTTCATCCCCGGGATCACCGGCAAGCTCTACCAGCAGTTTGCGGTCACGATCGCCATCTCGGTCATCATTTCAGCCTTCAACGCCCTGACGCTGAGCCCGGCGCTCTCCTCCCTGATCCTCAAGCCCAAGAAGAAAACCCGCGGGCCGCTGGGGGCCTTCTACCGCGGATTCAACACACTCTTCGGCCGGGCCACCAACGGCTACGTCAAACTCTGCGGCTGGTTCATCCGCAAGTTCGTGATCAGCCTGCTCCTGCTCCTCATCATGACCGGAGCGATCGGCGTGATCGGCAAACGGGTGCCGAGCGGGTTTCTGCCCGAGGAGGACCAGGGCTATCTCTATGCCGGGGTCCAGCTGCCGGATGCCGCCTCCCTGCAGCGCACCGACGCCGCCACCCGGGAGCTTGAGAAGATCATCATGGAGACCCCCGGCGTTCAGTTTTGCACGACCGTGGTCGGCTACAGCATGCTCTCCGGGGTGACCAACACCTACAGCGGCTTTTTCTTCATCACTTTAAAGCCCTGGCACGAGCGCAAGGCTCCCGAGGAAAAATACGCGGCCATCATGGCGAGCCTCAACCGGCGCATGGGTCAAATTCCGCAGGGGGTCGCCTTTGCCTTCTCGCCCCCGGCCATCCCGGGCATCGGGACGGCGGGGGGGGTGACCTTCATCCTGCAGGACCGCAGCGGCAAGGACATCGCCTTCCTGTGGGAGAACACCCAACGCTTCATGGAAGCGGCCCGCCAGCGGCCGGAGATCGCGCGCGTCACCACCACCTTTCTGCCCACGGTGCCGCAGATCTTCGTCGATGTCGACCGCGACAAGGTGCTCAAGCAGGGGGTCGATTTGAGCCAGGTCTACCGCACGCTGCAGGCCTTCATGGGCGGCTACTTCGTCAACTACTTCAACCGCTTCGGCCGCCAGTGGCAGGTCTACGTCCAGGCCGAGGGCGAATACCGCACCCGTGCCGAGCAGCTCGGGCAGTTCTACGTGCGCAATGCCGCCGGGGACACGGTGCCGCTCTCCGCCCTGACCTCGATCGAGCAGCGCTCCGGGCCCGAATTCACCATGCGCTACAACCTCTACCGCTCCGCCCAGCTGAACATCGTCGCGGCGCCCGGGTTCAGCTCCGCCCAGGCCATGAGCACGCTGGAGGATGTGTTCGCGCAGAGCATGCCGCGGGAGATGGGCTACGGCTACCTCGGCATGAGCTTCCAGGAGAAGAAGGCCATGGAGGGGGTGCCGGTGTCGGTGATCTTCGGGCTCTCCATGCTCTTCGTTTTCCTGATCCTGGCGGCCCAGTACGAGAGCTGGTCGCTGCCCTTCAGCGTGCTCCTCGGCACCCCGATCGCGGTGCTCGGAGCCTTTGCCGGGCTTTTCCTGCGCCAGATGGAGCTCAACCTCTACGCCCAGATCGGGCTGATCATGCTGATCGGCCTCGCGGCCAAGAACGCGATCCTCATCGTCGAGTTCGCCAAGGTGGAGCTCGAGAAGGGCAAATCCATCATGGAAGCGGCGCTCGAGGGGGCGCGGCTGCGTCTCAGGCCGATCCTGATGACGAGCTTCGCCTTCATCCTGGGCTGTGTGCCGCTCGCCATCGCCTCCGGCTCGGGCGCGGTCTCGCGCCAGGTGATGGGGACGGGGGTGATCGGCGGGATGCTCGCGGCAAGCTTCATCGCGATCTTTTTGATACCGATGACCTTCTACGTCGTCGAGAAGCTCAGCCACCGGGGCGGGGCGGCCGCGACGCACGCAGCGGATTCGGAGTCGCACGAGCCGAGCCGGAAGGAGGGGCAGCATGCCTAAGCGCATCCTGGCCGGAATCATGATCGCACTGCTGACCGGGTGCATCACGGTCGGCCCGGACTACCGGCGGCCAGCCGTCGATACGCCCCCCGGCTGGCGGTTCGAGGAAAAAGAGGCCTTGCACCTTGCCAATGCAGGCTGGTGGGAGCAGTTCAACGACCCGGCCCTGAACGGTTTGGTGCGTATTGCCCTGACTGAAAACAAGGACCTGCTCATTGCGACGGCGCGCATCGAGGAGTTCTTCGGGAGGTATTTTTCGACGCGCGGGGATCAGTACCCCTCGGCCGGGGGTGCGGCCGACGCGTTTCGCCAGCGGCTGAGCGAAAAGGGGCTGACGCGCGTCGACGGCAAGGACAACCCCTACAACCAATACGAGGCGTTTTTCAATGCGGGCTGGGAGATCGACTTCTGGGGCAAGTTCCGACGGGCGACCGAGGCGGCCCGTGCCGAGCTGCTGAGCACCGAGGAGGCCCGGCGTACCGTCGTTTTGACGCTGGTGAGCGCCGTGGCGGCGGCGTATGTGGACATCCGCGTGCTGGATAAGCAGTTGGAAATTACTCGCCGCACGGCCGAGAGCCGCAGGGAGACCCTGGATCTATTTCAGCTGCGTTTCCGGAACGGGATCATCTCCGAGGTGGATCTGAGCCAGGCGGAGTCCGAGTACGAGGACGCGCTCGCGCGCATACCGGACATCGACCGCGCCATCGGCCAAGCGGAAAACGCCTTGAGCGTCCTGCTCGGCCGCAACCCCGGCGTCATTCCGCGCGGGCTGAGCATCGACCAGCTCATTCTTCCGACGGTGCCGACCGGGTTGCCCTCCGACCTGCTGGAGCGACGACCGGACATCCGTCAGGCGGAGCAGTTGCTCATCGCGGCCAACGCCCGCATCGGGGTCGCCAAGTCGTTGTATTTTCCGACGATCTCGCTGACGGGCGCCTTCGGAACGGTGAGCACCGACCTGTCGAATCTCTTCACGGCCGCATCGCGCAGCTGGAACTATGGGGTGCCGGTAAGCGTGCCGCTTTTTACCGCCGGGCGCATCGGCGGCGAGGTCAAGGCCGCCGAGGCCGCCCAGCAGCAGGCCGTGCTGAGCTACCAGCAGGCTATCCAAAACGCCTTCCGGGAGGTCGACGATGCCCTGCTCGGCCGCAGCAAGAGCGGCGAGCGGCTGGCGGCGCTCGCCCGGCAGCTCAAGGCGCTCCAGAATTATTCCCGCCTGGCGCGCATGCGCTACGACGAGGGACATACCAGCTTCCTCGAGGTGCTGGATGCCGACCGCAGCCTGTTCAATGTCGAGCTTGCCTATACCGCCGGTCAGAATACGCTTTACCGTTCGCTCATCAACATCTACAAGGCGATGGGCGGCGGCTGGGTGGATCAGGCCGCGCAGGGGATGCCCGCGCAACCGGTAAAGGAAGCCGGATTCCTGCCGTAATCGGAAGCCTGGGCCGGGAACCGCCGCATGGAGGCTGCGATCGCCGGCGGTATCGTCTTTTGTGAGAGCGGCATCTTGCCGCGATGATCGTGGCTGTGAGCCACTCCCACCCCATCTGAACTTACTTGCTGATGAACCGCCGCCGCGGTCGGCGTGAAACGCTATTGAAGGGGGTGACCTATGAAAAAACGGAAAAGCCGTGGTTGTTCGTTTGTCGCTTGCAAGCGCATTGCCTTGTTGGCAGCCGTCCTGCTGGTGCTGGGGGTGGCCGCGGAAACGGCGTCGGCCAAAACCGCCGCGGAAATCGATGCCAGCGTCAACGCCAGCCTCGATCGCTTCTACAAACAGGTGAAGGGCGGAAAGGAAATTGCCGCCAAGGCCAAGGGCGTTCTGGTGATGCCGAACGTGGTCAAGGCCGGGTTGGTCGTCGGGGGGGAGTATGGCGAGGGGGCCTTGCGCGTCGGCGGCAAAACCGTCGCCTACTATAACCTGGCCGCCGGATCGGTCGGATTTCAGATCGGCGGGCAGGCCAAGGATATCGTTATCCTGTTCATGACCGAGGCGGCTTTGAATCAATTCCAGGCCAGCAAGGGCTGGGAGGCCGGTGTCGACGGCAACGTCGCGCTGATAAACGTCGGCGGCGGCCAGCGCACTGATTTCACCAAGCTCAAGGATCCGATCATCGCCTTCGTATTCGACGTCAAGGGGTTGATGGCCGACATTTCACTCAAGGGAGCAAAATTCACCAAGATTTCCAAGTAACAACGGCCATCCACGGTCCGCCCCGCGCCATGCGGCGGGGCGGATCTATTTTATATCACACGCCGTTATCCCACTCTCTGGACAATATCCCGCTTACACCGCCATCGGCGCTCCGCCGCCCCTCTTGACTGCTGCTTCGGCAGGTGGCTTCTTGCGGGCGGCTGGTGCGATCCTAAAAACCCCCATGCGACGACGACTGTCGGCCCGCCGTTGACTTTTCCGGCAAGGGAATGTGTGGTAAAAATAAAGAATGCGACCGTCACCTTTAGTCCGGCGGCGCTGGTGATGACAGAAGCCGAACGGCCGAGGCCCGCGCCGTCGCCGCGTGCCTTGTGAAGCGGGATGCAGCCGGTCGTCTTTTTGAAGGGCAAAAAAAATGCGGGACCGCCGTTGCGGCGACCCCGCAAGTGCATTGCATGTTTTTGGTCGGGGCGAGTGGATTTGAACCACCGACCCCTTGAACCCCATTCAAGTGCGCGTCGGTGCATTGCTGGGTTTAACTACTTAAAAATACACGTCTTTTTCGTCCACCCGGTGCCCGCATCGGTGAAAAAACGGGATAGAATAAAGTGCAATAAATCAGTATGTTGTGCAAAGGCTCGTCTGGAGAAGCGACATATAAGCGACATTTTTTGTAATTCCCGGTCCGGCTTCTGGCGATGCGGCTCAAGTTCGTTATATCGCATAGATGCAGAAGCGGACGCTTAACCCAACGGCTCGAAAGAGCCAGCGGAGGCGGTGGAGGAAAGGGCGTTGGCCCAAGGAAACCTCCTGGGGCAAACCGCGCACCGCACCCTGTGCCGTGCTATCGTGCGAAGTGCGTGTGAGCGGGTGCGCGAAGCAGCCAGAGCAAACCCGGGGGCAGCGACTCTCCGCGTGGATGCACCACGCCTAAGAAAATCGGCCAGATGGGGATGAAGACCTCGAGGCGCCGCGGTCAGAAGCATCACCCGAACCGGGAGCGGATGAAGCCCCTGAGTGCCAAGTGGCTTCCGCCAGCCCGAGTCCGTCACCCTTACCCTGCGGTGCGCTTCGGGGTCATCACCTGAGGCAGGAGCACGGTGCGGTGGCTCCGCACGCCGGGGTCCGTGCGTGGGGGGGGCGCGGGGAAACCCGCAGCTCTGCCACGGCCCCGTCCCGGCTGCAGCTCCCGCGGCTGGCCGAACCGGGTTGCGGCGAGGCGGCGCCGGCGGCGGGTCCGGCCACTTCAGGGTTGACTTGAACCGCCAGGATGGACTACTCTCTATCCACCGCCCCCAAGGGCCCCGTGCCGTTTCGGCTAAACCCATTCAGAGCGATGCGCCATGTACCTATCCCACTACGGCCTCTCCCGGAAGCCCTTTGACATCAGCCCGAACCCGGATTTTT